>CALFRR010000059.1 GCA_937919435.1 uncultured Alphaproteobacteria bacterium | reverse complement strand
GCGCCACCCGCAAGGCGGCGGCGCGGGACGGCATCGAGGTCTCGGCGATCGACGTGATCGAGCTGAACGAGGCCTTCGCCGCGCAGGCGCTCGCCTGCATCGGCGACCTCGGCATCGACCCGGCGAAGGTCAATCTCGACGGCGGCGCGATCGCGCTCGGCCATCCGCTCGGTGCCACCGGCGCCCGCATCGTCGGCAAGGCGGCCCAGCTCCTGAAGCGCGAGGGGGCGAAATACGCCCTCGCCACCCAGTGCATCGGCGGTGGCCAGGGCATCGCCACCATCCTGGAGGCGTTGTGATGGCCGATCTCACCCCTCCCCCCGTGGCCGGCGAATCCTGCAAGGTCGCTCCGGTCGGCACGATCGCCAAGGTGGCGGTGATCGGCTCCGGCGTGATGGGCGCGGCGATCGCCGCCCATGTCGCCAATGCCGGCGTCCCCGTCGTGCTGCTCGACATCCCCGCCCCCTCGGGCGACGACCGGTCGGCGATCGCGCGGGCCGCGATCGAGCGGATGCTGAAGGCCGATCCGGCGCCGTTCATGTCGAAGGCGGCGGCGAAGCTGGTGACTCCCGGCAACACCGAGGACGATCTCGGCCTCGTCGCCGACTGCGACCTGATCGTCGAGGCGATCGTCGAGCGGCTCGAGCCGAAGCAGGCTCTCTACGCGAAGATCGACGCGGTCCGCAAGGCGGGCTCGATCGTCTCGTCGAACACCTCGACCATCCCGCTCGCGGCTCTGGTCGAAGGACTGCCGGAGCGCTTCGCGCACGACTTCCTGATCACCCACTTCTTCAACCCGCCGCGCTACATGCGGCTGCTCGAGGTGGTGGCCGGGGCGGCGACCCGATCGGACGCGGTCGAGGCGGTCACCCGCTTCGCCGATCACCGGCTCGGCAAGAGCGTGGTCTTCTGCGCCGACCGGCCCGGGTTCATCGCCAACCGGCTCGGCGTCACCTGGATGCAGGCGGCGGTCGGCGAGGCCTTCGACCGCGGGCTCGACGTCGAGGACGCCGACGCGATCCTCGGACGGCCGATGGGCGTGCCGAAGACCGGCATCTTCGGGCTGATCGATCTGGTCGGCCTCGATCTGATGCCGCACGTCGTCGGCAGTCTCGCCGCGACGCTGCCGGAAGGCGACATGTTCCACGAGCTGAACCGCCCGGCGCCGCTGATCGCCAGGATGATCGCCGACGGCAACACCGGCCGGAAGGGCAAGGGCGGCTTCTATCGGGTGAACCGCGAGAAGAACAAGGCCAAGGAAGCGATCGATCTGGCGACCGGCGAGTACCGGCCCCAGAAGCGCGCCGACGTCGAAGCGGTGAAGGAGGCGGGCCGCTCGCTCGTCGCGCTGTTCGAACACGACAGCGAGGCCGGACGCTACGCCTGGGGCGTGATGGGCCGCACCCTCGCCTATGCGGCACTGCTGGTCGGCGACGCGGCCGACGACGTCGCCTCGATCGACGAGGCGATGCGGCTCGGCTACAACTGGAAGAAGGGGCCGTTCGAACTGATCGACGAAGTCGGGGTCGGCTGGTTCGTCCGCCGGCTGGAGGCCTCCGGCCTGCCGGTGGCGCCGATCCTGGTCACCGCCGCCGGACGTCCGTTCTACCGGGTGGTCGACGGCCGGCGCGAAGTGCTCGGCCGGAACGGCGCCTACGAAGAGCTGAAGCGGCCGGACGGCGTGGTGATGCTCGCCGACCTCAAGCTCTCGGCGAAGCCGGTTCTGAAGAACGGCTCCGCGGCGCTCTGGGACATCGGCGACGGGGTCGCCTGCTTCGAATTCACCTCGAAGATGAATTCACTCGATCCCGACATCATCGACCTGCTCGGCAAGACGATCCGCACCGTCCGCAAGGACTTCAAGGCGCTGGTGATCTACAACGAGGGCAGTCAGTTTTCGGTCGGTGCGAATCTCGGGCTCGCCCTGTTCGCCGCCAACATCGCCGCCTGGGGCGAGATCGAAAACCTGATCGCTTCCGGACAGTCGGTCTACAAGGCCCTGAAATACGCGCCGTTCCCGGTGGTCGGCGCGCCGTCGGGGATGGCGCTGGGCGGCGGCTGCGAGATCCTGCTCCATTGCGACGCGGTCCAGGCGCATGCCGAGACCTATGTCGGACTGGTCGAGGTCGGCGTCGGCCTGATCCCCGGATGGGGCGGCTGCAAGGAGATGCTGGCCCGCTGGCAGAGCCTCGGCCGCCTGCCGAACGGCCCGATGCCGGCGGTCGCCAAGGCGTTCGAACTGATCTCGACCGCCACCGTCGCCAAGTCGGCGGCGGAGGCGAAGGAGATGCTGTTCCTGCGTCCCTCCGACGGCATCACCATGAACCGCTACCGGCTGCTCGCCGACGCCAAGGCCAGGGCGCTGTCGCTGGTCGAGGGCTATCGGCCGCCGGAGCCGCCGCGCTTCCGTCTCGCCGGTCCGGCCGCCGAGAGCGCGCTGGGCATGGCGGTCGACGGGTTCCGCCGGCTGGGCAGGGCGACGGTCCACGACGAGGTGGTGTCGAAGGCGCTCGCCCGAGTGCTGGCGGGGGGCGACACCGACGTTCTCGTCGAGCTCGACGAGGACGACCTCCTGACCCTGGAGCGGGAGACCTTCATGGGTCTCGCCCGCACCGGCGGAACGCTCGACCGCATCGAGCACATGTTGATGACCGGCAGGCCGCTGCGCAACTGACGCGAGGAGACGACCGATGCCCATCTATCAGGCGCCCCTCCGGGACATGCGCTTCGTGCTCTGGGAGCTCTCGAACGGCGAGGCGATGACCGACCTGCCCGGGCTCGCCGACTGGAGCCGCGATCTCGTCGATCCGGTTCTCGACGAAGCGGCGAAGCTCTGCGAGACCGTGCTGTTCCCGCTGAACCGCTCCGGCGACGAGGAAGGTTGCCGGATCGAGAACGGCGTGGTGGTGACCCCGTCGGGCTTCCGCGCGGCCTACGACCGGTTCCGCGAAGGCGGCTGGACGGCGATGGCGAGCGACCCGGAATGGGGCGGCCAGGGCATGCCGGCGGCGGTCTCGACCCTGGTCGAGGAGATGATCTGCTCGGCCAACCTGTCGTTCGGCATGTATCCGGGGCTCAGCCACGGCGCCTACAACGCGCTCGCCCGGCACGGCACGCAGGCGCTCAAGGAGACCTGGCTGCCGAAGCTGGTCGACGGCACCTGGGCCGGCACCATGTGCCTCACCGAACCGCACTGCGGCACCGACCTCGGCCTGATCCGCACCCGGGCCGAGCCGACGGGTGACGGCACCTGGTCGGTCACCGGCACCAAGATCTTCATCTCCGCCGGCGACCACGACCTGACCGAGAACATCCTGCATCTGGTGCTCGCCCGCACGCCCGGCGCGCCGAAGGGAATCAAGGGGATCTCGCTGTTCCTGGTGCCGAAGTTCCGGCTCACCGCGGACGGCGGGATCGGACCGGAGAACGGCGTCACCTGCGGTTCGCTCGAGCACAAGATGGGGATCAAGGCCTCGTCGACCTGCGTGATGAACTTCGACGGCGCCGAGGGCTTCCTGATCGGCGAGCTCCACAAGGGCATGCGGGCGATGTTCACGATGATGAACACCGCCCGGCTCGGGGTCGCCGTCCAGGGCCTCGGCCTCGCCGAGGTGTCGCGGCAGAACGCCGCCGCCTATGCCCGCGAGCGGGTCCAGGGACGGTCGCTCTCCGGCACCAAGGCTCCGGACAAGCCGGCCGATCCGATCGTCGTCCATCCCGACGTCCGGCGGATGCTGCTCACCCAGCGCGCCCATACCGAGGGCTGCCGGGCCCTGGCGATCACCATCGCCCGTGAGCTCGACGTCGCCGCACGCCATCCGGACCCGGAGGTGCGCAGGGCGGCCGAGGACTACGTCGCGCTGATGACGCCGATCGCCAAGGCGATGATGACCGACCTCGGCTCGGAAGTCGCCGATCTCGGCGTCCAGGTGCTCGGCGGTCACGGGTTCATCCGCGAATGGGGCCAGGAGCAGTATCTGCGCGACGCCCGGATCACCCGCATCTACGAAGGGACCAACGGCGTCCAGGCGCTCGACCTGATCGGCCGCAAGCTGCCGGCCGACGGCGGCCGGGCGCTCCGGCGGTTCTTCCATCCGGTGCAGGCGTTCATCGAGGCGAAGGCCGAGGACGAGGCACTCGCCCCGTTCGTCGGGCCGCTGGCCAAGACCTTCGTCCGGCTGCAACAGGCGACCGCCCAGATCGCCCGGGTCGGGCTCGCCAAGCCGGAGGAGGCGGCCGCTGCGGCGACCGATTATCTGCGGCTGTTCGGCCTCGTCGCCCTCGCCCACCAGTGGGCGCGGATGGCCGAGGTGGCGCTCGCGAAGCTCGCCGCCGATCCCGGCGACCCGTTCTATCGGGCGAAGCTCGCCACCGGCCGGTTCTACGTGGAGCGCCTGTTGCCGGAGGCCTCGGCCCGGTTCGCGGCGATCATGGCGGGCGGCGGATCGATCATCGACGTTCCCGACGAGGTGTTCTGAACCATCGACGGCACGAACGACGACGGCGGCCGGGTCGAAGGACGCGGCCGCCGTCGGAGTCTCGCGGAAGGCTCGGATCAGACGTCGTTCATCCGGGTGCCGCCGGTGCGGACCCACAGGCGCGGGTGGATGGTCGACTGGCGCATCATGAAGCCGTAGCCGGTCTTGGTCACCGGCAGAACCTTGCGGCGCAGGTTGTCGAGGACGAAGTCGCCGCGGTCGGTGCGCACGGTCAGCACCAGATGGAAGACGTTGCCCTCGTCGTAGCGGGTGTGGGCGACGGCCAGCGACAGCGCGGCGATCGGCCAACCGCGGTCGACCAGTTCCTTGCGCTTCTGAATCGCGTATTCGTTGCAGTGGCCGCGGGTCGCCTCGAGCGACCAGTTCTCGTAGTCGGTGCCGTAGTTGTCGGGCTCGACCCGGTCGTTGACGAGATCGTTGACCTCGACCAGATCCTGCCACTTGTCGGCATCGAGATCGACGGTCGTGCCCTTGCCGTCGGACGAACACTGCTCGGCATAGCGGTCGCAGAAGTTGCGGAACCCGAGATGAGCCGGCGTGAAATCGCGGTCGGTCAGGAAACCGCCCTTCGGCAGCGCCGCCTGACGCTGCGTCGGGTCGGAGACCCGAGGGAAGGCCATGGCGTCGGCGCCGGCGAAAACGGCCAGCCCGAAAAGGACGGCAGCACCCCAGAGACGCATGTTCATCGCGAGATCTCCCCTGTCGACCCCACCTTCCTACGCCTCATTCGGAAAATCGAAGTAAAACACCGCAGAAAATTCTTTTCGTCGGGTCAACACTTCGGAAACCATGTCGAACGGCGTCGACCGTGGACTCTCGCATGGCGAGGCGCGACTCTCGGAAGCGTCGACGTTTCGACGACGGACCTGTAAATCTGCTCGACATGCGGACCGGCGATGGTCGGTCCGATGCGGATCCCGACGATCGGAGCGGAACGACGATGCGGATCGAAGTCCTGATCCCCGAGGATCGGCCGAGGCGTTGGCACCTCGGCGTGGTCGAGGCGATCGCCGCCCTGCCGGGAACCACGGTGGGCGTCGTACCGGTCGCCGCCGACCCCTCCCCGGCCGGGCTCGATCTGCTGTTCGAAGTGGAGCGGCTGACGACGCGGCGGGCCGAGAGCCTCGCCGTCGATCCGCTGGTGCCCACCGCCTTCGCCCATCGCCCGCGTCTCGCCGGCCGAGCCGCTCTGATCGTCGATCTGACCGGCGGACGGGCGGCCGGCGACGGGCCGGCCCGGCTGCGGGTGACCTGCGGCGGCCTGCCGCCGCTCGCCGGGGCGATCACCGCGCTGCTCGAGCGGGAGAACCCGGTTCTCGAAGCCGAGATCGCCGACGATGCCGGAACCCGGACCGTCGAACGCTGGATCGTCGCGGTCGAGGACCGGCGGCGAGCGCTCGCCGGCCTGTCGATGATCCTGGCGCGGCTCGCCCAACTCGTCCGCCGCGTCATCGGAGATCTCGTCGATCCGACCCGGCGGACGGCCGACCGGACGATGCCGGCTCCGATCGCGGCGAGCCGTCGCCGATCGGTGGGGACCGGGGCGCTGGTCGCGGCGACGCTCGGCCGACGGATCCTCGCCCGGCTGACCCGCCACCTCGCGACGGCGGAGGACTGGCGGACGATCTGGCGGCTGCGCGACCCCGCCTCGCCCGCCGATCGGCCCGAGACCGACCCGACGCCCTTCGCGATGATCCCCGACGACGGCCGGCGCTTCTACGCCGACCCCTTCCCGTTCCGGTTCGGCGACCGGGTCCACTTGTTCGTCGAGGAGTTCCCCCATGCCACCGGCAAGGGGATCCTGTCGGTCGCCGAGGTGGCCGGCGACGGGCGGCCGGGACCGTTCCGACCGTTCCTCGAGACCGACTGCCATCTCTCCTATCCGCAGGTCTTCGCCGCAGAGGGCGAGACGCTGATGATTCCCGAGACCACCGGGCGACGCACCGTCGAGCTGTGGCGGGCGGTCGAACCGCCGGACGACTGGCGGCTCGACACGGTGTTGATCTCCGGGACGGAGCTCCACGACCCGACGATCGTCGAAAGCGGAGGCCGCTGGTTCCTCCACGGCACCGGTCGCGAGGAGGGGTCGTCGTCCTGGGATGCGCTCCACGTCTGGACGGCCCCGGCGCTGCGGGGGCCGTGGACCGAGATCGGGCCGGGACCGCTCCGCGTCGACGTCGCCTCGGTCCGCCCGGCGGGGCGGCCGTTCGCGACCGGCGACGGCGGATGGATCCGGCCGGTCCAGGACTCCTCGCAGGGTTACGGCGGCGCACTGGCGCTCGCCCGGTTCGACCCGTCCCGCCCGGGCACGGAGACGATCGAGCGCCGGATCGCACCCGCCGCGCCGTGGACGGGTCTGCACACCTGGAACCGGGCGCTCCATCGGGCGAGGGTGTTCGAGGTGATGGACCTGTTCGGCCCGACCCGGCCGGCCGGCGAAGCCCTCCGGCCGTTCGCCGCGGTTCGGTGAGACGCGGCATCACATTCCCTGCGATGTCGTGAGCGCCCCTCGACGGGAACGGGGAAGTTCGCCATAAGCCATCGGTGCACGCGGGGAACGGTCCGGTCACGCTCTCGACGGATCGTGGGACGAGGTTCGCCCACCGTTCCCTTCCGGTCGACGAGGTAAGCGACGATGGCGATCATTCCCCTGGTGTTGTGCGGCGGTTCCGGCTCCCGGTTGTGGCCGGCGTCGCGAGAGGCTCATCCCAAGCAGTTTCTGGCGCTGACCGGCGAGACCTCGCTGTTCCAGGAGACGCTGCTCCGGGTGCGCGGCCCGGGCTTCTCCGATCCGATCGTGGTCACCGGTTCGGACTACCGCTTCCTCGTCGCCGAACAGCTGCGGTCGGTCGGGGTGACCGGCGAGATCGTGCTCGAGCCGATGCGGCGCGACAGCTGCGCGGCGATCGCCGCCGGTGCGGCGCTGGCGCTGGCCCGGGATCCGGAAGCGCAGGTGCTGGTGCTCGCCGCCGATCACGCGATCCCCGACGTCGAGAGCTTCCGTGCCCATGTGGCGCGCGGTGCCGCCGCCGCGGCGCTCGGCCGGATCGTGGTCTTCGGCATCCGCCCGACCCGTCCGGCGACCGGCTACGGCTACATCCGTCCGGGCGCACCGATCGGCGACACCGGCGTCTGTGCGGTCGCCGGCTTCGTCGAGAAGCCCGACGAGGCGACCGCCGAGCGCCACGTCGCCGACGGCTACCTCTGGAACTCCGGCAACTTCCTGTTCCGCGCCGCCGACTTCCTCGCCGAACTCGACCGGCTGGCGCCGGAGATCGGCCGACCGGTCGGCGAGGCGGTCGAGAAGGCGGCCCGCGACCTCGACTTCCTGCGGCTCGACGAAGACGCCTTCGGCCGGGCGGTGGCCAAGTCGGTCGACTACGCGGTGATGGAGAAGACCGGGCTCGCCGCGGTGGTGCCGTCCGACTTCGGCTGGTCCGACGTCGGCGCCTGGGACGCGCTGTGGGACCTCTCGCAGAAGGACGCGGCCGGCAACGGCGCCTTCGGCGACGCGATCTTCCACGAGGCGACGAACACCTACGTCCATTCGCCGGACCGGCTGACCGCGGTGATCGGGGTCGACGACGTGATCGTGGTGACCACCCGCGACGCGGTGCTGGTGGTGGCGCGGGAGAAGGCGGAGAAGGTGAAGGCGCTGGTCGGCCGGCTCCAGGACCTCGGCCGTCGCGAGGCGACGCAGAACCTCAAGGTGTTCCGTCCGTGGGGCGCCTACGATTCGATCGACGCCGGCACCCGCCATCAGGTCAAGCGGATCACCGTGAACCCCGGCTCGATGCTGTCGCTGCAGAGCCATTTCCACCGCTCCGAGCACTGGGTGGTGGTCAGCGGCACGGCGCGGATCACGATCGACGACCAGGTCGGCCTCTATACCGAGAACGAGTCGGTCTACATCCCGCTCGGCGCCCGGCACCGGCTGGAGAACCCCGGCAAGGTGCCGCTCGACCTGATCGAGGTGCAGTCCGGCACCTATCTCGGCGAAGACGACATCGTCCGCTACGAGGACGTCTACAACCGCGGCTGAGATCCTCCCGACCGGGCGGACGACGCGGAACGATCGCGGCGGGGCCTCTCCTCGCCGCCTTCGCGCGATCCGGCGCCGCTCAGCCGGCGAGCGCCAGGACGAGGCCGTCGTCGGCGTCGAGCGAGAGCGTGCGGCCGATCACCTCGCCCTTGCGACCGCCCTTGCAGGCGAGCACGATCCGCGCGCCGACCGCCTCGGCGAGATCGGTCTCGATCGGTCCGTGACCGAGGTTCAGGGCGATCAGGAAGGCCTCGGATCCGGCGCGGCGCTCGAAGACGAGGAGATCGCCGCGCACCGCGACCACCTTCACCGTCCCGACCGACAGCGCCGCATGACGCCGGCGCAGGGCGATCAGGCGGCGGTGCAGGGCGAGCATCGAGCCGGGATCGGCCTCCTCGACCGCGACGTTGACGCCGCGGTGGCCGGGAACCAGCGGCAACCACGGTTCGCCGGTGGTGAAGCCGGCCTTCGGCCCGGCGTCCCACTGCATCGGGGTGCGGGCGATGTCGCGGTTGTGGCCGGGCAGGCCGGGCTCGTTCTTCTCCTGCGGATCCCGGACCCGGTCGGGCGGGATGACGCCGTCGGTGAGCCCCAGTTCGTCGCCCTGGAAGAGGGTCGGGGTGCCGCGGGCGGTGAGCAGGAACATCGCCGCGACCCGCGCCTGGGCAGCGCCGAACCGGGAGGCGACGCGGCCGTTGTCGTGGTTGCCGAGCACCCAGTTCGGCCAGGCGCCCGTCGGCAGATGGCGTTCGTAGCTCTCGATCAGGCCGGCGACGACGTCGGCCCGCCACGGGTTCATCAGCAACTGGAAATTGAACGGCAGATGGGCCGCGTCGCCGTTCTCGCCGTAATAGGTGCACATCCGCTCGATCGGCAGATAGACCTCGCCGATCAGCAGCCGGTCGTCGTACTCGTCGAGCACCCGACGGAAGCCGCGGACCAGATCGAGGATGCCCGGCTGGTCGCAGGTCATGGTCTCGAGCAGGCGGCGGACCTCCGGCAGATCGGGCGTCCAGTCGGGGTTCGGCGGGTTGTCGCGGAACTCGGGGTCCTTCAACAGATGCCAGATGACGTCGACCCGGAAGCCGTCGACGCCGCGCGCCAGCCAGAACCGCAACACGTCGTGCATCGCGGCGACCACCGCCGGATTGCGCCAGTCGAGGTCGCACTGCTCCTTCAGGAAGGCGTGGTAGTAGTACTGCTTCCGCGCCTCGCACCACTGCCAGCCGATGCCGCCGAACATCGAGCGCCAGTTGTTGGGCGGGCCGCCGTCGGGCGCCGGATCGCGCCAGAGATACCAGTCGGCCTTCGGATTGGTCCGGCTCGACGCGCTCTCGACGAACCACGGATGCCGGTCGGAGGTGTGGTTCGGCACGAAGTCCATGATCAGCTTCATGCCGCGGGCGTGCAGCTCGGCGATCAGCCGATCGAGGTCGGCGAGGGTGCCGAAGCTCGGATCGACGTCGCAATAATCGGAAATGTCGTAGCCGAAGTCCTTCATCGGCGAGCGATAGACCGGCGACAGCCAGATCGCGTCGACCCCGAGCCGCTCCAGGTGATCGAGCCGGGCGAGGATGCCGGGGATGTCGCCGACGCCGTCGCCGTCGGTGTCCTGGAAGGACCGCGGATAGACCTGATAGACGACGCCGCGTCGCCACCACGGATGGTCACCGACGTCTTCGGACAGGGCGGCGGGCTGGACGGTCATCGCGAAACCTCCGTCGCGGGCCGCGATCGACGCCCGCCGATCGACGGCTCGCTCGACCGTCATCATGGCACGAAGTGCTCCGGCGAGGTGGAATTTCACCGGACCCGGTCACCGGCCGGTCGAGCGCCGGCCGGTGCGCGTGGTCCTTCGCCTCAGGCGACCGCCGGGGCGGTCACCTCGACGGCGATGCTCTTCAGGCCGCGCCGATCGGCGCTCTCGCCGACCAGCACGTCGAAGGTGCCGGGCTCGATCACCGGTTCGAGCTTCGCGTCGAGCAGGGTGAAGTCGTCGGGTCCGAGGGCGAAGCGCAGCGTCCTGGTCTCGCCGGGCGCGACGGTGACCCGGTCGAAGCGCTTCAGCTCCATCACCGGCCGGGCGGTCGAGGCGACCCGGTCGCGCAGGAACAGGAAGACCACGGTCTCCACCGTCCGACCTTCGACATGGGCGACGTCGACCTCGACCTCGAGCGCGGCCCCGGCGGGGATCGTCGCCGCGGAGAGCCGGGGCGCGGAGAGCTCGACCCGCCCGTAGGCGAGGCCGGCGCCGAACGGATACTGCGGATCGTTGGGGCCGTCGATCCAGCGGGTGACGAAGTGCTCGCCCTCGCGCCACGGGCGGCCGGTCGGCCGCTCGGCGTAGAAGACCGGGATCTGGCCGATCGCACGGGGCCAGGAGACCGGCAGACGTCCGGCCGGAGATCGGCGGCCGGAGAGGACGTCGCCGGCGGCGTTGCCGGCCTCGCAGCCGGGGAACCACAGCACCAGCGTGGCGGCGGCGGCCTCGAAGAGCCAGGGCTCGATCAGCTGGCGGCCGCAGGTGAGCAGCACCACCACCGGCCGGCCGGTGGCCAGCACGGCGCGGGCGAGGTCGGCCTGCCGGCCGGTCAGACCCGGATGCATCCGGCTCGCCGCCTCGCCGGAGATCCCGGCGGGTTCGCCGACGCAGAGCAGCACCACCTCGGCGGCTTCGGCCGCGGCGACCGCAGCGGGAATGCCCGAGGCGTCGTCGCCGTCCCTGTCGCAGCCGGCGGTGACGGTGACCGCGCGATCGGGGAAGGCGGCGCGGATGCCCTCGGCGAGCGAGACGTTGACCTCCTGGTCGCCGAGCCCGTACCACGGCCCCATCATGTCGAAGGCGGCGTCGGCGAAGGGGCCGATCAGCGCGAGTCCGCCGCCGGTCGGCGCCAACGGCAGGACGGCTCCGCGGTTCTCCAGCAGCACCATCGAGCCGATCGCCGCCTCGCGGGCCAGCGCCCGGCGCGCCTCGCGCGGCCGCGACGCCGGACGGGCGGGATCGCCGCGGCCGTAGGGCGCGTCGAACAGACCGATCCGCTCCTTGAAGGCGAGGACCCGGCCGACCGTCGCATCGAGGGTGGCGAGATCGAGGATGCCGCGATCGAGCGCTTCGGCGATACCGGTCGGATAGGCCGGGCTCATCATGTCGACGTCCATCCCGGCGGCGAGCGCCAGGGCGGCGGCCTCGGCCGGATCGGCGGCGACGCCGTGCGGGATCAGCTCGGCGACCGCATCGTAGTCGGAGACGTAGATCCCCTCGAATCCCCATTTCTCGCGGACGAGCTCGGTCAGCAACGGACGGTGGGCGGACAGCGGCTCGCCGGCGATGTCGAGGAAGGCCGGCATGATCGCCGCACATCCCGCCTCGACCGCGGCGCGGAAGGCCGGCAGATAGACCTCGTGCAGGGTTCGCGGGGAGATCTCGGCGGAGGCGTAGTCGCGCCCGGCGGTGACGGCGCCGTAGCCGACGAAGTGCTTGGCGGTGGCGGCGATCGCATCCGGGCGGGCGAGATCGTCGCCCTGGAAGCCCTTCACCTTGGCCCGCGCGAAGACCGCGCCGACGTACGGATCCTCGCCGGGCCCCTCGACGATCCGGCCCCACCGGGGATCGCGGGCGAGATCGAGCATCGGGGTGAAGGTCAGATCGATGGCGTCGTCGGTCGCCTCTTCCGCGGCGACCCGGGCGGTCGCCTCCCAGAGGTCGGGGCGGAGTGCGGCGGCCTCGCCGAGCGGCACCGGGAACGAGGTGCGGTAGCCGTGGATCACGTCGAGGCAGAAGAACAGCGGGATCTTCAGCCGGCTCTCTTCGACCGCGACCTTCTGCAGAGCATGGATGCGGTCGCGGCCGACGAGGTTGAGGACCGAACCGATCTTGCCCTCGCGGACCTCGGCGACCGAGGGTTCGCGGGTCGCACCGGGGCCGGTGACGATGGTCTCCGCGCCGAGCGACACCTGGGTCAACTGGCCGATCTTCTCGTCGAGGGTCATCGCGGCGATCAACCGCTCGACCCGTTCGCTCCAGCGTGGCCGCTGCGTCTTCGGCATCGTGTCGTCCTCCTCCGGATTGATCCGGGCTCCCGGCCGGCGCACTCTCGAGGACACGCTCCGGCCGAATCACACCGGTCTGGTGTGGCCGTGTCCGAGGGGTAGGTTAGCGCAGATGAACGGCCCTTCGCATTCGGCATCCCCCTCGAGACCCGCGCCCACCGGAACCGGTACCTTCTCCCGGGTCCGCGGCGTGATCTCGCGGATGCACGGATCGCCGGAGCGACGGCGGCTGTTCTGGCTGGTGCTCGGGCTGGTCACGGTGATCGTCTCGAACATCGGCGGCCAGATCTGGCTCAACGAATGGCAGGGCGCCTTCTACGACGCGCTGGAACGGCGCGATCGGCCGGCCTTCGTCCACGAGGCGCTGGAGTTCCTGAAGATCGCCGGGACGCTGCTGGTCCTGGTCGTCGCCCAGACCTGGTTCACCGAGATGATCAAGATCCGGCTCCGGGCCTGGCTGACCGAGGACCTGCTCGACGCCTGGCTCGCCGAGAAGCGGATCTATCTCCTGACCTTCGCCGGCGAGGCGGGGGCCAATCCCGACCAGCGCATCCACGAGGACAGCCGGCATCTCGCCGAACTGACCGCCGATCTCGGCGCCAGCCTGCTGCAGGCGACGCTGCTGCTGTTCTCCTTCGTCGGGGTGCTGTGGGTGCTCTCCGAACAGGTCAAGTTCTCGATCGGCGGCAAGCTCACCTCGATCCCCGGCTACATGGTGTGGTGCGCCATCGCCTTCGCGCTCGCCGGGTCGGCACTCGCCTGGTGGGTGGGCCGACCGATGATCGACGACAACGCGACGCGCTACCAACGCGAGGCGGAACTCCGCTTCGCCCTGGTCAGGGTCGGCGAGGCGGCGGAGGGCATCACCCTCTACGGCGGCGAGGCGGACGAACGGCGCACCCTCGGCGGTCTGTTCGACGCGGTGGTCAAGGCGATGAAGGTGCTCGCCGAGGATCTGGCGCGGCTGACCTGGGTCACCTCCGGTTACGGCTGGCTCGCCCTGGTGGTGCCGGTGCTGGTCGCCTCGCCCGGCTACTTCACCGGCGGCATGTCGCTCGGCGGGCTGATGATGGTGGTCAACTCGTTCAATCAGGTGCAGTCGTCGCTGCGCTGGTTCGTCGACAACGTGCCGCGCATCGCCGACTGGCGGGCGACGCTGCGCCGGGTCGAGGGGCTGCACGACACGCTGGAGTCGCTCGAGCGTTGCGCCGTCGACACGTCCTGCATCGACTGTCGCGAAGACGCCGAGAACGCCTTCCGCTTCGAGAACTTCGAACTCGAACTGCCGGACGGCCGGGCCGCCTTCGAGGCCCCGACGGTGACCATCCGGCCGGGCGAACGGGTCCGCATCGTCGGCGAGGCGGCGGCGGGCAAGACGCTGTTCTTCCACGCACTCGCCGGGCTGTGGACGCGGGGACGCGGCACCATCCACCGGCCGCCACCGGAAAAGGTGATGTTCCTGCCGGAGCGACCCTATTTCCCGATCGGCTCGCTCGCCGAGGCGATCGCCTATCCCGACCAGCCCGAGCGGTTCGAGCCGACCGCCTTCGCCACGGCGCTGGAGACGGTCGGGCTCGGCCGGCTCGCCGGCGATCTCGGCGCCCGCGAGCGCTGGGACCGCCTCCTGACCCTCGACGACCAGCAGTGCCTCGCCTTCGCCCGGGCGATCGTCCACCGCCGACCGTGGGTGGTGCTCGACGGTTCGACCAGCGCCCTCGATTCGACCCAGCACGCCCGGATGCTCGCCGCGCTGTCGACGATCGAGCGGGTCTCGGTGATCTCGCTCACCCGGGTGATCGACGACGAACCGTGGTTCGGCCGGATCATCCACCTCGCCCGCGTGAAGTGAACCGCGGCTCAGCCGATCCGGCGGCGGTCCGGGCTCGGCCCGATCGGCGTACCGCCGTCCGCACCACCGCCGGTGCGGCGCAGACGGCGCGGCGGACGGCGGCGCAGCGTGCGTTCCGCCGTCCAGGGGTCCGGGAAGACGGTGCCTTCGAAGCCCCGCCAGCGCGGCGCCACCGCATGGAAGACATAGGCCGAGCCCTGGCGCAGGAGCAGCCCGGCCTCGACGTCGTCGATCTCGATCAGGTAGCTGTCGAACATCGGCCCCGCCCTTCCGTCGGGCGACGCGGGGATCCGCGTCGCGCGCCCCTTTCACCAGACTTCGGCGGAAGGCATGTGACGGTCGGGTGTCGAAGCTGCGAATTTCCACGGGGTTCAGCGGCGGCCGGCCCACTTGCGGAAGGTCGCGACCATCGCGTCGAAGGCCGGTTTCGGCTTCAGATCGCGATCGAAGGGCAGCGGCCGGGCCTCCTTGCCGCGGATGTCGCGATAGTGGGAGAAGCCGTCGGCGAGCTGCCAGCAGACGATCTCGCGGACCTTCGGTTCGTCGAGGGCGGTCTCCAGTGCCGACCGGTAGATCTCGGCGACGCCCCGGTCGCGCGCCGCCGCGTCGCCGGGGATCGGCGAATCGTCGACGTCGAGTTCGGTCAGCGCCAGATCGACGCCGGTTTCGGCGAGATCGGCGAGGAGCCGGCGGAAGCCCGGCGGATCGAAGCCGCCGTCGCCGGGCAGGTGGCTCTCCAGACCGACCACGTGGAGCGGCACGCCGCGGTCCTTCAGTTCGCGGGTCAGCCAGAGGAGGCCCTCGCGGACCTTCAGGCCGAGCGGATCGGCCTTTTCGACGAAGGCCTCGTTGAGCAGCAGCCGCGCCTTCGGATCGGCCAGAGCGGTGCGGCGGAAGGCCCGCTCGACGTAGATCGGGCCGAGCGCCTCGTACCAGGGGCCGCCGCGCATCCCGTGGGGCAGACCGTGATCCGGCCAGAACGGCTCGTTGACCACGTCCCAGGCGGCGATCCGCCCGGCGTAGCGGCCGACCACCTCGTCGATGTGGCGGTCGAACCAGTAGATCCGGCGATCCGCCGATTCCTTCTTCAGCCAGTCGGGATTGTAGTCGCCCCAGATCAGGTTGTGGCCGCGCACCGGCAGGCCGGCTGCGACGGCGAAATCGACCATCCGGTCGGCGAGGCGGAAGTCGGCCTCCGGCCCGCGTCCGCGCAGCGACCCGAACTTCAGGGCGACGTCGGTGGTCAGCGTGCGGGCGTGGCGGCGGACGAGGTCGCCGTAGGGCTTGACCTCGATCGTCTCGCGGTCGAAGGAGCAGCCGAAGACGATCCCCGCCTCGGCGGCGACGGCACCGAGGGTGACCGGGTCGGCGCGGACGGGTCCGGGAAGGGCGGCGAACGCCAGGGCACCGGCAGCGGATTCGATGAGGTCGCGACGACGCATCTCCGGCTCCTTCCCCGGGCGGACGGCCCGCCGTCGCCGGAAGAACGGTTCACTCGGCGGCGGATTCCGGCGCGCAATAGAGATCGTACAGCGTCTCGATGACTCGGCGCGTCTCGTTTCCGGCGAGCGAATAGAAGATCGACTGGCCGGAACGACGGGTGGCGACGTAGCCCTTGGTGCGCAGCACCGCCAGATGCTGGGACAGCGCCGACTGACTCAGGCCGACCACCTTCTCGAGTTCGCCGACCCCCTTCTCGCCGTCGACGAGCTGGCAAAGGATCAGAAGACGACGGGAATTGCCCATCGACTTCAGGAGCGTCGCGGCTCGCTCGGCCCGCGCTTCCAGTCGCTCGATCTGCATCGCTCTTTCGTCCGTCACGGCCGATCCATACCGTCGGAGTCCGCTTCCGCTCCGTCGTCTCGGGCGGGAAAGCTGCACCAAACGTCGCGCCGACGCAAGCCGAAGACGATCGCCAAAAACATTGATTCGAAATGCATCTTCGCAGGTGTTCAGGTCGCGGCGGCGCGGGCGAGGGCGTCTTCGACCAGTTCTTCGCAGAGTTCGATCGCGTCCTGCGGCCGGTAGCTCTGCGGATCGAGACCCCACTGCAACCACAGACCGTCCATCAACGCGGCGAGCCCGAGCGACAGTCTGGCGACGTCGAGTCCGACACCGGCCGGGACACAGTCGCCGATCACCGCCTCGAGACTGCGGCGATAGTCGGCCCAGGCGCGCCGCTGGATCACCCGCAGCGGTTCGGCATGGGGCAGCATGCTCCAGAACACCACCCAGACCCTGAGCAACGACGGATCGAGCAGATCCTCCGAGAAGGTCGCGTGGAAATAGGCGGAGAGGCGGCGGCGCGGCTCGGTCTCCTCGGCGACCCGGGCGAGCACCCGGCCGAGCACCATGTCCGACATCTCCTCGTAGGCCGCGGCGACCAGCGATTCGATGCCGTCGAAGTGGTGGTTGACCAGACCGGCCGAGACCCCCGCGCGGGTCGCGATGCGACGCACCGAGACGCCGGCATGGCCGTGTTCGGCGAGACAGGCGATGGTCGCCTCGACCAGATCGGCACGCCGATCCTCGGGCCGGGCACGACGGTACTTCGGAGCTCTCGAAATCATGGGCTCGGATCCCCCGGGAACGGGATCGGCCGCGGTGCGGTCACGGTCTCTTCCAATTGGCGACGATCTGCTGGCCGAAACGGACGACGGTGCCGTCGCCGACCTGCGACTTGCGGACGTTGAAACACTTTTCGCGGTTCGATCCGGTCCAGCGCGAGCAATAGCCCTCGGCGATCACCCGCCAGTAGCCGATCGTCGGATGGGCCTTCTTGCCGGCGTTCTCCGGCAGGCGGGCCGCCTTGCCGTCGTCGGTGAAGACCATCCGGTAGGCGGTGCCGTCCGGCCCGGTGGCGACGAACGGCCGACCGTCGAACCAGGTCCGTTTGATCTCCTCGCCGGAGAACTTCTCCGGCAGGCCGGAATTGTCGGTGGGAACCGGCTTCGGCTGCGCGACGGCGGGCGCGGCGGCGACGAGAGCCATGACGGCGACGAGGCCGGCGCTGCGCAGGGACTTCGGCATCGGTTCGCTTCTCCTCTTCGGCCCATCCTGCGGGAACGGCATCGTCCGGCTCACAGCATCGACGGCAGAACCCTGTCCGGCGGGCGATGCCCGTCCTGGAAGGTCTTGATGTTGATGATCACCCGCTCGCCCATCTCGATGCGGCCCTCGATCGTCGCCGAGCCCATGTGCGGCAGCAGCACGACCCGCTTGCAGCGCACCAGCTTCGGGTTGACCGCCGGCTCGTGTTCGAAGACGTCGAGCCCGGCGCCGGCGATCTCGCCGGCCTCGAGCATCCGGGCGAGCGCGTTCTCGTCGATCACCTCGCCGCGGGCGGTGTTGACCACGTAGGCGTCGGGACGGATCAGCTTCAGCCGGCGGGCCGACAGCAGATGATAGGTGGCGGGGGTGTGCGGGCAGTGGACCGACAGGACGTCCATCCGGGCGAGCATCTGGTCGAGGCTCTCCCACCAGGTGGCGTCGAGCCCCTGCTCCACCGACGGCGGCAGGCGGCGGCGGTTGTGGTAGTGGATCGACATGCCGAAGGCGGCGGCGCGACGCGCGACGGCCTGTCCGATCCGGCCCATCCCGATGATGCCGAGCCGCTTGCCGGAGATCCGGTGGCCGAGCATCCAGGTCGGCGACCAGCCGTTCCAGTCGCCCTTGCCGATCACCGTCAGACCCTCGGCGACCCGGCGCGGCACCGCCAGGATCAGCGCCATGGTCATGTCGGCGGTGTCCTCGGTGAGGACACCGGGGGTGTTGGTGACGGTGATGCCACGGGCCGAGGCGGTCAGCACGTCGATGTTGTCGACGCCGTTGCCGTAGTTGGCGATCAGGCGGAGCTGCGGACCGGCCTGGCTGATCACCGCGGCGTCGATCACGTCGGTGACGGTCGGCACCAGCACTTCGGCGGTGCGGACGGCCTCGACCAGCTCGGCCTGGGTCATCGGGCGGTCGTCGACGTTCAGGCGCGCGTCGAAGAGCTCGCGCATCCGCGTCTCCACGACGTCCGGCAATCGTCTGGTGACGATCACCGAGGGTTTCGTCTTCGGCATGGGTCCGGCTCTCCCAGGTCGTTGCGAGCGTCACGGCCGAACCTCGTCGATCCGCCGGCGTCCGGATGCACCGCCCCCCCGTCCGCCCACCGCTCTGCGAGCGGGGTGTCGGAAGGTCCCCTTCGGCGCTCCCGCGCTCTTCGTTGAAGGCTCCTTAACCTCGTCGTTCCAATGTTCGCCCCGGATCCGACACGGTCGTCCGCTCTTCCTATCAGAAGCCGGCCAAATGACAATTCGTCGAGGAACCTACGACCCGCCGCGATTCGCCCGCGGGGGAGCACCGCTTCGAGAGAGTTTCGGCCGGAAGCGGCCGCCCGCGTCGAGAGGAGACCGATGATGATCCGATCCGTTGGCCTCGCCTGTGTCGCGGCGGTCCTGCTCGCCGCTCCGGCGGACGCCCAGCAGACCGGCCCGAGCGGCCTGCCGCTGCCGCGCTTCGCCTCGACCAAGGCGTCGCCGGTCAACGTCCGCCAGGGGCCGAGCAAGGATCACGAGATCGCCTATACCTTCGTCAAGCCGGGCGTGCCGGTGGAGATCACCCAGGAATTCGACATCTGGCTGAAGATCCGCGATTCGGAGGGCCAGGAGGGCTGGGTGCAGAAGACCCTGCTCACCGGCAAACGCACCGCCCTGGTGACGCCCTGGGAGAAGAAGGGGATGACGCCGCTGCGCGACAAGAGCGAGGCCGGCGCCCGAATCGTCGCCGAGATCGAACCCGGCGTGCTGGTCGGCGACGTGCGGGAATGCACCGGCCGCTGGTGCCGGATCACGGTCGAGGGCACCTCCGGCTGGATCGAACAGGGACGCCTGTGGGGCGCCTATCCCGACGAGGCCTTCCGATGACCCCGGCGATCATCCTGCGCGACGCCGACGACGCCGATCTCGAAGGGGTCGTGCGGATCTACAACCACGCGGTCGTCGAGACCACCGCGATCTGGAACGACGCCGTGGTCGATCTCGACGACCGGCGGCGCTGGGCGGCGGCCCGGCGGGCACTCGGCTATCCGGTGATCGTCGCGGTGGTCGACGGCGAGGTCGCGGGATACGGATCGTTCGGCGACTTCCGGGCCTTCGACGGCTATCGGGCGACGGCGGAACATTCGGTCTACGTCGCCGAGGCGCACCGCCGGAAGGGCGTCGCCCGGGCGATCCTCGCCGAGCTCGAAGCCCGCGCCCGCGCCTGCGGCAAGCACGTGCTGGTGGCGGCGATCGAGGCGGAGAACCGCGCCTCGATCGCGCTGCATCTCGATCGCGGGTTCGTCGACGCGGGCCGACTGCCCGAGGTCGGCCGCAAGTTCGGCCGCTGGCTCGACCTCGCCTTCCTGGTCAAGATCCTCGACGAGCCGGCGACGCCCTCCGCCTGAGGGCGGAGGACGGCGCGGGACACCTTCCCGGATCAGACGCCGCGCGAGACCTCGCGCATCTCGTAGGCGGCGAGATCCATCACCTTGGCATAGCTCATCGACTGCTGGCGGAAGGCTTCGAAGCTGGCGAACACCTCCTTGGCCATCGGGCTCGAGGCGGCGATCTCGGCCATCACCGTCTTCGTCTCGCGGGCCAGCGCCTCGATGATCTCCCTGGGCAGCTCGCGCACCTGCACGCCTTCCTTCTCCATCAGCGGCTTCAGCGAGACGGCGTTGTGGAAGGCGAAGTCGGCGACGGTCTCGGCGGCCGAGGAGAAGGCGGCACGCTTGACGATCTCCTTCAGATCGGCCGGCAGGCCGTCGAAGAGCTTCTTGTTGACCATCACCTCCAGGCCGGCGCTGAACTCGAAGAAGCTCGGCATGTAGTAGTGCTTGGCGACGCGGTAGAGACCGAAGGCGAGGTCGTTCCACGGGCCGACCCATTCGGCCGCGTCGATGGTGCCCGACTGCATCGCCTGGAAGATCTCGCCCGGCGGCAACAGGACGACGTTGACCCCGAGCCGGCGCAACACCTCGCCGCCGAGGCCGGCGATCCGCATCTTGAGGCCCTTGAAGTCGTCGACCGTCCGGATCTCCTTGCGGAACCAGCCGCCGGCCTGGGGACCGGAAGAGCCGGCGTAGAAGGGTACGACGCCGAACGGCGCATAGGCCTTCTCCCAGAGCTGCTGACCGCCGCCGTACCACAGCCAGCCCGCATGCTCCTGGGCGAACAGGCCGAAGGGGACGCCGGTGAAGAAATGGAAGGCCTTCTCCTTGCCCTGCCAGAAGTAGGGCGAGGCATGGCCCATCTCGGCGGCACCGGAGGAGACCGCGTCGAACACCTCGAAGGGCGGCACCAGCTCGCCGGCGGCGAACAACTGCACGGTCAGCCGGCCACCGGACATGGCGGTGATCATGTCGGCGACGCGCTGGGCGTTGACGCCGGGACCGGGGGTGTTCTTCGGCCAGGACGTCGCCATCTTCCAGACGAGTCTGGTCTGGGCACCGACGATCGCCGGAGCGGCGAGCGTGCCGGCGGCGGCGGCGAGGCCCATGGTGACGAGACTGCGCCGGCCGACGGCGGGCGCGGCAGGGGTCGTGGCTTCGGTCTTCTCGGTCATCGACGTTCCCTCGGGGTGCGGTCATCCGAATTTACACTGACACGATGCCGCGACGGAACACCAGTCGGTGGAACTCCCGAACCACGCCGGAAGACCTCGCGTCATGCCCCCCCGCCTGATACCCTCGTCTGGAACCATTCCAGACGGAACGACCCCGGGACCAATCGACATGGCGCTCTTCGGCTTCGGCAAACGCCCCTTCTCCGACCTGTCCGAGCAGGAGATCGTCGCCCTGGCGATCTCCTCGGAAGAGGACGATTCGCGCATCTATCAGGCCTATGCGGAGATGCTGCGGGAGCGCTATCCGGCCTCCGCCGCGGTCTTCGACGAAATGGCGGAGGAAGAGAACACCCATCGCCGCTGGCTGATCGATCTGCACACCCAGAAGTTCGGCGAGCGCATCCCGCTGATCCGTCGCGAGAACGTCACCGGCTTCTACGAGCGCCGGCCGACCTGGCTGACCCGGCACCTCAGCCTCGAGAAGATCCGCGACGAAGCGCTGGTGATGGAGGCCTCGGCACGGCGTTTCTACGTCCAGGCCGGCAAGCGGACGAGCGACGCGGCGATCCGCAAACTGCTCGGCGACCTCGCCGCCGCGGAGTCCGGTCATCTGTCGCTCGCCAACCGGCTCGGCCTCACTCATCTGCCGGACGACGTCAAACAGGAAGAGAACGAGGCGGCGCACCGGCTGTTCGTCCTGCAGTACATCCAGCCGGGGCTGGTCGGTCTGATGGACGGATCGGTGTCGACGCTGGCGCCGCTGTTCGCCGCCGCCTTCGCCACCCACAACACCTGGGACACCTTCCTGGTCGGCATGGCCGCCTCGATCGGCGCCGGCATCTCGATGGGCTTCGCCGAAGCGCTGTCGGACGACGGGGCGCTGTCCGGTCGCGGATCCCCGTGGATCCGCGGCGTCGTCTCCGGCGCGATGACCATGGTCGGCGGCCTCGGCCACGCCCTGCCCTATCTGATCCCCCACTTCTGGTGGGCGACCGGGGTGGCGGCGGTGCTGGTGGTGATCGAACTCTGGGCGATCTCGTGGATCCGCTGGAAGTACATGGACACGCCGTTCCTCAGAGCGGCCTTCCAGATCGTGGTCGGCGGCGCCCTGGTGTTCGCCACCGGCATCCTGATCGGCTCGGCCTGACGACGCGCGCCGAAATTTTGCGGGGGATAGCCGTCTGGGCGGGTTTGCCCGGGGTCTCGGATCCCGCAGTGTCGGCGGACGGAGTTCCGTCCGCCGGTCGAGTCGACGCGTCCGGGACCCGTTCGCGACCCCGACCCCACGAGACCCGTGCCCCGATGAGCGACCTCGAGATCGGCGTTCTGCGCCTTCCCCATGCCGAAGGCCTGCCGCTTCCCGCGTATCAGACGCCGGAAGCCGCCGGAGTCGATCTCCTGGCGGCGGTCGAGGAGCGCGCGCCGATCACCATCCCGCCGATGGGGAGGGCGATGGTGCCGACCGGTCTGGTGCTGGAGATCCCGCCGGGCCACGAGGGACAGGTCCGGCCGCGCTCCGGCCTCGCCGCCAAACACGGGATCACCGTGCTCAACGCGCCGGGAACCATCGATTCCGACTACCGCGGCGAAGTGAAGGTGATCCTCGTCAACTTCGGCGACGCGCCCTTCACCATCCGACGCGGCGAGCGCATCGCCCAACTGGTGGTCGCGCCAGTGACCGCTGTCCGGTTTCCCGAACGGGGGGCGGTCGGCGCGACGGCGCGTGGCGTCGGCGGCTTCGGATCGACCGGCCGGTGAGCCCGGAAGCGCCGCAGCGAGGGAATGAGTTTTCCTCCGGCGCGTGACCACGCCCTCCAGAGGGCACGATTTTCCAAGCAAAGCCACCCTTTCGACGCGATCATTTCCTCGTTCCCGCGAATCGGGAGACGTCGGCGACTCGCCGGCGGGATCCGCGACGCCTAGACTCTCCGGCAATCGGCCGCACGGCCGAAATCGGACGATCCGAACCCGTCGAGGAGCCATCATGAGCGTCGAGAAGAAGCCCGGCCGCGGCCGCATCTATCAGTCGATCACCGAAACGATCGGCGACACCCCGCTGGTTCGACTCGACAAGCTGGCGAAGGACGCCGGCGTCGGGGCGACCATCCTGGCCAAGCTCGAGTTCTTCAACCCGCTCGCCTCGGTCAAGGACCGAATCGGCGTCGCCCTGATCGACGCGCTGGAGGCCCAGGGCAAGATCGGACCGGGCACCACCCTGATCGAGCCGACCTCCGGCAACACCGGCATCGCACTCGCCTTCGTCGCCGCGGCCCGCGGCTACCGGCTGATCCTGACGATGCCCGAGACGATGTCGATCGAACGGCGCAAGCTCCTGAAGTTCCTCGGCGCCGAACTGGTGCTGACCGAAGGCCCGAAGGGCATGAAGGGGGCGGTCGCCAGGGCGCAGGAACTCGCCGCGGAGATCCCGAACGCGGTGATCCCGCAGCAGTTCGAGAATCCGGCCAACCCGGAGATCCATCGCCGGACCACCGCGGAGGAGATCTGGAACGACACCGACGGCGGCGTCGACATCGTCGTCTCCGGCATCGGCACCGGCGGCACGATCACCGGTGTCGGTCAGGTACTGAAGGCGAAGAAGCCGAGCGTCCGGATCGTCGCGGTCGAGCCGGCGGCCTCGCCGGTGCTGTCGGGCGGCCAGCCGGGCCCGCACAAGATCCAGGGGATCGGCGCCGGCTTCGTGCCGGGGGTGCTCGACACCAAGGTCTACGACGAGATCGTCACGGTCGCCAACGAAGCGGCGGTGGAGACCTCCCGCAAGGTGGCGCGGCTCGAGGGCGTGCCGGTCGGCATCTCGTCGGGCGCGGCGCTGTCGGCGGCGATCGAGGTCGGCCGGCGGCCGGAGAACGCCGGCAAGACGATCGTGGTGATCATCCCGTCGTTCGCCGAGCGCTATCTGTCGACGGTGCTGTTCGAAGGGCTGGAATGAGTTCGGCCGACGCGACGACGGATCGTCCGCGCAGAGATTCCCGTACCGAAACGTTCGGTGCGGGGATCTCCCGTTTCCGGCGTCCGGCGTTTCCCGCCGTTGCACCCGGCCGTCGGTCTCCTTAGGGTCCGCCGATCGCTCGGCCGCGACGGCCGCCAACGGTGAGATCGCATGACCACGGACACCCCCGCCGGCACCGCACCGGCGCCCTTCGCCAAGGACGAGATCGAGCGCTACGCCCGCCATCTGGTGCTGCGCGACGTCGGCGGGCCGGGGCAGCAGAAGCTGAAGGCGGCGCGCGTCCTGGTGATCGGGGCGGGCGGGCTCGGCTCGCCGATCCTGCTCCATCTCGCCGCCGCCGGGGTCGGGACCCTCGGCATCGTCGACGACGACACCGTCTCGCTGTCGAATCTCCAGCGTCAGGTGATCCACGGCACCCCGGACATCGGCCGGCCGAAGATCGAGAGCGCGGCCGAGGCGATCGGCCGGATCAATCCGCACGTCGCGGTCGAGCCGCATGCCGTCCGCTTCGACGAGGCCACGGCCGCGGCGCTGGTCGAAGCCTACGATCTGGTGGTCGACGGCAGCGACAACTTCGCCACCCGGTTCCTCGCGGCCGACACCTGCTTCGCGGTCGGGCGGCCGCTCGTCACCGCCGCGGTCTCCGAGTTCGACGGTTCGGTGACGACGCTGGCGCCGCATCTCGTCGGCCCCGACGGCGAACCCAACCCGAGCTACCGCTGCCTGTTCCCCGAACCACCGCCGAAGGGGCTGGTGCCGAGCTGTGCCCAGGCCGGCATCCTCGGCGCGGTCACCGGGGTGGTCGGCACCCTCGCCGCCACCGAGGTGCTGAAGTGGATCCTCGGAATCGGCGAACCGCTGCTCGGCCGGCTGCTGCTGGTCGACACCCGGGCGATGCGCTTCGAGACGATCCTCTGGTCGCGCGACCCGGCGACGGTGCGCCCGACTCTGCCCGGACGCCCCGCCTGATCCGGGTTCAGCCGAAGTGGTCGGCCATCGCGGCGACCGCCGCCTCGACGCCGCCGGTGCCGTGCGGAATCCGCATCGCCTTCAGCGCGACCTCGATCGCCCCGAGGGTACCGAGCACCATCGGGGCGTTGGCCCAGCCCATGTGGGCGATGCGGAAGGCCCTGCCCTGGAGTTCGCCGAGACCGGAGCCGAGGATCACCCCGAGATTCTTCCGGGTGAACCCGCGCAGGGTCTCCGGATCGAAGCCGGGGGTGCGCACGGTGGTCACCGAGGCGGCGCGGCGCGCCGGATCGGGAATGTTGAACTCGATCGCGCCGCCCTCCGCCCAGCGCTCGACCGCGGCGCCGACGGCCCGGGCCAGCGTCGCGTGGCGCTTCCAGGCCGCTTCGAGTCCTTCCTCGAACAGGAGATCGAAGGCGGCGCGCTGGCCGAACAGGGCATGGGCGGGAGCGGTGCCACAGAACTTGCGATAGCCCTCCGGCTGGTCGCGGTTGCTCCAATCCCAATAGGAGGAGCGCAGACCGGCGGTCGCATGGACGGCGCGGGCCTTCGGACCGGCGGCGACGAAGGCGAGGCCGGGGATCATCATCAATCCCTTCTGCGAGGCGGTCAGCGCCACGTCGACCCCCCAGGCGTCCATCTCGAAGGGCATGCAGCCGATCGAGGCGATGCCGTCGACCATCAGCAGCGCCGGATGACCGGCCGCGTCGATCGCCCGACGGATCGCCGGGATGTCGTTGACCACGCCGCTGGCGGTGTCGACCTGGACGACCATGACCGCCCGGATCCGATGGCCGGCGTCGGCCCCGAGCCGGGCTTCGACGGCGGCCGGATCGACCGCCTCGCGCCAGGAGCGCGGCAGCACCTCGACGTCGATGCCGAGCATCGCGGCGGCGTCGCCCCAGGCGGTGGCGAAACGGCCGGAGGCGAGCACCAGCACCGCGTCGCCGCGGGAGAGGACGTTGGTCATCGCCGCTTCCCAGCCGGCATGGCCGTTGGCGATGTAGGCGTAGGTCGAGGCCGTCTCGGTGCGGAAGATCTTCTTCAGATCGGCGAGGATCGACAGCGTCGCGGTGATCAGATCGTCGGCATAGATGTCGACCGAGGGCCGGTGCATGGCGGCGAGCACCGTGTCCGGCACGTTGGTCGGACCCGGAATGGAGAGAAATTCGCGGCCACGGGCGAGCGACATGGAAACCTCGGCGACGGATCGGGGGAAAGACGGACGGGCGAGGCCCGCAGAATGGGCACCACGGCGGTTTCGGGCAACGCCGATCACCGACGGGCCGCCATGCGGCGACCGGCCGGCGCGGCGGCGCCTCTTCCGAACCCCGGGCGCCGACGGGCTCACATGCCGCGGATGCCGGTCGGCCGGGCCATCCGCGGTTCGATCGCACGCACCGTCTCGCGATAGGGCGAGGCACGGTAGACGCCGAGGATCCGCCACTCGGTGAAGAAGCCGAGTTCCTCGAAGGCGTGGGTCAGACCGCGCTCGGAAGGATGGCCTTCGACCTCGGCGAGGAACTGGGTGGCGGTGAAGTGACCCTCGATCATGTAGCTCTCGAGCTTGGTCATGTTGATGCCGTTGGTGGCGAAGCCCCCGAGCGCCTTGTAGAGCGCCGCCGGCACGTTCTTCACGCGGAAGACGAAGGTGGTCATGATCGGCCCGACGCCGGGAGCGGCGCGCAGATCCTCCTTCGACAGGATGACGAAGCGGGTGGTGTTGTGGGTCTGGTCCTCGACGTCCTCCTTCAGGATGTCGAGGCCGTAGATCTCGGCGGCCAGGCGCGAGGCGATGGCGCCGCGGGCGATGTCGCCGATCTGCGCGATCTCGCGGGCCGAACCGGCGGTGTCGGCACCGACCACCGGGGTGAGCCCCAGCCGGCGCAGGTTCTCGCGGCACTGGCCGAGCGCCTGCGGATGACTCTGCACGGTCTTCAGGCCGTCGAGGGTCGCCCCCTGCGGCGCCATCAGTTGATGGCGGACGGGCAGGAAATACTCGCCGATGATGTGCAGATTGGATTTCGGCAGCAGCTGATGGATGTCGGCGACGCGGCCGGCGATCGAGTTCTCGATCGGGATCATGCCGAGGTCGGCGGTGCCCTGTTCGAGCTCGGCGAAGCAGTCCTCGAAGGTCGCGCAGGCGATCGCCTCGAAGTCCGGATAGACCTCGCGGGCGGCGATGTGGGAGTTGGCTCCCGGTTCACCCTGGTAGACGATCTTCTTGCGACCCGACATCTCGCGTCCTTCCGAAGGGGGTTCCGCCCCGATTTCGCCGGACCGCCCTTCGCGGTCCGCGCGGTCTTCTGATCTCCGAAACGACCGCGGGGCGCAAGGGTGCGCGCCGCGTTCGGTGTCCCGTGCCCGGCGAGGCCCTCGCGCCGTCGCCGGTCTCCCGCTCAGGCGTGGCCTTCGAGCAGGACGCGGGCGCGCACCAGATCCTCCGGCGTATCGACGCCGAGCGGTACGGTGTCGACGATCTCGACGTCGATCCGCATCCCCGCTTCCAGGGCGCGCAGCTGTTCGAGCTTCTCGCGACGCTCGAGCGGCGACGGCGGCAGCCGGACGAAGCGGGTCAGCGCATCGCGGCGATAGGCGTAGAGACCGATGTGGTGGTAGAGCGGCCCGTCGCCGTGGGGCGCCGCGGCACGGGTGAAGTAGAGCGCCCGCAGCCGGCTCGGGGAGAGCGGCGAACCGACCACCTTGACGACGCTCGGCGCGGTCTTCTCCTCCTCGCGGACGATCTCGGCGGCGAGCGTGGAGATCGCCACGTCCGGATTCTCCAGAGGTTTCACCGAGGCACGCACCGACGCCGGATCGATGGTCGGCAGATCGCCCTGCAGATTGACCACCACGTCGTGGGTGCGGTCGGGATCGACCAGGCCCAGCGCCTCGAAGATCCGGTCGGAGCCGGAGGGGTGATCGGCGCGGGTCATCACCACCCGGCCGCCGTGATCGGCGACCGCCCGGGCGATGCCCTCGTCGTCGGTCGCCACCACCACCGGGCCGACGTCGGCCTCCACCGCCCGGCGCCAGACCTGGACGATCATCGGCACGCCGGCGATGTCGGCGAGCGGCTTGCGCGGCAGGCGGGTGGCGGCGAGACGGGCCGGCACGAGAACGATCGGAGAGAAGGATACGGTCGACATGGCGTGTCGTACTCGACGGAAGTTGGGCGCCCGGAGCCCCTCCGGGCCCGGTTCTGCGCCCTTATAGTGATGGACAGACCTCGGGAAAAGCTCGTAGTGTCGCGGCACTCGCCCGGACCTCTCGGTTCGGCCTCGTCCGGGGCAGGCGGCGCGTGCCCGAAGCGCTCCCGATCGGTCCTCCGCCGATTCGACGGAGCCGGTGTCGTGGCCGGTCGTCGGACGTGGGCGAGGCAGTCATTGCCGGGTTCCGCCGAGCGCGGGGTCGCCCCCTCGGATCTCACGACGTTCATCGCACCTGCGGAGCGACAGTCCATGAACTTCTACGACGTCAACAAGTTCGCCGGAGCGGTCTTCGCCGCGGGCATCTGGGCGATGGTGGCGGGCTTCACCGCTTCCTTCATCTGGGCACCCGAGAAACCGGCCAAGCCCGGGTTCGCCGTCGCGGTCGGCGGTGGCGAGGCGAAGGACGCCGGCAAGGCGGCGGCGAGCGTCGCACCGATCGCCGAGCGCCTGAAGACCGCCGACGTCGCCCGCGGCCAGAAGGCCTTCTCCAAGTGCACCGCCTGCCACACCCCGGACAAGGGCGGCACCACCAAGGTCGGTCCCAACCTCTACGGGGTGGTCGGCGGACCGAAGGCCCACATGGCCGGCTTCAAGTACTCCGCCGGGATGGCCGACCGCGGCAAGGCCGGGGAGACCTGGAGCTTCGCCGATCTCGACAAGTTCCTGACCGACCCGAAGGCCTTCGTACCGGGGACCGCGATGGGCTTCGCCGGCTTCAAGGATCCCGGCGACCGCGCCGACGTGATCCTCTACCTGCGCTCGCTCTCCGAGAGCCCGGTGGCGATCGACTGACCGGGACACATCGGGCGGGGTCGCGCGACCCCGCCACCGTTCACGCCCCATCACGTTTCCGGCGGCGAACGGCGCGCGGGCCCCGCCCCTCGTCGGATCGCCGATCTCGCTGTAGTCTCGCCCCAATCCGTTGCTTCGATGCAAGGGAACCCGCGCCGACGAGGCGCCCGCAACGGGAGGCTCCATGCGTCCGGTATCCGTGTTCGCCGTCGTCCTCGCCCTCGCCTCGGTCCTGCCGATCGCCACGGCGAGTGCCGAAGATCCGGTCTGGCGCCACGGCGCGGCCCTGATGGGCGAACCGAAATACCCGCCCGGCTTTCCCCGTTTCGACTACGTGAACCCGGACGCGCCGAAGGGTGGCAGCCTGCGGCTCGCCGACACCGGCACCTTCGACAGCTTCAATCCGATCCTGACCAAGGGCAATCCGGCGGCGGGGCTGTCGCTGCTCACCCAGTCGCTGATGACCGCGGCACTCGACGAGGTCTCCGCCGAATACGGCGAGATCGCCGACGCCGTCCGCTGGCCGGCCGACTATTCCTCGGTCACCTACCGGATCGACCCGAAGGCCCGGTGGAACGACGGCCGGCCGATCACGCCCGACGACGTGGTCTGGTCGTTCCAGAAGACGATCGAGCTCAATCCGAGCCAGTCCTTCTACTACAAACACGTCAAATCCGCCGAAGCGACCGGCGACCGCGAGGTGACCTTCACCTTCGATCAGGCGGGAAACCGCGAATTGCCGCAGATCGTCGGCCAGTTGACGGTGCTGCCCCGCCACTGGTGGGAGGGGACCGGCCCCGACGGAAAGAAGCGCTCGATCGGCGAGACGACCCTGGAGCCGCCGCTCGGCTCGGGTCCCTACCGGATCGCGAGTTTCGACGCGGGCCGTTCGGTCACCTACGAGCGGGTGAAGGACTGGTGGGGCGAGAAGCAGCCGACCCAGATCGGCCAGTACAACTTCGATCGGATCCGCTGGGACTATTTCCGTGACGACACGGTCCAGCTCGAGGCGTTCAAGGGCGACGGCTACGACGTCCGGATGGAGACCTCGGCGAAGAACTGGGCGACCGCCTACGAGATCCCGGCCAGGGCCGAGGGGCGTCTGGTGCTCGAGAAGATCCCGACCCGCGCCCAGGGCGTGATGGTCGGCTTCGTGCCCAATCTCCGGCGCGAGAAGTTCCGCGATCCCCGGGTTCGGCGGGCGCTGTCCTATGCCTTCGACTTCGAGGACATGAACCGGACCCTGTTCTTCGGCCAGTACGAGCGGATCACCAGCTACTTCTACCCGACCGAGCTCGCCTCTTCCGGTCTGCCGGAAGGACGCGAACTGGCGTTCCTGCGCGAAGCCGAGAAGGCCGGACCGATCCCGAAGGAGGTGTTCGACACGCCCTTCGCCAACCCGACCTCGCCGGACGCGACGGCGGCGCGCAACAACCTCAGGGAATCACTGCGGCTGTTCCAGGAGGCCGGTTGGGTGGTCAAGGGCGGCAAACTGGTCTCGGCGACGACCGGTGAACCCTTCGCGATCGAGTTCCTGACCGACGGTCCGGCGTTCGAACGGGTGGCGGTGCGCTGGCGGGAGACGCTCGCCAAGATCGGCATCCGCTTCGACATCCGCACCGTCGACAGCTCGCAGTACGTCAACCGGGTCCGAGCCCACGACTACGACATGATCTACACCGGCTGGGCGCAGTCGATGTCGCCGGGCAACGAACAGCTCACCTACTGGGGGTCGGCCTCGGCCGACAGCGAGGGTGCCAGCAACTGGGCGGGGATCCGCGACGCGGCGGTCGACGCGCTGATCCGGACGGTGATCTACGCCGAGAACCGGGCCGATCTGGTGGCCGCGACCCGAGCGCTCGACCGGGTGCTGCTGTGGAACCACTACGTCGTCCCCGGCTGGACCGCCCCCTATTCGCGGATGGCGCGGTGGGATCGCTTCTCCCACCCCGAACCGCTGCCGCTGCTCTCCTCCGGCTTCCCGACCACCTGGTGGTACGACGCGGAGAAGGCGGCGAAGACGGGAGTGCGCAAGTGACGGGCGGGCACGGGCCGTCCCGGCGGGCGGCGATCGGCGGAGCGCTCGGGCTCGCCGCCGGCCTCGCCCTCGCCGCGCCGTCGGCGGCTCGGGGGGCTCTGCGCCACGGGCTGTCGGCCTACGGCGACCTAAAGTATCCGGTCGACTTCCCGCATTTCGACTGGGTCGATCCGCGGGCGCCGAAGGGCGGGCGGCTCGCCACGGTGCCGGGAAGCTGGTCGCTCAACCAGAACCCGACCACCTTCAACTCCCTGAACGGGCTGATCCTCAAGGGCGACGCAGCGGTCGGGCTGGGCCTGATCCACGCCTCGCTGATGACCCGGGCGTACGACGAACCGGACGCGGTCTACGGGCTCGTCGCCAAGGCGGTGGAGAGCGCCGAGGACGGACGGTCCGACCGGTTCCTGCTGCGCCGCGAGGCCCGGTTCGCCGACGGTTCGCGGCTCACCGCCGACGACGTCGTGTTCTCGATCCTGACGCTGAAGGAGAAGGGGCACCCGGTCCTCTCCGAGGGGCTGCGCGACGTGATCGGCGTCGAGGCGGAGGCGCCCGACCGGGTGGTGGTGCGTTACGCCGCCGGTCGCGGACGGACGCTGCCGCTCAGCGTCGCCACGCTGCCGATCCTGTCGAAGGCCTACTGGTCGACCCGCGACTTCACCGCCTCGACGCTCGAACCGCCGCTCGGCTCCGGTCCCTACCGGATCGGCCGGTTCGAACCCGGCCGGTTCATCGAATACGAACGGGTCGCCGACTGGTGGGCGAAGGACCTGCCGGTGTCGATCGGCCAGTCGAACTTCGACGTGATCCGCTACGAGATGTACCGCGAGCGGACCACCGGCTTCGAGGCGTTCAAGGCCGGCCAGTATCTGCTGCGCGAGGAGTTCACCTCCTCGGTCTGGGCGACCCAGTACGACTTCCCGGCGGCCCGCGACGGCCGGGTGAAGCGGCTGGAGCTCGACGATCTCGCGCCGTCCGGCGCACAGGGCTGGTTCCTCAACACCCGCCGCCCGATCCTCGCCGACATCCGGGTGCGCGAGGCGATCGGCCTCGCCTTCGACTTCGAATGGTCGAACAAGGCCCTGTTCTTCGACAGCTACCGCCGCACCCCGTCGTTCTTCGTCAACTCCGAGCTCGAGGCGCAGGGTGTTCCGAGCGAGGCGGAACGGGTGCTGCTCGAACGGTTGCGCGACCGGTTGCCGGCCGGGGTGTTCGACGAGGCCTGGCGCCCGCCGGTCTCCGACGGCTCCGGACAGGACCGCCGGCTCCTGAAACGCGCCAGCGATCTCCTCGCCGCCGCCGGCTGGACGCGGCAGGGCAACCGGCTGATCGACGCGTCGGGACGGCCGTTCGCGCTCGAGTTCCTGGAGAGCGACACGGCGCTCGAGCGGGTGCTCGGACCGTTCGTGCGCAATCTCCGGGCGCTCGGCATCGACGCGACGATCCGGCTGGTCGATCCCTCGCAGTTCGAGAAACGGCTTCGCGACTTCGACTTCGACGTGGTGTCGCGCCGTTTCGCGCTGTCGCCGACCCTCGACGAGGAGGTGCGCCAGTTCTGGCACTCCGCCTCGGCGAAGATGCCGGGATCGCACAATCTCGCGGGGATCGCCGACCCGGGCGTCGACGCACTCGTCGATGCGGCGCTCGCCGCGACCACCCGGGCGGAGATGACCACGGCGACCCGTGCGCTCGACCGGGTGCTGCGGCTCGGCCACTGGTGGGTGCCGTGCTGGTACAAGCCGTCGAACTGGATCGCCGCCTGGGACGTGTTCGGCCGGCCGGCGACGAAGCCGCGCTACGACCGCGGCATCGTCTCGACCTGGTGGATCGACGAGGCGAAGGCGAAGGCCATCGGCAAGGGCCTCTGACCCCGAGGGCGCCGATCGTCTCGGCGACGGCGACGCTCTCGACTATGACTGACGACGGAGCGCGGCCGCAGCGATTCGGTCGGGCGAGATTCCTCCGGACGAACGGACGAAAGGGACGATGGGCGCCTACATCCTGAGACGTCTCCTGCTGATGATCCCGACACTGATCGGCATCATGGCGGTCAGCTTCGTCATCGTGCAGTTCGCGCCGGGTGGGCCGGTCGAGCGGGTGATCGCCCAACTGACCGGAACCGACGTCGGCGCCACCGCGCGGGTGTCGGGCGGCGGCGGCGACTTCGGCGGGGTCAGGGCGGCGACCGCCGGCGGCGACATGTCGTCGAAGTACCGCGGCGCGCAGGGACTCGATCCGGAGTTCGTCAAGAAGCTCGAGCGCCAGTTCGGCTTCGACAAGCCGCCGCTCGAGCGCTTCCTGACGATGATGAAGAACTACGCGGTGTTCGATCTCGGCGAGAGCTACTTCCGATCGATCTCGGTCGTCGATCTGGTCAAGGAGAAGATGCCGGTCTCGATCTCGCTGGGGATGTGGATGACGCTGATCTCCTACGGCGTGTCGATCCCGCTCGGCATCGCCAAGGCGGTGCGCGACGGCTCGCGCTTCGACGTCTGGAGCAGCGCGGCGATCGTCGTCGGCTATGCGATCCCGGGCTTCCTGTTCGGCATCCTGCTCGTCGTGCTGTTCGCCGGCGGTTCGTTCTGGGACGTCTTCCCGTTGCGCGGCCTGACCTCCGAGGGCTGGACGCAGATGGACTGGCCGCACCGGATCCTCGACTATCTCTGGCATCTGGTGCTGCCCCTGACCGCGATGTCTCTCGCCTCGTTCACCACCACGACGCTGCTCACCAAGAACTCGTTCCTCGACGAGATCCGCAAGCAGTACGTCGTCACCGCCCGGATGAAGGGCCTCTCCGAGCACCGGGTGCTCTACGGCCACGTCTTCCGCAATGCGATGCTGCTGGTGATCGCCGGCTTTCCCGCCGCCTTCATCGGTGCCTTCTTCGGCGGATCGCTGCTGATCGAGACGATCTTCTCGCTCGACGGGCTCGGCCTGCTCGGTTTCGAGAGCCTGATCAACCGCGACTATCCGGTGGTGTTCGGGACGCTGTGGGTGTTCTCGCTGATCGGCCTCGGCGTCAATCTGATCTCGGATCTGACCTACACCTGGATCGATCCGCGCATCGACTTCGACACGCGGGAGGTCTGAGATGGGCCTGTTCCGCCGTCCGCTCTCCCCGCTCAACGCCCGCCGGCTCGCCAACTTCCGCGCCCATCGGCGCGGCGTGTGGAGCCTGCGGATCTTCCTGGTACTGTTCGTCGTCTCGCTGTTCTCGGAACTGATCGCCAACGACCGGCCGATCCTGATCGTCTACAAGGGCGAAGTGCTGTCGCCGCTGCTGGTCGACTATCCGGAGGAGAAGTTCGGCGGGTTCCTGCCGCAGACCCAGTATCGCGATCCGGTGATCCAAGAGGAGATCGAAGCCCACGGCTTCATGGTGTGGCCGCCGATCCGCTATTCCTACGGCACGCCGAACAACGAGATCCCCGATCCGGCACCGGCCAAGCCGTCCTGGATGTACGACAAGGAGAAGCGCTGCGCGCGCTACGCCCAGGGCGTCGACGATCCGAACTGCACGATCGGCAACTGGAACTGGCTCGGCACCGACGATCAGGCCCGCGACGTGGTCGCCCGTGTCCTCTACGGCTTCCGCATCTCGGTGCTGTTCGGCCTCGTCCTGGCGATCGTCTCGTCGGCCGTCGGGGTCGCGGCCGGCGCGGTGCAGGGCTATTTCGGCGGCTGGATCGATCTCGCCTTCCAGCGTTTCATGGAGGTGTGGTCGTCGCTGCCGCACCTCTACCTGCTGCTGATCGTCTCCTCGATGTTCGTGCCGAGCTTCTGGATCCTGCTCGGGATCCTGCTGCTGTTCTCCTGGGTGAGCCTCGTCGGGGTGGTCCGCGCGGAATTCCTGAGGGCGCGCAACTTCGAATACGTGCGGGCGGCGAAGGCGCTGGGGGTCGGCAATCTGGCGATCATGTGGCGGCATCTCCTGCCCAACGCGATGGTGGCGACGCTGACCTTCCTGCCGTTCATCCTCAACGGCTCGATCACCACGCTGACCTCGCTCGACTTCCTCGGCTTCGGCCTGCCGCCGGGATCGCCGTCGCTCGGCGAGATGCTGGCCCAGGGCAAGAACAATCTGCAGGCGCCGTGGCTGGCACTGACCGGTTTCTTCATGATCTCGGCGATGCTGAGCCTCCTGATCTTCGTCGGCGAAGCGGTCCGCGACGCCTTCGATCCCAGAAAGACGTTCGGATGAGCCCCCAGTCGACCGCAACCGGGCCGACCGCCCCCCTGCTCAGCGTCCGCGATCTGTCCGTCGCCTTCCGGCAGGCCGGCGGCACCAATCTCGCCGTCGATCGCGTCTCCTTCGACATCGCCCGCGGCGAGACCGTCGCGCTGGTCGGCGAATCGGGATCGGGCAAGTCGGTCACGGCGCTGTCGATTCCGCGCCTGCTGCCCTATCCGGCGGCCTCCCACCCGTCCGGCGAGATCCTGCTCGACGGTGTCGATCTCCTGAAGGCGTCGGAAGCGGAGCTCCGGCGGATCCGCGGCGGCGACGTCACGATGATCTTCCAGGAGCCGATGACTTCGCTCAACCCGTTGCACACGATCGAGCGGCAGGTCGGCGAGATCATCGAGCTGCACGAGATCTCGCGCGGCATGGCGACCCGCACCCGGGTGCTCGAGCTGCTCGAGGCGGTCGGCATCCAGCGCGCCGCCGATCGGCTCGGCGCCTATCCGCATCAGCTCTCCGGCGGCCAGCGGCAGCGGGTGATGATCGCCATGGCGCTCGCCAACGAGCCGGATCTGCTGATCGCCGACGAGCCGACCACCGCCCTCGACGTCACCGTCCAGGCGCAGATCCTGAAACTCCTCGCCGAGATCCGCGACCGGATGGGGATGGCGATCCTGTTCATCACCCACGATCTCGGGATCGTCCGCAAGTTCGCCGACCGCACCTGCGTGATGACCGGCGGCCACATCGTCGAGGCCGGTCCGACCGCCGAGATCTTCGCCGCGCCGCGCCACGACTACACGAGGAAGCTGCTCGCCGCCGAGCCGAAGGGCACGCCGCCCGCCGCCGACCCCACCGCCGAGGTGGTGGCGCGAGCCGACGACGTCCGGGTCTGGTTCCCTATCCGGCGCGGCTTCCTGAGGCGCGTGGTCGACCACGTCAAGGCGGTCGACGGGGTGTCGCTGACGCTGCGGGCCGGCCAGACGATCGGCATCGTCGGCGAATCGGGATCCGGGAAGACGACCCTCGGCCTCGCCATGCTGCGGCTGGTGCCTTCGACCGGACGGATCGTGGTGCTCGGCCGCGACGTCCAGGGGCTCGACGCCAAGGCGATGCGGCCGCTGCGGCGCGAGGCGCAGGTGGTGTTCCAGGATCCGTTCGGCTCGCTCAGCCCGCGCCTGTCGATCGCCGAGATCGTCGCGGAAGGGCTGGCGGTGCATCTGCCGGACCTCTCCGCGGACGAGCGCGAAGCGAAGGTGATCCGGGTGCTCGAGGAGGTCGGCCTCGATCCGGAGACCCGGCACCGCTACCCGCACGAGTTCTCCGGCGGCCAGCGCCAGCGCATCTCGATCGCCCGGGCGATGATCCTGGAGCCGGCGGTGGTGGTGCTCGACGAGCCGACCTCGGCCCTCGACATGTCGGTCCAGGCCCAGGTGGTCGACCTCCTGCGCGATCTGCAGAAGGCGCACGGCCTCGCCTATCTGTTCATCAGCCACGATCTCAAGGTGGTCCGGGCGCTGGCCAACGAGGTGATCGTGATGAAGGACGGCAAGGTGGTCGAAACGGGCACCGCGACGGAGGTCTTCGAACGGCCGAAGACCGACTACACCCGCGCCCTGATGGCCGCCGCCTTCCGGCTGGAGACGGTCGACACCGACGCGGTCCGCCAGTGACGTCGGCGACGGCGGCTGCGGACCGGTCCGGAGCCGCCGTGCGAGTGTCGCGGCGTCAGCCGGCGCGCCGATCGACGATGACGTCGACCGCGGCGAGCAGACGCGCGATGTCCTGCGGCCGCGACAGACGGTGATCGCCGTCGGGCACCAGGGTCAGCGTCACGTCGTCCCGGATCAGCTTCGACACCAGCCGGACCGCATGGGTCCACGGCACGCTCTCGTCCTTCGCTCCCTGGAGAACCGCGATCGGCACGCCGTAGTCGAGCTCGCCGCCGAGCAGCAGATGTCGGCGGCCGTCCTCGATCAGGCCGCGGCCGATCGGGATCGCCTCGCCGTAGTCGGAGGGCATCGGCCAGACCCCGTCGACCTCGATCGCCCGGCGCACCTCGGGCGGAAACGAGGCCCACATCAGCTCTTCGGTGAAGTCGGCGGCCGGCGCGATCAGCACCAGCCCGGCGATCCGGCCGGAGGCGCGGCGGGCCCGGGCGAGCAGCAGCGCCATCCAGCCACCCATCGACGAGCCGACCAGGATCTGCGGTCCGTCGGTCGTGTCGAAGACCGCGGTCGCCTCCTCGAGCCAGCGCGAGATCGTACCGTCCTCGAACCGGCCGCCGGAGGCGCCGTGGCCGGAATAGTCGAACCGGGTGACGGCGAGGCCGCGGGCCGCACCGTGGGCGGCGAGCGCCTCGGCCTTGCCGCCGGTCATGTCGGACCGGAAGCCGCCGAGCCAGAGGAGGCCGGGCGCCGCTCCGTCCGCCCGCAGGACGGCGATGTCGCGCGCCGCCGCACCGCTGCCCACCACGATCCGTTCCGCCACCGTCGCCATCGTCCGTTCGCCTCCGTTCGCCTCTCGCTCCTGTCTAGCCGATGACGGCCCGCGACAGAACCACCGTGGCGGAGGGGCGGGCGGTCGCTCCATGGGACCCGCGAGGAGAGCGGTGGCGGGCCGCGACGGCGCGGCACGCCCCGACCGGGCCGGTGCCGCGAAGAATCGGCAACGCCGACGCGCTTTCCCGTTGCAGAGTGCCACGGGAACCGCCTGCGACGTTGACTTCATCGGAAAATCGGCGAATTGTCGTCCCATCGGCCGGATGCGAGTTTCGAAGCATCGGCCGGAAGCCTCGGCGTTTGTCCGCTCGGGGCTTTCGGCATGGACCGCCTTCCGGCGATCCGACCCGTTTCCCGTATCGGTCGACACGCCACAATCGAGGAGATCACGACCATTCGCCGTCCGTTCCGCGCACCGCCGCCGCCCAAGGAAGGGCCGCGCATCAACCGGGAGATCCGGGGCGTTCCGCAAGTCCAGCTCATCGACGACGACGGCAACAACGTCGGCGTCCTGTCGTTCTTCGACGCGATCGAGCGCGCCGAGGAAGCCGGACTGGACCTCGTCGAGATCGCGCCGCAGGCCGTCCCGCCCGTCTGCAAGCTGCTCGACTTCGGCCGCTTCAAGTATCAGGCTCAGAAGAAGGCCGCCGAGGCACGCCGCAACCAGAAGATCGTCGAGATCAAGGAAGTCAAGCTCCGTCCGGGCATCGACGACCACGACTACGACGTCAAGATGCGGCAGTCGCGCGGGTTCTTCGAAGACGGTGACAAGGTCAAGATCACGCTGCGCTTCCGCGGACGCGAGATGGCGCACCAGGATCTCGGCGTCCAGTTGCTGGAGCGGGTCAAGGCCGACGTCGGCGACGTGGCGAAGGTCGAGTCCGAGCCGCGGCTCGAAGGCAAGCAGATGATCATGATCCTGGCGCCGCGCTGAGGCGCGGCCCGGGACTTCGTCTCTCCGCCGGCGACGGCCGAGAGAGCGCAACTCCCGTTCGCGCAGACCGGCGCGAACGCCCGGGGGGCCGGCGATGACGATCACTTCGAGCAGTTGGCGCTGGCGGACCACCGCCCGTTCGACCGACCCGTCGGCCGGCGACCTCGCCGAAGCCGGCCTCGAACACGTCGAGCTGAAGGTCGCGGAGACCGGCATCTCGGCGGAGGGCGTGGCGATCGGCGGCGCCGGCTGGGCGACCCGCTGGCGGATCGTCGTCGATGCCGAATGGGCCTCGGTGCGCTCGCTGCACCTGACCCGACTCGGCGGCCCTACGGTGGCGCTGCGCCACGACGGCTACGGCGAATGGAGCGACGGCGAGGGCCGCCGCCGCCCCGAATTCTCCGGTCTCACCGACTGTCTGGTGGCGGGTTCGCCGTTCGGCCTGATCGCGCTCCTGCAAAGGCTCGGGGCGAAGGCGACGAAGGCGCAGAGCCTCGACGTGGTGACGGTTTCGGTCCCCGACTTCACGATCGCCCGGGCGACCGTCGCGCTGAAGTCCTCCGACGGTGGCCGCCGCATCGCCGTCACGATCGCCGGAACGACCGAGACGGTGGAGATCGATGCCGACGGTGTCGTCACCACCTGGGGCGACCGGATCGCGCGAATCACCGCCGACGACACCCCGAAGATCGTGGTTCCGGCGGCCGAATAGGCCGAAGTCGTCACCGGACCGTTGCATTCCCGAGCGCGCCCTCCTATAACCCGCCGGTCTTCGAACCGACCGGCTGATCACAAGGGCATGCCGTGGCGGTTCGCGAAGGCTCGAACCCGCACGACACACGGACGCGAGGGTTCCCGCGGAAGGCCGAGAGGCCGGCCGCGAGCGACGGGAGATCCGTCGACCGCGTCCTCAAAACACGAAGAGAGCCAAATGCCCAAGATGAAGACCAAGAGCGGCGCCAAGAAGCGCTTCAAGCTCACGGCCACCGGCAAGGTCAAGGTGCAGCAGGCCGGCAAGCGCCACGGCATGATCAAGCGGACGACCAAGTTCATCCGCGACGCACGTGGTTCCACCGTCCTCAGCGAGAGCGACGCCCGTATCGTCAGGAAGTTCCTGCCCTACGGCTGAGCGTCAGCACCCAGACCATCCATCGATTTCTGAAGGATAAAGAGCCATGGCTCGTGTCAAGCGCGGTGTGACCGCTCATGCCAAGCACAAGAAGGTTCTGAAGGCGGCGAAGGGCTACTACGGCCGCCGGAAGAACACCATCCGTACGGCGAAGGCCGCGGTCGAGAAGGGAATGATCTATTCCTATCGCGACCGGAAGAACAAGAAGCGCAACTTCCGCGCTCTGTGGATCCAGCGCATCAACGCCGGCGTCCGTCAGGTCGCCGCGGACATGACCTATTCGCGCTTCATCGACGGCCTCAACAAGGCCGGCATCGAGGTCGACCGCAAGGTCCTGTCGGATCTGGCGATCACCCAGCCGGAGGCGTTTGCGGCGCTGGTCGCCAAGGCGCAGGCCGCGCTCGCCGCCTGACCCATCCGCCCTTCCGCGGACGAGACGACCGAAGACCCCGCGTCCACGACGTGGGGTCTTCGTCGTTTCGGATACCCCCTTCCCGCGCTCGACGCTTCCGCCGGGCGCCGTTTCTGGCTAGAAGTGCCGGCGGCCGGCGCCATCCGCCCCTCCCTCCGGTCCCTTTGAGAGCAAATTCGAAATGAGCGACATCGCGAACCTCGAAACCACCCTCCTCGCGGGTATCGCCGGCGCCGCCGACGAAGCGGCGCTCGACGCGGTCCGGGTCGGCGCGCTCGGCAAGAAGGGCGCCGTCTCCGATCTCCTGAAGTCGCTCGGCGGGATGAGCCCGGACGAGCGCAAGGTGATGGGCCCGGCGATCAACGGCCTCCGGGACCGGATCGACGCGGCGATCGGCGAACGCCGCAAACTGCTGAAGGCCGAGGCGCTGACCCGCCGGCTCGCCGCCGAGACGGTCGACGTCACCCTGCCCCTGTGGTCGAGCCCGGCCAACGAGGGCCGGGTCCATCCGATCTCCCAGGTCACCGACGAGCTCACCGCGATCTTCGCCGACATGGGCTTCTCGGTCGCCGAGGGTCCGGACGTGGAGAGCGACTTCTACAACTTCACCGCGCTGAACTTCCCAGAGGGGCATCCGGCGCGGGAGATGCACGACACGTTCTTCTTCTCGCCGAAGGCCGACGGCACCCGCCAGTTGCTCAGGACCCACACCTCGCCGGTGCAGGTCCGCACCATGCTCTCGCAGAAGCCGCCGATCCGGATCATCGCGCCGGGGCGGACCTATCGCTGCGACAGCGACCAGACGCACACGCCGATGTTCCATCAGGTCGAGGGTCTGGTGATCGACACGACCTCGACGATCGGCACGCTGAAGTGGGTGCTCGAAGAGTTCTGCAAGGCGTTCTTCGAGGTGCCGCAGGTCGAGATGCGGTTCCGGCCGTCGTTCTTCCCGTTCACCGAGCCGTCGATGGAGGTCGACATCCGCTGCGACCGCTCCGGTTCGGAGATCAAGTTCGGCGAGGGCGACGACTGGCTGGAGATCCTCGGCTGCGGGATGGTGCATCCCAACGTTCTGAGGAACTGCGGTCTCGACCCGGACGTCCACCAGGGCTTCGCCTTCGGCATGGGCATCGACCGGATCGCCATGCTGAAATACGGCATGCCGGACCTGCGCGCCTTCTTCGACGCCGACGTGCGCTGGCTGAGGCACTACGGCTTCCGCCCGCTCGACCTGCCGACCCTGTTCGGGGGGCTCGCGGGGTGAGAGCGGCCGCGTCGCATCGGGAGATCGGAACCGGACAGCGGGCGCTGGCGCGTCGGCTGCGCGGCACCATGACCGATGCCGAACGCAGGCTCTGGACGGCATTGCGTGGCCACCGTTTCGTCGCTGCCGTCTTTCGCCGGCAGGTGCCGATCGGACCCTATGTGGTCGATTTCTGCTGTCACGCCGCGCGCCTCGTCGTCGAGGTCGACGGGGGTGGACATGCCGGTGCCGAGGGCCGGAAGCACGATCGCATCCGCGACGCGTTTCTGGCGTCGGAAGGTTATCGGGTGGTGCGGTTCTGGAACCACGAGGTTCTGGCGACCCCGGCGACGGTGCTGGAGGTCGTCCATCGGGAATTGATGCTCGCCGGCGTGGTCCCGAGCGTCGACGCCGCGACCCCTCTCCCTGTCCCTCCCCCTCAAGGGGGGAGGGAACGAGGACGGCCGCGATCTTCGCCAGAGGCACCGTCTATTGCCGCCGATGCCGTCGACGAACCGGCTCCGCCTCTCGGCACGGCTTCGGCGACGGTGCGAGCTTCGCCTCCGGTCCCCTCCCCCCTCGTGGGGGAGGGACAGGGAGAGGGGTACGCGGCCTCGCCCTCGGACCGACCGCCGCCGCACGCGACCGGGGATCGATTTACCGGCGGCGACCGAGAGAGCGACTTCTCGCCTCCGGCCGCCTCGGGTGACGCGACACCGCTTCGCCCCATGCTCGACACCCGACTTTCCGACGGCGCCGCCTCGGGTTCCACCACCTCTTTCTCGAAGATCGGACCAGCCCCATGAAGTTCACTCTCTCCTGGCTGAAGGATCACCTCGACACCAACGCCTCGCTCGAGCGGATCGTCGAGACGCTGACGATGATCGGCCTCGAGGTCGAGGAGGTCGAAGACCCGGCGAAGGCCCTGAAGCCGTTCGTCGTCGCCGAAGTCCTCACCTGCGACCAGCACCCCAACGCCGATCGGCTGCACGTCTGCCGCGTTTCGGTCGGCAAGGGCGAGCCGCTGCAGGTCGTCTGCGGCGCCCCCAACGCCCGGGCCGGACTGAAGACCGTCTTCGCGGCGGCCGGCACGTACATCCCCGGCAAGGACTTCACCCTCGGGGTCGGCCAGATCCGCGGGGTCGAGAGCTTCGGCATGATGTGTTCGGCGGCCGAACTCGGCCTCTCCGAGGACCATTCCGGGATCATGGAACTGCCGGCCGACGCGCCGGTCGGCGTCTCCTACGCCGACTACGCCGATCTCGACGATCCGGTGATCGACGTCGCGCTGACCCCCAACCGGGCCGACTGCACCGGTGTGCGCGGCATCGCCCGCGATCTCGCGGCGACCGGCATCGGTACCCTGAAGGCCGATCGGATCCGCAAGATTCCCGGCGAGTTCGTCTCGCCGATCGGCGTCGAGCTGCGCTTTCCGGAAGGCGAGACGGTGGTCTGCCCGGCCTTCCACGGCCGCTACGTCCGCGGCGTGAAGAACGGCCCGTCGCCGGAGTGGATGCAGCGGCGCCTGAAGGCGATCGGGCTCCGGCCGATCTCGGCGCTGGTCGACATGACCAACTACGTCTCGATCGACCGCGGCCGGCCGCTGCACGTGTTCGACGCGGCCAAGGTGAGGGGCACCATCCATGCCCGGCCGGCGAAGGACGGCGAGAGCCTGCTGGCGCTCGACGGCAAGACCTATGCGCTCGATTCGCGGATGTGCGTGATCGCCGACGACACCGGCCCGCTCGGGCTCGGCGGCGTGATGGGCGGCGAGGCGACCGGCTGCGCGCCGGAGACCACCGACGTGTTCATCGAATGCGCCTGGTTCGATCCGACGCGCACCGCCGAGACCGGCCGGCGCACCGGCATCGTCTCGGATGCCCGCTACCGGTTCGAGCGCGGCGTCGATCCGGCGCAGCTCGGCCCCGGCCTCGACATCGCCACCGAGATGGTGCTCGACCTGTGCGGCGGCGTGCCGTCCGAGCCGGTCGTCGCCGGTGCGGTGCCGGAAGTCGAGCGGGTGATCGATTTCCCGCTCACCGAGGTGAAGCGGCTGACCGGCCTCGACCTGCATCGCGCCGAAGTGCGCGAGATCCTCGAGGCGCTCGGCTTCTTCGTGGTCGGCCGCGACGAGACCTTCCGGGTGGCGGTGCCGTCCTGGCGGGCCGACGTCGCCCAGAAGGCCGATCTGGTCGAAGAGGTGATGCGCATCCACGGCCTCGACAAGGTCCGCTCGACCCCGCTCGAGGCGACCGGAACCGTCGGCGGCCGGGTGCTGACCACCCTGCAGAACCGCCGCTCGAAGGCGCGGCGGACCCTCGCCGCCCGGCGGATGCTGGAAGCGGTGACCTGGTCCTTCGTGTCGAAGGCCGAAGCCGAGCGGTTCGGCGGCGGCAAGCCGGAGCTGGCGCTCGCCAATCCGATCGCCGGCGACCTCTCCGACATGCGGCCGAGCCTGCTGCCCGGCCTGATCGCCGCGGCCGAGCGCAACGTCAAGCGCGGCATCGTCGACGTCGCGCTGTTCGAGGTCGGTCAGGTGTTCCGGACCGACGCCCCCGACGGCCAGAAATGGGCGGCGAGCGGCGTGCGGCGCGGCACCGCCGGTTCGACCGGCGCCGGCCGCCACTGGATCGGCAACGCCGGCCCGGTGTCGTGGTCGGTCGCCAAGGGCGACGCACTCGCCGTGCTGGAGGCGTTGGGGGTCGCCACCGACCGGCTGCAGGTCGTCCGCTCGGCGCCGGACTGGTACCATCCCGGCCGCTCCGCGACCCTGCAGATGGGGCCGCAGACGATCCTGGCGCATTTCGGCGAGCTGCATCCGGCGACGCTCGAGGCGATGGACGCGGCCGGCCCGATGGTCGGCTTCGAGATCCATCTCGACGCGATCCCCGAGCCGAAGGCCAAGCCGACCAGATCGAAGGGGGCGCTGCCGAGCTTCGGTCTGATGCCGCTGACCCGCGACTTCGCCTTCGTGGTCGAGGAGAAGGTCGAGGCCGAGAAGATCCTCAAGGCGGTCAGAGGCGCCGACAAGGCGCTGATCGTCGACGCCGCGGTGTTCGACGTGTTCCGCGGTCCGTCGATCGGCGAGGGACGGAAGTCGGTTGCGGTGGAGGTGACGCTGCAGCCGCGCGAGGCGACGCTCACCGACAAGGACCTCGAAGCCCTCGCCGGCAAGGTGGTCGCGGCGGTGACCAAGGCGACCGGGGCGACGCTCCGGGCCTGAGGACGGGCGCCGCGGGTCGCGGCGGACCGGGGTTTCACGTGAATCGGCACGAAGCCGGGCGACGCCGTCGTCCGGCTTCGCCACATGTGGGCGGCGGGCCGGCGGCGGCGGAATCGGTTCGATCCGACCGCCGACATGCTCTAGGATGCGCCCCCATGACCACGCTCCTTCCCAACGGCGCCGAGCGCCTCGAGATCGGCCCCGGCGACCACCTCGTGCTGGTCGACGGCTCCTCCTACATCTTCCGGGCCTACCACGCCCTGCCGCCGCTCACCCGCAAGTCGGACGGCGTGCCGGTCGGCGCGGTCTCCGGCTTCTGCAACATGCTCTACCGGCTCCTCAAGGAGGCCGAGAAGAGCGCGGCGGGGACCCGGCCGACCCATCTGGCGGTGATCTTCGATGCCTCGGGGACGACCTTCCGCAACCGGATCTACGACCTCTACAAGGCCCACCGACCGGAAGCGCCGGAGGATCTGAGGCCGCAGTTCGGCCTGATCCGGGAAGCGACCCGCGCCTTCAACGTCGCCTCGATCGAGCAGATCGACTACGAGGCCGACGACCTGATCGCCACCTACACCCGGATCGCCCGCGAGAAGGGCGCGGAGGTGACGATCGTCGCATCCGACAAGGATCTGATGCAGCTGATCGAGCCGGGCGTGGTCATGCTCGACACGATGAAGGACAAGCGGATCGGACCCGACGAGGTGTTCGAGAAGTTCGGGGTGACCCCGGACCGGGTGGTCGACGTCCAGGCGCTGGCCGGCGATCCGGTCGACAACGTCCCCGGCGTGCCCGGCATCGGCATCAAGACCGCGGCGAGCCTGATCAACGACCACGGCGACCTCGAAACCCTGCTCGCCCACGCGACCGAGATCAAACAGCCGAAACGCCGGCAGTCGCTGATCGACCACGCCGAGAACGCCCGCCTCTCGATGCGGCTGGTGACGCTCGAGCGCAACGTGCCGATCGAGACGCCGATCGAGGATCTGGCGGTCGCGCCGATCGACGGGGTGCGGCTGGTCGGCTTCCTGAAGGCGATGGAGTTCGGTTCGCTGACCCGCCGGGTGGCGGAGGCGACCGGTGCGGTCGCCGAGGCGATCGATCCGGCGAACGTCCCGGTGAAGTTCTGGCCGCCGGAGCCGAAAGAGGGTGCGGACGGGGCCGCCCCCCCCTCCCCGTCCCTCTCCCTCGCGGGGGGAGGGGACGCAGACGGCGAGGGCGGTGCGTCCGGCGACGCCGGCTCCGATCCGACGACCGGCGCCTCCGCCACGACGTCCGACGCCGCGCGCAACCCCGGCGATCCCTACGGCGTGCCGGCCGATCTGGTCGCCGCCCGGGCACGGGAAGCGGCGATCCCCTTCGACACCTCGGCCTACGAGACGGTCGGAACCCTCGAGCGGCTCGACGCCTGGATCGCCGCGGCGCGCGAGGCCGGATTCGTCGCCTTCGACACCGAGACCACTTCGCTCGACCCGCTCCGCGCCGATCTGGTCGGCTTCAGCCTCGCCACCGCGCCGGGCAAGGCCTGCTACGTGCCGCTCGCTCACCGCTCCGGCGGCGACGGGCTGTTCGACGACGGGCTCTCGCCCGGCCAGATCCCGCTCACCATCGCGCTCGAACGGATCGCGCCGCTGCTCTGCGATCCGTCGATCCTGAAGATCGGACAGAACCTCAAGTACGACGCCGCGGTGCTGGCCAACCACGGGGTGGCGATCGTCGGCTTCGACGACACCATGCTGATCTCCTACGCGCTCGATGCCGGGCGCGGCGGCCACGGCATGGACGAACTGTCGAAGCGCTGGCTCGGCCACGAGCCGATCGCCTTCAAGGAGGTCGCCGGCCACGGCAAGACCCAGGTGACCTTCGACCGGGTGCCGATCGACCGGGCGACCGCCTATGCGGCGGAAGACGCCGACGTCACGCTCCGGCTGTGGCGGCTGCTGAAGCCGCGTCTGGCGGCGGAAGGACTCGCCACCGTCTACGAGACGCTGGAGCGGCCGCTGGTGCCGGTGATCGCGGCGATGGAGCGGCGCGGCATCGCCATCGACCGGCAGATGCTGTCGCGGCTCTCCGGCGACTTCGCGCAGGGCATGGCCCGGCTCGAGGCGGAGATCACGACGCTCGCCGGCGAACCGTTCAACGTCGCTTCGCCGAAGCAGCTCGGCGAGATTCTGTTCGGCAAGCTCGGCCTGCCGGCGCCGAAGAAGACGGCGACCGGCGCCTGGGCGACCGGCGCCGACGTGCTCGAGGATCTCGCCGCCCAGGGCCACGAGCTGCCGGCCCGGGTGCTCGACTGGCGGCAGATCGCCAAACTGAAGTCGACCTACACCGACGCCCTGCCGGGCTTCGAGAATCCGACGACCAGGCGGGTCCACACCTCCTTCGCGCTGGCCGCCACCACCACCGGCCGGCTCTCGTCGTCGGAACCGAACGTCCAGAACATTCCCGTGCGCACCGAGGAGGGCCGCAAGATCCGCCGCGCCTTCGTCGCGACGCCGGGCCATCTGCTGGTCTCCGCCGACTACAGCCAGATCGAGCTGCGCGTCCTCGCCCATGTCGCCGACGTGCCGGCGCTCCGGCGGGCCTTCGCCGACGGCATCGACATCCACGCGATGACCGCCTCGGAGATGTTCGGGGTGCCGGTCGCCGGCATGGATCCGATGATCCGGCGGCGCGCCAAGGCGATCAACTTCGGCATCGTCTACGGAATCTCGGCCTTCGGGCTGGCCAACCAACTCGGGATTCCGCGCGGCGAGGCGGCGGCCTACATCGAGAAGTACTTCGAGCGCTTCCCCGGCATCCGCGCCTACATGGAGGCGGTGAAGCGCGAGTGCCGCGACAAGGGCTTCGTCACCACGATCTTCGGCCGGCGCGCCCACTATCCGGAGATCGCCTCGAAGAACGCGGCGATGCGCGCCTTCAACGAACGCGCCGCGATCAATGCGCCGATCCAGGGCTCGGCCGCCGACATCATCCGCCGGGCGATGATCCGGATGGACGCGGCGCTCGTCGAGGCCCGGCTCACGGCGCGGATGCTGCTGCAGGTGCACGACGAACTGGTGTTCGAAGTGCCGGAGGCGGAGGTCGAAGCGACGATCCCGCTGGTCAAGCAGGTGATGGAGCGGGCGGCGGAACCGGCGGTGCAGCTCACCGTGCCGCTGGTGGTCGAGGCCCGCGCCGCGGCCAACTGGGAGGAGGCGCACTGAGCGCCGACCTCCGCGGGCCGCACCGTCGAGACGCCCTTGCGGAGCGAAGAGCCGCCCCGGCCCCGCCCGGTCGGGTCGGCTTGCTCGGATCTCCATGGAGCGCCGCGTCCCTCGCGTGACGACCGTCTCCCCGGACGACGGATCCGCGTCCTCCCCGCAACCGACGCGTAGAATTGCGTAGCCGATACACGCGGCGTCGGGCATGATCGGGGTGTCGACCACCACCGCCCCCTCGGCCGGGACGCGAGGTCGGAGGGAGAGCGGGTTCACGTCGAGGAGGGAGCGACGATGAGCCTCTTGCACATCTACGATTCGTCCGACTGGACGATCCGCTGGACCGCCGGTCGCCGCGCTGCCGGCGACCGCTTCGGAGTCCCCGACTACGCCGGATTCACGGCCCTGTTCCGACGGCTGATGCAGGCGGGGCGGACCTTCGACCGGATCCTGTTCGAGACCCACGGTGCGCCGGGACAGATCGGCTTCGGCCACGAAGGCGTCGACGCGGGTACGCTGCGCAGCCTGCGTCAGAACGGCTTCACCACGCTCGCCCGGCCGGGTGCGCGGATCTACTTCAACGGCTGCAACGTCGCGGACGGACCGAACGGCTGGGCCTTCCTGGAGGCGGCGGCCGATCTCTTCCTCAACCCCGGCGGCGGCGAGATCTTCGGCCAGACCTCGCTCGGCTTCGCCAATCCGATCAGCGGCCACGTGGTCCATCTCTGGGGAAACGCGCGCCGGTTGTTCGTGGGTGCGAACGGGCGGGTGATCGAACGCTTCGAACAGTGAACGCGACGCGGCGGCGCGAACCGGATGGCCACCCGGGTTCACCCGCACGGCCGGTTCCCGGGGCGGTGGCTTGCATTCCACGAACGTGTGGCGACCAATGCGGGTGGGGAATCACCCACTGCTCTCGGAGACCTCGTCGTGATCACACTCCTGTTCGACCCGCCCGCCCAGCCGACGATCGAGATCGTCGGGCGCACCGACCGCTGGCCGGTCCGCCGGATCTTCTGCGTCGGCCGCAACTACGTCGAACACGCCAAGGAGCTCGGCAACGAGGTCGATCGCGAGGCGCCGTTCTATTTCCTGAAGGACGCCTCGGCGATCGTCGCCAACGATTCGACCATCCCCTATGCGGCCGGCACCAGCGACTTCCATCACGAGATCGAATTCGTCGTGGCGATCGGTGCGACGGCGCAGGACATTCCCGCCGACGCGGCGATGGAAGTGGTCTACGGCTACGCCCTCGGCCTCGATCTCACCCGCCGCGATCTGCAGAACCAGGCCAAGGCGAAGAAGCGGCCCTGGGACTTCTCCAAGAACTTCGAACGTTCGGCGCCGATCACCGGAATCGTGCCGCGGGCGGCGTTCGGCGAGATCGGCGACCGGGAGATCCGGCTCGACGTCTCCGGCGTCCGTCGCCAGTCGGAGAAGCTCTCCGAGATGGTCTGGTCGGTGCCGGAGTTGATCTCCCACCTCTCCCGCTTCTATCGGCTGGAGCCGGGCGATCTCCTGTTCACCGGCACGCCGGCCGGGGTCGGACCGCTGGTCTCCGGCGACGTCGCGGTCGGCCGGGTCGAGGGACTGCCGGAGCTGCGGCTCACGATCGCCTGAACTTGGGACTGGCGTCCTCGCGGTCCTCGGCGCTGCCGGCCCAGTCGCCGTCGCGCCACAGGCCGGCGAGGCCCTCCCGATGGGTCGGCCAGGAGAGATCGCCGAGGAGTGCGTGCAGGCGGGCGTTGCCGACCCGCTTGCTCTCCCCCCAGAACGACCGGGCGAGTGGCGACAGGGTCGGCTCGATCTCGGCGAAGGCGACCTCCGGCGGCGGCTCCACCCCCTTCAGCGCCGCCGCGAAGACGAGCGGCACCTCCGGCGGAGTCGGCTCGTCGTCGACGACGTTCAGCACGCCGTCGAATCGGGTCTCGGCGGCGGCGGCGATTGCCCGGCCGATGTCCTCGACCCGGATCCGATTGAACATCTGCCCCGGTTTGACCACCCGTCGCGCGGTGCCGCGGTCGAGGGCGACGAAGGGGTTGCGCCCGGGACCATAGATGCCGCCGAGCCGCAGCAGTGCCACCGGGACGCCGAGCGACCGGCCGAGCGCCGTCCAGCCGGCTTCCGCGGCGACCCGGGCACGGGTGCGTTCGGAGGTCGGCGCCGGGGGCGTGGTCTCGTCGACGAGACCGCCGCCGGCATCGCCGTAGACGCCGACGGTCGAGAGATAGCCGATCCAGCCGAGCCGGCCGGCGGCGGCCGACACGGCGAGCGCCGCCGCGATCCGCTCGAGGAACGGGTCCGGCCCTTCGGCCGGCGCGGCGGAGGCGAGGACGCGGGCGGCCCGCGCCGCCGCGGCGGCGAGACGGGCGTCGGCATCGGCCTCGAACAGCGGCACGACGTGGAACCCGGCGGCGGCGAGGCGTTCGGCCTTGTCGGGAGCGCGGGCGGTGACGGCGACGGCGCTCGGGGCGAGGCCGAGCGCGGCGATGCCGTGGCGCGCCGAATAGCCGTAACCGAGGGCGAGGAGGGAGAAGGTCGGATCGGTCATGGCCGAACCATCCGACATCGCTCCGACGTACGCAACCTCTCCGGGTCGACCACCGCGCGGTTCCCCGGCGGGGCGGCGTCTCCGCCTCGGCTCAGAAGAACAGCGGCCGCGGCGTCGGCTCGTCGCCGTCGACCTCGGCGAGCCGCTCGCGGATCACCTCGACCAGCGCCCGGAGCTTCGGCGCGGTCGCCGCCCGGCGCGGGAAATAGAGGAACAGCCCGGCCTCCTCGACCGCGGTCTCCGGCAGCACCGCGCAGAGCCGGCCGCTCGCCAGATCGTCGGCGACCAGCGGCCGGTAGAGATAGGCGATGCCGCAGCCGGCCAGCGCCAGCTCGCGGGCGTGCAGCGAATCGGTCACCCGGAGCATCCCGGGCATCGGCACCGCCACCTCGACACCGTCGGCGTCGAGCTCCCAGGCATAGGTGCCACCGGTGGTGATCCGGCGATAGCCGATGCAGTCGTGGCGGGCGAGATCGGCGATGCGGCGCGGATCGCCGCGGCGGGCGAGGTAGTCCGGAGAGGCGACCAGAGCGGTGCGGAACGGCGGCGTCAGGCGGACCGCGACCATGTCCTCGGCGATCATCCCGCCGACCCGCACCCCGGCGTCGTGGCCGGCGGCGACGATGTCGACCAACCCTTCGTCGGTGGTCACCTCGATCGCCAGATCGGGATGGGCGCGACGGGTGCGGACGATCACTTCGCCGAGCCCCATGGTCAGGGCGATCCGCGGCACGTCGAGGCGCAGCGTCCCGGAGACCCGACCGGCGCCGCCGCGCACCGCCTCGCAGGCCGCCTCCAGCGCGTCGAGGGCCGGCTCGATCTGCGCCAGGAAGGTGCGGCCGGCCTCGGTCGGCGCGACCGAGCGGGTGGTGCGGGCGAACAGTGCCTGACCCAGCCGATCCTCGACCACCCGCACCGCATGAGACACGGCGGAGGTGCCGAGACCCAGCCGGGCCGCGGCGGCGGCGAAGCCTCCGGCCCGGGCGACGGCCCGGACGATCGGCAGATGAGGCAGGAGATCACGTTCGATCATGCGATTTCATCACACGGTTCATCTGACACGTCCGATCTTATCAGATGATTCGATCCCGTGCATGGTTGCAACCACGCCGACGGCGACCGAACGGCGAAGAGACGAGGGACAGAACGATGACTGCGACGGCTTCCACCACGACGTTCCCGCGGCCGGTCTGGTTGGTCACCGGCGCCTCGACCGGCTTCGGCCGGGCCTTCGCCGAGCATGCGCTGGCTCGCGGCTTCGCGGTGGCGGCGACCGCACGCTCCGCCGCCCGGCTCGACGATCTCGTCGCCCTCGCCCCCGACCGGGTGCTGGCGCTCGCTCTCGACGTCGACGTGCCCGGCGCGGCGGATGCGGCGGTGGCGGCGGTGCTCGCGCGCTTCGGGCGGCTCGACGTGGCGATCAACAACGCCGGCTTCGGCAGCGTCGGCGCGGTCGAGGAGACCTCCGACGCCGAACTCCGGGCGCAGATGGAGACCAACTTCTTCGGTGCGGCAGCGGTGATCCGGGCGGTGCTGCCGCAGATGCGGGCGCAGCGGTCGGGGGCGATCGTCAACGTCACGTCGATGGGCGGGCAGGTCTCCTATCCCGGCTTCGGCTCCTACTGCGCCTCGAAATTCGCGCTGGAGGGGCTCAGCGAGGCGCTGGCGGGCGAAGTACGGCCGTTCGGCATCAAGGTGCTGATCGTCGAGCCGGGCGCCTTCCGCACCGCCTTCGCCGGCCCGGCGCTGCGCCACATGCCGGCGATGGACGCCTATGAGGAAGTGGTCGGGCCGACCCGCGCCTTCGCCCACGGCATGGACGGCACCCAGGCCGGCGACCCGAGGCTCGCGGCGGAGGCGGTCGCGGCGGCGCTCGACGCGGAGACGACACCGCTCCGGCTGGCGCTCGGAGCGGACGCGATCGACGCGATCCGAGGGCACGCCGAAGCGATGCTCGCCGATCTGGCGGCCTGGGAGACGGTGGGGCGGGCGACCGCGGGCTGAGGGGCGGAGAAGCGGGGCCGGCGCGTCGCCGACCCCGACGTCCGCGGGTTCAGGAGGCGCGGACGGTCGCCAGGAATTCGACGAGGCGCGACCGGAGCGTCTCGGCCTGCCGCGACAGGTCGGCGGAAGACGCGAGCACCTGTTCGGCGGCCACGCCGGTATCCTCGGCCGAGCGGGCGACGTCGGCGATGTTGCTCGACACCTCGTCGGCACCCGTGGCGGCCCGGGTGACCGAACCGACGATCTCGTGGGTTGCGATCGACTGTTGCTCGGCGGCGGTGGAGATCGCGGCGGCGATCTCGCTCATCGACCGGATGGTCGCCTCGATCGCTCCGATCGCACGCACCGCTTCCTCGGTCGAGCCGCGAATCGCGCCGATCTGGCCGGTGATCTCCTCGGTCGCCTTGGCGGTCTGACCGGCCAGGGCCTTGACCTCGGAGGCGACGACCGCGAAGCCGCGCCCCGCCTCGCCGGCCCGCGCCGCCTCGATCGTGGCGTTGAGCGCGAGAAGGTTGGTCTGTGCGGCGATCGCATCGATCAGTTCGACCACCGCGCCGATCTTCGACGCGCCCTCGGCGAGGGTGCGGACGATGCCGGCGGCGGCGGCGACGTCGCCGACCGCGCCCGCGGCCATGCCGTTCGAGCGCCCGATCCGCCCGGCGATCTCGCCGACCGAGGCGCCGAGTTCCTCGGTGGCGGCGGCGACCGTCGCGACGCTCTCGGAGGCGGAATGCGCGGCGCTCTCGACCCGGCCGGAACGCGCGGTGGTCGTCTCGGCGGTCCGGGTCAGTTGCTCGGCGGTGGCATGCAGTTCGGTGGCGGCGGTGGAGATGGTTCCGACCACCGAGCCGACGGACCGTTCGAAGGCGTCGGCCAGCTCCGCGACCGTCGCCCGGCGCTGGAGGTCGAGCGCTTCGCGGTTGCGGCGGCTCTCCGCTTCGAGTTCGCGGCCTCGGATCATGTCGGCGCGGAAGACCTCGACCGCCCGTGCCATGCCGCCGATCTCGTCCTTCCGGTCGGCACCGTCGATCGCCACGTCGACCCGGCCTTCGGCCAGGCCTTCCATCGTCGCGGTCAGACGCCGGACCGGCCGGACGATGCCGGCATGGCCCAGGAAGAGCGTGGCGGCGACGCCGAGCAGGATGCCGACCACCGCGATGACGATCATCAGCAGACGCGCCTGCGTGGCCGCGGCCTCCGCGTTGGAGCGCATGTCGTTCATCCGAGTGCCGGTGGCGGTCGAGTAGGCCTTGACCGTGTCGGTGACCTTCTTCTGGCCGTCGAGCGCGACGTCGAGCGCCTTGCGCAGGCCGGCCTCGTCGGTCTGGCCGGCGGCGACGTCGACCATCGCCCGGATCGATCCGAAATAGGCGTCGAGCGCCTGCTCGATCGCGTCGAGCAGGCGGTTCTCCTCGGCCCCGGCCTCGGCCCGCAGAATCGGGAAACGCGCCTTCATCTCGGCCGCGCGCTTGTCGGTCTCCTTGCGGAAGTCGGCCGCCCTGGCCGGTGCCAGCGCGAGCTGATAGGTCATCCGGCTGATGGCGATGATGTCGATGCGCAGGTCCATCGCCTCACGGGCGGCGACCTCGCGACGACCGACGTCGACCAGAGTCGTCCCCAACCGGGAGACCGCCCCGACACCGTAGGCGGCGACCGCCGCCGAGACCACGCCGAACAACACCACGGCGGTGGCGAACTTCTTCAAGATCGACCAGTTGCGGAACTTCATCGCCGCCCCTCCCCCGAGCCACAGACACGCCGAGTCCAGCGGCAAGATGCACGCGCGAGGTTAAGGTGGCGTTTCCCTACGTCACACGCGGTGAGCGAAGGGCGCCGAACGACCTCCGGGCGCGGAGAGACCCAAAACGACGAAGGGCGCCCCATGGGGCGCCCTTCGGTATGTTTCACGGGAAACGGTCGGCTCAGTCGGCCGGCTTCTCGGCACGGGCGGGGCGGTCGCCCTCTTCCTGCTTGATCTCCTGGCCGGTCTCCTGATCGACCACCTTCATCGACAGGCGGACCTTGCCGCGCTCGTCGAAGCCGAGCAGCTTCACCCAGACCTTGTCGCCTTCCTTGACCACGTCGGTGACCTTGGCGACCTTCTTCGGCGCGAGCTGCGAGATGTGCACCAGGCCGTCACGCGAACCGAAGAAGTTCACGAACGCTCCGAACTCCATGCACTTCACGACCGTGCCTTCGTAGATCGCGTTCAGCTCCGGCTCCGCCGCGATCGACTTGATCCAGTTGACCGCCGCCTTGATCTTCTTCTGGTCCGAAGAAGACACCTTGACGGTGCCGTCGTCCTGGATGTCGACCTTGGCGCCGGTCTTCTCGACGATCTCGCGGATCACCTTGCCGCCCGAACCGATCACTTCACGGATCTTGTCGGTCGGGATCTTGAAGGACTCGATGCGCGGCGCATGCTCGCCGAGCTCCGGACGGGCCGCGGTCAGCGCCTTGGCCATCTCGTCGAGGATGTGCAGACGGCCGTCCTTGGCCTGGGCCAGAGCGACCTTCATGATCTCCTCGGTGATGCCGTCGATCTTGATGTCCATCTGCAGCGAGGTGACGCCGTCGGCGGTGCCGGCGACCTTGAAGTCCATGTCGCCGAGGTGATCCTCGTCACCGAGGATGTCGGTCAGGACGGCGAAGCGCTCGCCTTCCTTGATCAGGCCCATGGCGATGCCGGCGATCGGCTGCTTCAGCGGCACGCCGGCGTCCATCAGGGCGAGCGACGAACCGCAGACGGTGGCC
>CALFRR010000058.1 GCA_937919435.1 uncultured Alphaproteobacteria bacterium | reverse complement strand
CAGCACGGTGGCGTCGCGATGGCGCGACCACAGCCGGGCGACGAAGAAGAAGGCGAGGCTCGACGGCAGGAAGAAGGCGAGCGTGGCGACGATCGCCCCGGCCCAGCCGGCGACGTCCCAGCCGACCAGCGACGCGAGCAGCGCGCCGGGGCCGGGCGCCATCCGCGAGACGGCGAAGAGTTCGAGGAACCGGCCGTCGCTCATCCACTGCGCCGTGTCGACGACCTGACGGTGGATGTCGGAGACGACCGTCTGGCCACCGCCCACCGACATCAGCGACAGCGGCGCGAACAGCACGACGAGTTCGCCGAGCGGGCTGCGGGTCATCGGCCGCGCGTCCTGCGGCGCCAGGCGTCGAAGACGGCGATCGGCACGGCGACGAGGACGACCGGCACCAGCGGCAGGCGGAAGGCGAAGACGGCGGCGAACACCCCGGCGGTGACCAGCGCCGAGACCGGCGTGCCGACGGTCCGACGGGCGGCGCGCAGACCCAGGTGGAGCGAAAGGCCGATCGCCGCGGCGGCGATGCCGGCGAGGATCGTCGAGGTCGCGGGAAACTCGGCGAGCCGGCCGATCAGCCCGGCGAGCGCCACCACCACCACCATCGCCGGAAGGGTCAGGCCGAGGGCGGCGGCGAGGGCGCCGCGTCCGCCGGCGAGGCCGAGGCCGATCCAGATCGCGATGTTGACGGCGTTCATTCCGGGAAACGCCTGGGAGAGAGCGAGCCCCTTCATGAAGTCGGCTTCGCCGATCCAGCGCCGGCGCTCGACCATGTCGCGCATCGTCCAGGCCCCGAGGCCACCGCCGAAGCTGGTCAGGCCGAGGTGGGCGAAGGCGAGGAAGATGGCGAGGGTGCCGATCCCGCCGGGCGTTTCGCGAGGCGCGTCGTCTTCGCCGACCCGGGGTTCCGAATCGGCCGGTGGCGGGGGAGAATCGGAGGGCATCGGATGTTCCTCATCGCGATGGCCGACCGTATCCCGTCACGGAAGTGTCGCCAAGTGACGCCCGCCGGCCGTCCACCGGCCCCGGACGGTCACGGCCGGCGGGTCTGGGCGTCGATCCGACGGGCGACCACCACCGACAGCGGGATCGCCACGGCGAAGCCGAGCAGAGCGGCGATCGGAACCAGCTTCATCGCGTTCTGCGACAAGGACGGGACCGCGAGCACGACCGCGAGGGCGGCGCCGGCGACGGTCGCCCCCAGAACGATCCAGACGACGATGGCGAGTTTCAACATGGCGAGTCCTCCCCTGAGCACGTCTTCGACCGAACGGGTCGCCGTCGGCGTCCGCCCGAGGCGTCGAGTGGACACGAGCGGAAGGCGATCACCATTGATGTTCATCAAGTTTCCGGACACCCGTCGGGCGACCGAATTCCGGTCGGATCCGAAGTCGTTCCTCGAACAACGTCGTGTATCCGGCGTCGACGGAGCGTATCGGGTGCGCGTGTGCGGGCGTTGACTTTGCTCGAAAATTGACGTGAGTCAAAAATCAGAGATCAAAAAGTTCTCGATCCGGAGCCTTCCGCGACGACTGCGTCCTCGGACGCGACGTCGAACGCCGGTGAATTTCGGCCGATCGGAGCCGAAGAGATCGGACGTGCGACTTCGGCGCGACGATCGATATCTTCTCCCGCGGAGAGGGCGCCTCTCGACCTGATCGATGCGGAAGACTATCTGTCACGGCGAGAAACAGAGTGGACACCCGACGTGCCCGAGCCGATCACCTTCACGCTCGGCGCGCGCCTCTTCGAAGTGCGCGTCGCCGACATCACGACGCTCGCCGTCGACGCGATCGTCAACGCCGCCAACCCGACGCTGCTCGGCGGTGGCGGTGTCGACGGGGCGATCCATCGCGCCGCCGGTCCGGGGCTCGTCGAGGAATGCCGGCACCTCGGCGGCTGCCCGACCGGCGAGGCGCGGATCACCGGCGGCCACCGGCTGCCGGCGAAGCGGGTGATCCACACCGTCGGGCCGATCTGGACCGACGGCCGCCACGGCGAACCGGAGCTGCTCGCCGCCGCCTATCGCAACTCGATCGGGCTGGCGATGGCGGACGGGGCGAAGAGCATCGCCTTCCCGGCGATCTCGACCGGTGTCTACGGGTTCCCGCCGGAGGCGGCGGCGCCGATCGCGGTCGACACCGTGATCGCGGCGACCGCCGGGACGACCGGGTTCCGAGTGATCTTCTGTTGTTTTTCCGAGCGGTCGGCCGATCTGCACGTCCGCGCACTCGAAGCCCACGCGAGGATCCGATGAGAATGCCCGCACTGAACAAGGTCACGGCGGTGGCGGTGATCTCCGCGGTGGGTCTGTGGATCGGGCTCGGCGAGTTCGGGCGCTCGGCGTCACGGCCGACCCCGGTGCGCGGGGCCGAGACGGTGGCCGAACCGCTGCGCAAGGTCGGCGTGACGGTGGTCCGGGCCGAGCCCTACCGGCGGCGGCTCACCGTCTCCGGCCGGACCGAGGCCAACAAGACGGTGGCGATCACGGCGCGCGGCGCCGGCATCGTCGACGAGCTGCCGGTCGAGAAGGGGCAGGCGGTCGCCGCCGGTGCGGTCATCGCGCGGCTCGCCGACGAGGGGCGGGCCAGCCAGCTCAAACAGGCCGAGGCCTTCCTCGCCCAACGCCGCATCGAATACGAGGCGGCGAGCCGGCTGACCGAGACCGGCGCCAATCCGCGGCTCAATCTCACCGCGTCGCGGGTGGCGGTCGACGCCGCCACGGCGCTTCTGGAGACGGCGCGGGTCGAGGTGGAGAAGAAGACGCTGGCGACGCCGATCGCCGGGATCGTCGACCAGATCCCGATCGAACGTGGGCAGGCGGTCACCGAAGGGCGGCTGGTCGCCACGGTGCTGTCGCTCGATCCGCTCAGGGTCGCCGGCGAGGTCGGCGAACGCTCGGTCGGGCGCGCCCGGGTCGGTCGTCCGGCGGAAGTGCGGCTGGTCACCGGCGAGACGCTGGCCGGGACCGTCGCCTACGTGTCGCGGGCCGCGGCCGAGAAGACCCGCACCTACCGGGTCGAGGTCGAGGTGCCCAATCCCGGTGCGCGGATCGCCTCGGGTCTGACCGCCGAGATGAATCTGCCGTCCGATCCGGTGCCGGCGGTGCGTCTGCCGCGTTCGGTGCTGACGCTCTCCGACGACGGACGGATCGGGGTCCGGGTGGTCGGCGAGAGCGACCGGGTCGTCTTCGTCGGGGTCGATCTGCTCGACGACACGCCGGAGGGCATCTGGCTCGGCGGCATCGCCGACCGCGCCCGGGTGATCGTCGCCGGCCAGGAGTTCGTCAAGTCCGGCACCGCGGTGGCGGTCGAGGAGATCCGATGAACCCGGTCGACATCGCCATCCGCAACTGGCGGCTGACCCTGGTCTGTCTGGTGTTCACGCTGGTCGCCGGGGCGCTCTCCTATCTGGAGATCCCGAAGGAGGCGGAGCCCGACGTCCGCATCCCCATCGTCTACGTGCAGCTGGGCCTGCGCGGGATCTCGCCGGAGGACAGCGAGCGGCTGCTGCTGCGCCCGGTCGAGACCAAACTGAAGGCGGTGACCAACGTCAAGGAGATGCGCTCCCAGGCGTTCGAAGGCGGCGGCTACGTGCTGCTCGAGTTCAATGCCGGCTTCGATTCGACCGCGGCGCTCGCCGACGTGCGGGCCAAGGTCGACGACGCCAAACGCGACCTGCCGACCGCCGCCGACGAGCCGGCGGTCAAGGAGGTCAACCTGTCGCTGTTCCCGGTGCTGGTCGTCACCCTGTCGGGCGATGCGCCGGAACGCACGCTGACCACGCTCGCCCGCGAACTCCGGCGGTCGATCGAACAGGTGCCCGGCGTGCTGTCGGCCGATCTCCAGGGGGCACGCGACGACCTCGTCGAGATCGACGTCGATCCGATGTTGCTGGAGAGCTACGGGGTGTCGCTCGACCAGCTCCTTGCGGTCGCCAACGGCTCCAACCAGCTGGTCGCCGCCGGCACCATCGAGGGGCGCGAAGGGCGCTATGCGGTCAAGGTGCCGTCGCTGTTCGAGGGGCTCGAGGACATCGCCGACATTCCCGTGGTCGCCGGCTCGAACGCCGTCGTCCGGGCGATCGAAGTGGCCGAAGTCAAACGCACCTTCAAGGACGCGACCTCGATCACCCGGATCGACGGGCGCCCGGCGATCGCCATCGAGGTGGTCAAGCGGACCGGCGCCAATCTGATCGAGACGGTCGACACGGTGAAATGGGTGGCCGGGCAGTTCCAGGCGAAGCTGCCGCAGGGGGTGCACGTCGGGTTCTCCCAGGACAAGTCGACCGACATCCGCAAGCTGCTCGGCGATCTGCAGAACTCGGTGCTGATCGCGGTCGTCCTGGTGTTCGTGGTGATCCTCTACGCGCTCGGCTTCCGCGCCTCCTCGATGATCGGGCTGGCGATCCCGACGTCGTTCCTGATGGGGATCATGTGGCTGTCGCTGGCCGGGCTGACGGTCAACATCATCGTGCTGTTCTCGCTGATCCTGGCGGTCGGCATGCTGGTCGACGACGCGATCATCGTCGCCGAGTTCGCCGAGCGGCGGATGGAGGCGGGAATGGCACCGCCGGCGGCCTATGCGCTCGCCGCCCGACGGATGGCCGGCCCGGTGTTCGCGGCGACCGCGACCCGGGTGGCGGCGTTCTCGCCGCTCCTGTTCTGGCCGGGGGTGGTCGGCGAGTTCATGAAGTACATGCCGATCACGCTGATCGCGACGCTGTCGGCGTCGCTGATCTTCTCGCTGATCTTCACGCCGACGCTGGGCTCGCTGTTCGGCAGGCCGGCCAAGCACGAGCCGAAGAAGGTCGACGGCCTCTACATGCGGATCGTCACCCGGGCGGTCGATCACCCCAAGACGGTGCTGGCGATCGCGGTGCTCCTGCTGATCGCGGTGCCGCAGATCTACGGGCGGATGGGCAAGGGCGTCGAGTTCTTCGCCGACGTCGAGCCGGACTACGGCCTCGTCCACGTCCACGCGCGCGGCAATCTCAGTCTCGCCGAGAAGGACCGGGCGGTGGCGGCGGTCGAGCAGAAGCTCCTGGCGATGAACGAGCTGGCCACCGTCTACACCCGGGTCGGCGAACAGCGCGGCGGCTCGGGCGACGTCGCCGAGGACGTGGTCGGGGTGATCCAGTTCGAGTTCGTCGACTGGCGCGAGCGCCGGCCCGCCCGCGAGGTGCTCGCCGAAATCCGCGCGAAGACCGCGGGCATGCCGGGAATCGAAGTCGAACCGCGCAAGCCGGAGGCGGGACCGCCGACCGGCAAGCCGGTCCAGATCCAGATCAAGGCTTCCGACCCCGAACGTCTGCCGGCGGCGGCGGCGAAGGTGGCGGCGATGCTGGCGAGCCACGACGAGGTGGTCGACATCGACGACGCGCGACCGCTGCCCGGCATCGACTGGCGGCTCGAGGTGAAGCGCTCGGAGGCGGCGAAGTACGGCATCTCGGCGGCGACCGTCGGAGCGGCGGTGCAACTGGTCACCAACGGGCTGAAGCTCACCGAATACCGGCCGGCCGACACCACCGATTCGGTCGACATCGTGCTGCGCTATCCCGCCGAACTCCGGACGCTCGCCACCCTCGACGAGATCCGGGTCAACTCGCCGATGGGCGCGGTACCGATCGGCAACGTGATGGAGCGCAAGGCGGCGCCGCGGGTCGGCCGGCTCGACCGGGTCGACGGCGAGCGGGTGCTGACGGTGACCGCCAACTTCAAGGAAGGCGTCCAGACCGCCGAGGCCCAGGCGAAGGTGATCGCCGCGATGGGCTCCCTCGATCTCGGTCCGGACATCCGCTGGAAGCTCAAGGGCGAGGACGAGGAGCGGCGCAAGGCCTCGGCCTTCCTGTCGAAGGCCTTCGGCACCGCTCTGTTCCTGATCTTCGCGGTGCTGCTCGCCCAGTTCGGCAAGTTCACCTCGGTGGTGCTGGTGCTGTCGGCGGTGGTGTTCTCGACGATCGGCGTGTTCCTCGGGCTGATGGCCAACGATCTGTCGTTCTCGGTGGTGATGAGCGGCATCGGCATCATCGCGCTGGCCGGCGTGGTGGTGAACAACAACATCGTGCTGATCGACACCTACGACCGGCTGATCCACGAGGGCTGGGAAAAGCGGGCGGCGGCGCTGGAGACCTGTCGCGAACGCGCCCGGCCGGTGGTGCTGACCGCGGTCACCGCGATCTTCGGCGTGCTGCCGATCGCCTTCGGCATCAACCCCGACCTGATCGCCCGGGAGACGACGATCGGGGCGCCGTCGACCCAGTGGTGGATCCATCTGTCGAGCGCCATCGTCTTCGGTCTCGCCTTCGCCACGGTGCTGACCCTGGTGGTGACCCCGTCGGCGCTGATGCTGTTCACCCGGAAACGGCGGCGGAAGGGCGGCGAGAGCGATCCGTCCTCGGTCGACGCGGCGCTGATGCCGCCGTCCGGTGGTCCCGCGGCGGGCGGCCACTGACCGGGCGGGGCGGTGCGCGGCGACGGATCGGGAGGCCGAGCGGCCGTCGTCAGTCGATGATGCCCCGGCGGATCGCCTCGACCACCGCCTGGGTGCGGTTGGCCGCGCCGAGCTTGCGGGTGGCGGCGGCGATGTAGCCTTCGGTGGTGCTCTCCGACAGGCCGAGGATCGACGAGATCTCCCAGGAGGTCTTGCCCGCGGCGATCCAGCGCAGGCATTCGCGTTCGCGCGGCGACAGGCCGCGCCGCGGTTCGGCGCGGGGGGCGTCGGAGAGGGTCTGGAGACGGTTCTGGACGTGGATCGCGACGAGCTGCATCAGGGCGAGCTCGGAGGGCGACAGATCGACGCGATGCGCGGCGAGCGACAGCACCGAGCGGCGCCCGTCCAGTCCCCAGAGCGGCACGCAGAGGCCGTCGCGCATGCCGATCGCGGCGGCCTCTTCGATCACCTGCCGGGCGGTCGGATCGATCGGACGGTCGGCGAGGCACTCCGACCAGACGAAGGGGGCGGCGGAGGCCCGCAGCCGGTGGGCGACCGGATCGACCTGGACGTAGTCCTGCGACACGTAGCGTTCGAGCCAGGCGGTGCTCCAACCGGACAACAGGATGAGATCGTCGATCCGGCTGCCGAGCGCGGGGATTCCGGTGATCAGGAAGGAATCGAAGCCGAAGTTGCCGACGATCCGGCTGAGGTCCGCGATCAACCGGTCGGCGCGGGTCTGCGTCGACAGGTCACCGATCAGGTCGAGGGCGGTCTGCAGCCGATACATGCACGTCCACCCGAACGAGGTCGCCGGAGCGACGAGAAGATGCAATTGCTCCGCATCTGCGGTTTCCGTCGCGAGACCCATGATACATCGCATCGGGCCGGCGCCAAGGCACACGTTTGCCGGAGGACGCGGGGACGACGGACGCCGCCGACGGCGGCGTTCACACCCGCCGCTCCGAGATTCGTGATCGATCTCGAGCTTTCGCCATCATTCGGTCAAGACGTGGCCACGGGCGGGGGTGAAAGTCCTCTCATCGCGATGGACGGATCGCTCCTTCGCCCGGTCGAGCATGCCCCCCCGTTCGCCGACCCGGCCCTTCCGGAGATCGATCCGACCGCGTGAACGACCGCGGGTCCCCCCCCGCATACGCCTGCGGTCGTCGCAGACCCCGAGAGAGCCTCCGACCCCGTCACCTCCCCCCGGTGGCGGGGTCGTCTCGTTTCAGGCGGGCAGTGACGGTGTGGCGGCGGCCCGCCCCTCCAGCCAACGGTCGAGGAAGTTCTCCGCCCAGTCGACGGTCTGGCGGTCCCACAGGCTGCGGCCCTCGAAATGGCTCTGCCGGGGTTGGGCGCCGGGCAGCGCCAGACGCTGGTGGGCGCGGGTGGTCCAGCGGTTCATCATCGCCCAGGTCACTTCCGGGTGGAACTGCAGACCCCAGGCGGTGCTGCCGACGGCGATCGCCTGATTGGGGAAGCGGTCTCCGGTGGCGAGCAGCGTGGCGCCGCTCGGCAGGTCGAACCCTTCCGAATGCCATTGATAGACCCGGTCCGGCCAGGCGTAGAGGGCGCGTCCGGCCGGCGTCGCGGCGAGCGGATACCAGCCGATCTCGACCTCCTGGCGCTCGTGGCGGAACACCCGGCCACCGAGCCGGCGGACTATCATCTGAGCGCCGAGGCAGATGCCGAGGAAGGGCTTTCCCTCCTTCAACGGCACGTCGATCCAGTCGATCTCGCGGGCGAGCCAGTCGTCGTCGTCGTTGGCGCTCATCGGACCGCCGAAGATCACCGCGCCGGCATGGCCGGCGAGGGTCGCGGGCAGCGGGTCGCCGAATCGCGGACGACGGATGTCGAGGGCGTGACCGCGCCGTTGGAGCATCCAGCCGACCCGTCCGGGGGTGGAGTGCTCCTGATGGAGGACGACGAGGACGGGGAGCGGGGCGGTGTGATCGGGCATGTCTGGGACGATCCGGAGAGCGACGGCGCTCAGGCGCGGGCCGGCGGAGGCGCATCGTCCTCCGCCTCGGCCTCGAGCCGTTTGCGGATGGCGACCCGTTCGTGGCCGGGCACGCCGAGGAGATCGGCGATGCGCCACAGCAGGTCGTCCTCGAACTCGTGCAGGGCGCCGTCGGAGAAGGCGATGCGGAACAGCGATTCGACCACGTCGCGCCGCTCCTCGATCGGCTGGCGGCGAGCGAGGCCGGCGGCGAAGGTCTGCAACTCGGTGGAGGAGCGGCCGCAGGTGCGGGCGGCATCGGTCAAGGCGTCGATCTGAACCGAATCGAGGCCGAAACGATGGGCGAGTTCGGCGTGGATCGCGCCGGTCTCGGCCGCGGTCTGCCGGCCGTCGACCGACGCCAGACTGAGCATCAGCACGGCGATCGCCAGACGCGGATCGTCGAAGGCCCAGGCGGGCTTCTCGGAAGCCGGTTCGGCGAAGACTCGTCTCAGGATCTCGAACATGCCGTCGGAACCGCTCGGGAGGGTGGATCTTTCCGCTCCACTATCGCAGAAGGGAACGGCGCTCGCCACCCGACGCGGGCGCCGGGCCGTTCGATCGGCGACGACGGTGCGTCGCGCGAATCGACAGGGAGCGAGCTTTGTTGCGGGCCACGGCCGAATGCCTATAGTCGGCGCCCGGCCGACGAGCCGACCCGCGGCGGGAGCGGCCCGAGGGAGAGGACGAGATGAGACGGTACCCGATCCTGGCGACGGTCGCCCTTACCGTCGCCGTCGCGGCGGGCAGCGCCTTCGCCGCACCGCGCACCGACGTGGTCCTCTGCATGTCGCTGGAACCGCCGGTGCTCGATCCGACCGCCGGTGCGGCCCAGGCGATCCGCGAAGTGACCTACGCCAACGTCTTCGAAGGGCTGGTCGGGCTCGATCGGCACGGCCGCATCGTTCCGCGCCTCGCCGAGGCCTGGGACACCAGCGAGGACGGCCTCGCCGTCACGTTCCATCTGCGCGACCGGGTCGCCTTCCACGACGGAACGCCGCTCGTCGCCGAGGACGTCAAGTTCTCCTTCGAACGGGCGCTGGCCCCGGATTCGAAGAACGCTCAGAAGTGGATCTTCACGCCGATCGCCGGGATCGAGACGCCGGACGCGCGGACGGTGAAGATCACCCTGAAGCATCCGACCGCCAACTTCCTCTATGGACTGGCCTGGGGCGACGCGGTGATCGTGTCGCGCGGCTCGGCGGCGACCAATGCGACGAAGCCGGTCGGCACCGGTCCCTATCGTTTCGCCGATTGGGTGCGCGGCGACCGGCTGACGCTGGAGGCGACCGGCTCGTGGTGGGGCGGGGCGACCGCGATCGGCCGGGCGACCTTCCGCTTCATCAACGATCCCGCGGCCCAGGTCGCGGCGATCCGGGCCGGCGACTGCGACGGCCTGACCAACCTCGCCGCCCAGGAGACCGCCGAGGAACTGGGCAGGGATCCGAAGCTGAAGGTGGTGGTCGGCCGCACCGAGGGCGAGACGATCGTCGCGATGAACAATGCGCGCAAGCCGCTCGACGACGTCCGGGTGCGCCGGGCGCTGGCGATGGCGATCGATCGCGACGCGGTCAATCTCGCCGTGCTGTCCGGCACCGGCACGCCGATCGGCAGCCACTTCTCGCCCAACCATCCCGCCTACATCGACCTCACCGCGGTCGACGCCCACGATCCGGAGAAGGCGAAGGCGCTGCTCGAAGAGGCGGGGGTGAAGGACCTGAAGCTGACGCTGAAGGTGCCGCCGCCGGCCTATGCCCGGCGTTCGGCCGAGATCGTCGCCGCCGAGATGGCGGAGATCGGGGTCGAGGTGAAGATCCTGCCGATCGAGTTTCCGCAGTGGCTCGAGCAGGTGTTCCGCGGCAAGGACTACGACCTCACCATCATCTCCCACACCGAACCGCTCGACATCGGCATCTACGCGCGTCCCGACTACTATTTCGGCTACGACAATCCCGGCTTCCGCGAGCTGATGGCGACGATCGAGGCGACGAGCGACGAGGCGGCGCGCAACCGTCTCTACGGGTCGGCCCAGAAGATGCTCGCCCAGGACGCGGTCAACATCTTCCTGTTCGTCCTGCCGAAGATCACGGTGACCCGGGCCGGGCTCGACGGCATGTGGGCGGACTGGCCGCTGCCGGCCAACCCGCTCTCCGAACTCGCCTGGAAGTGACGGCGGCGGCCGGTCGCGGCAGAGGGAGCGAGCCCGTGATGGCGGGACCGTGGGTCGGTCGGTTCGTCGAGTTGGTCGCGACGCTGCTCGGTGCGGCGACGGTGATCTTCGTCGTCACCGAGATCCTGCCGGGCGATCCGGCGGCGGTGATCCTCGGGGTCTCGGCGACGCCGGAGACGCTCGCCGCGCTGCACCGCGACCTCGGCCTCGACCGGCCGGCGGTCTGGCGGTTCGTCTCCTGGCTCGGCGCCTTCCTCACCGGCGATCTCGGCGAGAGCCACACCTATCGCGTCGCGGTCGGGGCGCTGGTCGGCGAGAGGCTCGGGGTGACGCTGGCGTTGGCGATCGGGGCGATCGTCCTGTCGACGGCGATCGGCCTGCCGCTCGGGCTCGCCGCGGCGGGCCGGGCCGGCGGTCTCCTCGACACGGCGGTGATGATTCTGGTGGAGATCGGCCTCGCGGTGCCGAGCTTCTGGATCGGCATCCTGTTCGTGCTTCTCTTCTCGGTGACCCTCGGCTGGCTGCCGGCCGGCGGGTTCCCCGGCTGGGGCGGCGGGGTCGGGCCGGCGCTCGCCGCGCTGGTGCTGCCGGCGGTGGCGCTCGCCCTGCCGCAGGCGGCGATCATCGCCCGGGTCACCCGCGGCGCGGCGCTCGAGGTGCTGTCCTCCGACTTCGTCCGTGCCGCCCGGGCCAAGGGGCTCGACCGCGGCGCGGTGATGCGGCGCCACGTCGCCCGCAACGCGCTGGTGCCGGTGGTCACGATCCTCGGCCTGCAGTTCTCGTCGCTGGTCGCCGGCGCGATCCTGGTGGAGAACGTCTTCGCTCTTCCCGGTCTCGGCCGGCTGCTCTATCAGGCGATCGCCGCCCACGATCTGGTGGTGGTGCGCTCGGTGGTGACGCTGTTCGCCGGCTTCGTGGTGGTCGTCAACTTCGCCGTCGACCTCGCCTACTGCCTGATCGATCCGCGGATCGGCCGAGGCGGGGTCTGAGGGGCACGACATGGGACGACCGGTGCGGCTCCTCGGACATCCTTCGCTGCTGATCGGCGGCGCGCTGACCGGCGGAATCGCGGCGGTGGCGCTGGTCGCGCTGGTCTGGACCCCACGCTCGCCGACCGCGATGGCGGTGGCCGAACGGCTGCAGGGGCCGTCGGTCCGCCATCTGTTCGGCACCGACGCCTTCGGCCGCGACGTGCTCTCGCAGCTGATGGTCGGCGCCACCACCTCCTTCGCGATCGCGCTCGCGGCGATCGGGCTGGCGCTGGTGGTCGGCACGGTGCTCGGCCTGTGGGCCGCGTCGCGGGCCGGCAGCCTCGCCTCGACCGCGGTGATGCGGATCTCCGACTTCGCCTTCGCCTTTCCGGTGGTGCTGACCGCGATGCTGGTGGCGGCGATCCGCGAGCCGGGCGCGATGAACGTCGTCCTGGCGGTGGCGCTGTTCAACGTGCCGGTGTTCGTCCGTCTGGTCCGCGGCGCGGCGCTGCAGGTCTCGGCGCTCGACTTCGTCGCCGCCGCCCGGCTCGCCGGGCTCGGCGAGGCGCGGATCCTGTTCTCGGAGATCCTGCCCAACCTGCTCGGCCCGATCGTCAGATCGGAAGAGCACACGTCTGAACTCCAGTCACACTTGAATCTCGT
>CALFRR010000057.1 GCA_937919435.1 uncultured Alphaproteobacteria bacterium | reverse complement strand
CCGATCTCGAGGATCTGCGCCCGGGCGTCGCTCCCGTCGATGCGGCCGTCGAGCCGAGCCCGGAAGGCCGCCGCCACCGCCACCATGTCGCAGTCCTGCGGGCTGAGGCGGAAGGCGCCGACTCCGGCGGCGATCAGCGTCTCGGCTTCGTCGAGCACCGCCACGCAGCCCTGCGACACCGTCTGGACGCCGTTGATCGCCAGGAACTTCTCGCCGTCGAGGGTGTCGACGTCGAGCCCGTCGGGATCCTCCATGCAGACGAAGCGGCAGTCGTCCTTGGCCAGACCGTGGATGCGGGCGTGGTAGCAGCGGCTGGAGATGGCGAGCGGCAGCCGGCCGAAGGCGAACACCTGGGTCTCGATGCCGAGTCCGGCGCCGGCCTTCGCCAGCACCTCGATCGAGCCGAGCGGCAGTTCCGGCGGCAGGCAGACCGAGAAGGCGCCGCGTCCGGCGAGCCACGACAGCGTGCCCTCGTCGTAGACGTTGACCAGCGGCGACACCGCGAAGCGGCGGCCGGCGGGGAGGGTGGCGAGCGGCGTGAAGTCGTTGATCTCGATCTCGACGCCGTCCATCGCCGCGACGTCGGCGACCATCCGGCGCTCCCACTTCAGGGTGACCAGCGCCAGGGTGTCGAGGACCACGGTCTTGCCGGCCCGGGTCAGCCGTTCGATCGCCTCGGGGATCGCGTCGGCATAGAACGACTGGCGCTTGGAGCAGACGACTTCGCCGAGATGGACCCGGTCGACGTCGGCCTCGTCGGCGAGACGGGCGTGGAAGTCGACCCAATCCTCGACCGAGCGATTGAACAGTTGGGGGCCGACGACGAGGGTCGGACGGGGCGCGGCCACGGGGCTCACCTCCAGGTCTTCTTGTAGGCGCCGGCCGTGGTGGTCTGGCCTTCGGCGAGGCTGCGGGTCATGTCGGCGGCGATCGGCCGTCCCGCCATGTGGTCGTCGACCGCCTTGCGGAAGGCGGCGACCACCGCGTGGGTATAGGCGCGGCTGCGCTGCCGGCCCTCGATCTTGAAGGCGGTGACGCCGGCTTCGATCAGCGGCGGGATCAGCTGCGCCGCATCCAGGCTGACCGGATCCTCGAACACGTGGCCGCTGTAGTCGCCCGCCCGGAACCGGCCCTTGCACAGCGTCGGATAGGGCGCCGGCACGCCCTTCGGGGTGCGGTCGATGGTGAAGGCGCCGAGCTTGGCGACCAGATCGGTGCCTTCCTCCTTGTAGACGACGTGGGAGGGCGGCGAGCACACCCCTTGCATGTTCGGCGACTTGCCGGTGGCGTGGCTCGACAGCGAGCAGCGCCCCTCCGCCATCACGCACAGTCCGCCGAACACGAAGACCTCGGTCTCGCAATCGATCTCGGCGTTGATCGCCTTGATCTCCGGCACCGACAGGACCCGCGGCAGCACCACCCGGCGGATGCCGAAGGTCTCCACCCAGAAGCGGATCGCATCCGCATTGGCCGCCGCCGCCTGCACCGACAGATGCCGGCGGACGTTCGGATGCTTGGCGGCGACATGGGCGACCAGACCGAGGTCGGCGAGGATCAGCGCGTCGGCGCCGGCGTCCTCGGCCTCGGCCACCGCGCGGTGCCAGATCTCGGTGGCACCGGCCCGCGGGAAGGTGTTGATCGCCACCAGCACCTTGGCGCCGTGGTCGTGGGCGAAGCGGATCGACTGGGTGAGTTCGGTCCGGTCGAAGTTGAGGCCGGGGAAGTTGCGGGCGTTGGTCTCGTTGCGGAAGCCGCAGTAGATCGCGTCGGCACCGGCCTCGACGGCGGTGCGGAAGGCCGCCGGCGTACCGGCCGGGCAGACCAGTTCGGGGCGGACGAGACCGCTCTTCGCGGTGGTCGACGGAAGGGGCACGTTCACGGCTGATGACCTCCGGCACGGGCCAGAGCGACCCCGGTCAGGCGTTCGGCGAAGGGCGCGGCGCGCCGCATCGCTTCGGCGACGAAGCGCTCGGCCGGCCCGGTCGCCGCGGCGATCTCGTCGAGCAGGTCGATCTCGGCGTCGTCGACGGCGTTGCGCAGCGCCAGCACCGCCTCGGTGTCGCCCTCGATGACGATGTCGCGGGAGAAGAACAGGGCGTCGCCGTCGAGCGCGCCGTGGACCATGCCGACCAGGGCGGCGAGCGGTCCGGCGATCCGGGCGTCCCAGGATGCGTCGATCACGCCGTCGCCGCCGCGCTTGACCGTCTCGAGCCGCGGCATCGCCGGATCGGGACGCAGCAGGAAGCCGAAGGCGACGTCGGTCGGATCGATCAGGAATCGCTTCTCCGCCTGATCGCCCAGTCGCGAGAACAGCGACGGATGGCGGTCGGCCAGCGAGGTGACGAAGCGGCGGAGCACCAGATCGAGCGGCATCGTCGGCAGAACGCCGAGGACGCGGTCGACGAGGCGCGGAAAACGGGGGAGCGGCGTGTCGGTCATGGTGCGCTCCTATGCCACACGGAACGAGGGGCGGTCCTTGCGGTCGATCAACGCAGCCCTGCGCTCGGCCGTCGAGAAGGCGGATTTCCACCTTTCGTCGGATTTGAGCATCCCTCCCGTGCGAAATCAAGCATGTCGATTTCGCATATCCGCACGATATTGCACGTTTATGCACGTCGTGCTAGACGAGTGTGCGGGAGGTCCGCCATGACCGATCCGATCTCGCCCACCCGATTCCGTCCCGACGCCGAGCTGCTGTCGCTCTCCGATCTCGGTCCCGAGGAGCGTCGCGACCGCATCATCGAACTGCTCGCCGCGCACGACCGCCTGCCGGTCGGCGAGCTCGCCCGTCGCTTTTCGACCTCCGAGGATTCGATCCGCCGCGACCTGCGCCGGCTGGAAGCGGAAGGGCGGATCCGACGGGTACACGGCGCGGTGCTGCCGGTCGCGGTGATCTCGCCGTCGTTCTCCGAACGCGAGGGGCTCCACGTCGCCGAGAAGCGGCGGATCGCCGCCGAAGTGGTCTCCCGTCTGCGCGACGGCGAGACCGTGTCGATCGGCGGCGGCACCACCGCGGTCGAGGTCGCCCGGGCTCTCTCGCCGCAGCGCCGGTTGACCATCGTCACCACCGCCCCGGCGGTCGCGATGGTGCTCGCCGAACGGCCGCTGATCGAGACCATCCTGGTCGGCGGACGGCTCGACGCGCCGACCGGCACGGTGACCGGCGCCCGCGCCGTCGCCGCCTTCGCCGATCTGCGGGCCGACCGCGCCCTGATCACCGCCTGCGGCATCGATCCCGGTCTCGGCCTCACCGTGTCGCGCCACGAGGAGGCCTTCGTGCTGCGCGCGATGATCGATGCGGCGGCCTCCGTCCTGATCGCCGCCACCGCCGACAAGCTCGCCACCACCTCCGCCCACCGGATCGCGCCGCTCGGCCGGTGCGACGGTCTCATCACCGGTGCCGTCGCCGATCCCGACGTCGTCGCCGCGATCCGCGGCATCGGTCTCGCCGTGACGCTCGTCTGAGGCGGGCGAAGAGAGGGTTCCCGTGATCGATCTCGCCTCCCCCGTGGCCGCGCCGTCGCCGGCCCGCGCCCGTTTCGCGATCTCGGCGATGTTCTTCGTCAACGGCACCACCGTCGGTGCCTGGGCGCCGCAGATCCCGCCGTTGCAGGCCCGCCACGGCCTCGACGCCGCCGAGCTCGGCCTCGCGCTGCTCGCCATGGGCATCGGTGCGCTCCTCGCCATGCCCTTCGCCGGACGGCTCGCCGCCCGCCACGGCTCGGCGACGGTGACCCGGGTCTCCGCCGCGCTGTTCCTGCCGTCGCTGCTGCTGCCGGTGCTCGCCCCCGACACGGTCACCCTGGCGATCGCGCTGTTTCTGTTCGGCGCCTTCAACGGCGTGATGGACGTCGCGATGAACGCCCACGGCGTGCTGGTCGAACATCGCTTCGGCCGGCCGATCATGTCGTCGCTGCACGCCTGCTGGAGCCTCGGCGGGCTGACCGGTTCGGCGCTCGGCGGGGTCGCGCTCGCCCATGCGACGCCGCTGTTCGAGGCGGCGGCGACCGTCGCGGTGCTCGTCGTGGTCGGGCTCGTCGCCGCCGCGTCGTTGCTGCCGAGCGACGACCGCTCCGCCGATCCCGGCCCGGCCTTCGCCCTGCCGGGTCGGAAGACCCTGGCGATCGGCTGCCTATGCTTCGCCTCCTTCGTCGCCGAAGGGGCGATGCTCGACTGGACCGCGGTGTTCCTCGCCGGTTCGCTCGGCACCACCGCCGCCTTCGCCGCCTCCGGCTATGCCGCCTTCTCCGCCGCGATGACCACCGGCCGCCTGCTCGGCGATCGGGTCCGGGCGCGGATCGGCGCGGTGGCGGTGGTCCGCTTCGGCGGCCTCGTCGCCGCCCTCGGCCTCGGTCTCGGCGTCGTCTCCGGCTCCGCCTGGGGGGCGGTCGCCGGTTTCTCGCTCGCCGGCATCGGCCTGTCGAACCTCGTGCCGGTGTTCTTCGGGGCCGGCGGCCGGGCCGAGGAGGGATCGGGCCGCGGCATCGCCGCCGTCGCCACCCTCGGCTATCTCGGCCTGCTGCTCGGGCCTCCGGCGATCGGCGGTCTCGCTCAGGCGATCGGGCTTCCCGCCGCGCTCGCCGTCCTCGCCGCCGGCCTGACCCTGGTCGCCGTCTCCGCCTCCGCGGTGCGCGCCGCCGACGCCTGATACCGAGCGGATGAAGTTCCGACCTGTTCGGAGCTTCGTCCGCGAAGGCGAGCCCGA
>CALFRR010000056.1 GCA_937919435.1 uncultured Alphaproteobacteria bacterium | reverse complement strand
CGCCGCGATGTCGAGGCCGACCGGCGCCCGCACCCGGTCGAAGGCCGACGCCGCGACCCCGGCCGCCCGCAATCGGTCGAACACCGTCAGGACCTTGCGGCGCGAGCCGATCATGCCGATGTAGCCGGCCTCGGTGCCGAGCGCCCATTCGAGCACCCGCCCGTCGATGTCGTGGCAGCGGGTGGCGATGAACACCATCGACCGGCGGTTCGGCGCCAGCCGCGCCATGCTCTCCTCGAAGCTTCCCGACAGCACCGCCTCGGCTTCCGGGAAGCGTGCGGGATCGGCGAACTCGGGCCGATCGTCGACGACGACGGTCTTCAGTCCGGCGAGCCGCGCCACCTGCTCGGTGAGGATGCCGACGTGTCCCGCACCGAACAGATGGAGGATCGGCGCCGGCACGATCGGTTCGACGAAGACGTCGAGGCTGCCGCCGCAGACCATGCCGGTGTCGAGCTTCGGATTCTCGTGGAGGGCGAAGGAGACCATCTGCGGTTTCTCCTCGCGGATCACCTCGCGGGCCGCCAGGATCACCTCGGCCTCGGCGGCGCCGCCCCCGACCGTCCCGACGATCGACCCGTCTTCCCGGACCAGCATCTTGGCGCTGGCGTGGCTCGGGATCGAGCCCTGGACGTTGACGATCGTCGCCAGCGCACAGGCCCGTCCGGCGGCTCGTTCGGCGATCAGGCTCTCGTAGACGTCCATCGGAACTCCCCGCCCTCGAGGTGGCGGTCCCGCGTCCGGCGAGCGGGCGCGGGACGACCGGTCCGGCTCAGGCGCCGGCCTTCCAACGCCGGTCCAGCGCACCGGCGACCGCCGGATCGAGCGGCGCCCCGGAGGTCAACAGCTCGCGGATGCCGGGATAGCCGATCGCCGGCAGGAGCGCCGCCGCCGGCAGCGCATCGACGATTCCCGCGAGGTCGCGATGGGCGGCCTTCGACACCTCGGCGAGGACGCCGCGCGACGACGCCTGCGACTCCCGACGGTGCGGCGGGTATCCGCCGCCGCTCGGCTGGGCGAAGAACTGATCGAAGATCAGCCCGACGTTGCGGTCCGCCGCCCACCCGTAACCGTAGTTGAGAGCGAGCGAGATGCAGTTACCGCCGTTGATCTGCGAGAACAGGAAGGCGTCGAGCGGGTTCTGGATCAGCCCGGCGACGACTCCCGGCAGTTGCAGGGCGGCGTTGAGGAAGCCGATGCCGGTGCCGCAGCCGCCGACCACCAGATCGACACGGCCGGTGCCGAGGAGCAGACCGGCGAGCAGACCGGTGTGGATGTAGGTCAGCTCCGGGGTGGCGCCGCCCTTCTTCATCCCGCAATTGACGATCTCGTGGCCGCGCCCGTCGAGGGCCGCCACCACGTCGGCGTTGCGATCGCCGGCGGACGTTTCGTTGATCACTGCGATCCGCATGGGAATCTCCCGGAGGTCAGTTGCGCAGCCGCTTGCGCGACAGCAGGTCTTCGACGTGGCGGACGACGCCGTCCGGATCCAGGCCGAAGTTGGAGAAGATCTGGTCGTCGTCGCCGGATTCCATGAACACGTCGGGGAATCCGAGCCGCTTGACCAGGCACGGCGCATGGTCGGCGAGCGCCTCGCAGACCGCACCGCCGAGGCCGCCGATCACCGAGTGGTTCTCGATCGTCAGAACCGCACCGCATTCCCGCGACGCCGCGACGACCGCATCGACGTCGAACGGCTTGATCGTGCCGTAGTGCAGGAGGCGGGCACGGATGCCGCGGGCGGCGAGCTTCTCCACCGCGGCGAGCGCCACCGGGGTCATCATGCCCTCCGAGCAGATGGCGACGTCGTCGCCGTCGGAGAGCTTCGCCGCCCTGCCGATGGTCGGCACCCAGTCGCGGTCGAAGATCACCGGCACTTCGCAGCGCACGGTGCGCAGATAGACCGGACCGTCGATCGACATCGCGAGATCGGTCATGGCGATCGTCTCGACCGCGTCGGCCGGGCACAGCACGGTCATGTTGGGCATCGCCCGCATGATCGCCAGATCTTCCACCGAGGAGTGGGTGGCACCGGCCCGCCCGGTCGGCAGACCGCCGTAGGCGGCGTTGAGCTTGACCGGCAGGTTGGCGTGGGCGACCGAGACGCGCACCTGATCGAGGGCGCGCTTGGCCAGGAACACGGTGAAGGTCGACACCCACGGGGTGAAGCCGCACAGCGCCATGCCGGCGGCGGCGCCGACCATGTTCGCCTCGGCGATCCCCATCTCGTAGAAGCGTTCGGGGTGGGCCTTCTTGAAGCCGACGGTCTGGGTCGAGGCGCAGACGTCGGCGTCGAACACCACCATCTTCGGATACTTGTCGGCGATGTCGACCAGAGCTCTGCCGAAGGCGTTGCGATGGGCGATCCTGTCTCCCTTTTCCATCACCCGATCTCCTTCATCGCCAGTTCGAACTCCGCGTCGTTCGGCGCCTTGCCGTGCCACTCGTGGCGGCCTTCCATGAACGACACGCCCTTGCCCTTGACGGTGCGGGCGACGACCGCCACCGGACCGTCGGCGGAGAGCGTCCGTGCCCTCTCCAGCGCCTCGACCAGCGGGCCCATGTCGTGGCCGTCGACGTCGATCACCGTCCAGCCGAAGGCCTTCCACTTGTCGACGATCGGCTCGAGCGACACCGCCTCGGCGGTCGTCGAGGCGAGCTGCACGCCGTTCATGTCGACGATCGCGACGATGCCGCGGACCTTGCGGGCGCCGCCGTAGAGCGCCGCTTCCCAGACCTGGCCCTCCTGGCTCTCGCCGTCGCCCATCAGCACGAAGGTGCGGACGCCGGCCATCTCGGGATCGGCGGCGGCGGCGAGCTGGATGCCGATGCCGCAGGACAGGCCCTGACCGAGCGAGCCGGAGGACATGTCGACACCCGGCGTCTTGTGCATGTCCGGATGGCCCTGGAGGATCGAGCCGAGCGAATCGAAGGTCTGCAGCGCTTCGATCGGGAAATGGCCGCGCAACGCCAGCGTCGCGTAGTAGCCCGGCGTCGAATGGCCCTTCGACAGGATGAAGCGATCGCGATCGACCCGCCGGTTGGCGAGGTCGCGGTTCTGCATCACCCGGAAGAACAGGGCGGTCAGAATGTCGGCTTCCGACAACGATCCGCCGGTGTGGCCCATTCGGGCGTGGTGGGTGGTCTCGAGCACGAGGCGGCGCACGGCCTTGGCCTTCGCCTCGAGCTCCGGGACACCGAGCAGTGGTAGAGACATGCGTCCAACCCTCGAGTTTCGTGTCGCCCGGCCGGGATCCACCGGCACGAGCCGTCTGGCGAGCGGTCGACCCCGAGCCGGGGCCGACCGTCTGAGCGGGGCGGGCCGCGCCGCGACCGGCGCCGCCCGCGGCTCCCGCCTCAGCGGGTCATGGTGCCGTCCCAGGTGGAGACCTTCGCCGGGATGGCCTTGCCGGTGAACCAGGTCGTGGTCACGTTCTTGGTCTCGGTGAAGAACATGAAACCGTCCTTGCCCATGCAGTGGAGGTCGCCGAAGAACGACTGCTTGTGGCCGGTGAAGCCGAAGATCCCGAGCGGCACGGGAATGCCGACGTTGATCCCGACCATGCCGCCGTCGGTCGAACGGGCGAACTCGCGGGCCCAGTGGCCGCTCTCGGTGAAGATCACCGAACCGTTGGCGAAGCGGTTGGCGTTCATCAGCGCCAGCCCTTCCTCGAAGGTCTTCACCCGCTTGATGCAGAGCACCGGGCCGAAGATCTCCTCCTGGCCGCAGGTCATCTCCGGCGTGACGTGATCGAAGATGGTCGGGCCGACGAAGAAGCCCTTCTCGCAGCCGTCCGCCACCTTCGGGCTGCGGCCGTCGAGCACCAGCTTGGCGCCTTCGGCGATGCCCTTCTCGATCCAGTCGAGGACGAACTTGCGATGGCCGGCGTTGACCACCGGGCCGAGACCGGTCGCGTGCTCGTAGGCGTGGCCGAGCTTGATCTCCTTGGCCATCGCGACGACGAGATCGAGCAGACGGTCGGCGACCGACTCCTGGACCACCACCACCGGCAGCGCCATGCAGCGCTCACCGGCGCAGCCGCAGAACGAGTTGATGATGCTCTGCGCCGCCCGCTCCAGGACCGCGTCCTCGAGCACCAGGGCGTGGTTCTTCGCCTCCGTCAGCGCCTGGACGCGCTTGCCGTTCGCCGCCGCGGTCGAATAGACGTGCAGGCCGACGCCGGTCGAACCGACGAAGCTGACGCCGCGGATCGCCGGATGGCGCAGCAGGATCTCGGCCTCGGTGCGGCTGGTGGTGACGATGTTGAGGACGCCGGCCGGCAGACCCGCCTCCTTCCACAGCTCGGTGATCCGCAGCGCGGTCTGCGGCGCGTAGCTCGCCGCCTTCAGCACCAGACAGTTGCCGGTGGCGATGCAGATCGGGGCCATCCAGCCTTGCGGGATCATGCCGGGGAAGTTCCACGGCGCGATGCCGGCGAAGACCCCGAGCGGCTCGCGGAACTGCACGGTGTCGTAGCCGCGCGAGACGTTCATCAGGCTCTCGCCCTTCATCATCTGCGGCGCGCCGCAGGCGAATTCGACGACCTCGATCACCTTCAGGATGTCGCCGCGGGCCTCGTCCCACTTCTTGCCGTTCTCCTCGGCGCAGAGCCGGGTGAGCTCGTCGAGATGGGTGTCGAGCAGCACCTTCATCCGGAACAGGACCTGGACACGCTCGCCGACCGGCGTGTCGCGCCAGGCCGGCCAGGCGGCGGAGGCGGCGGCGATCGCCGCTTCCACCTCTTCCGGCGTGCACTGCGGTGCATGGGCGATCACCGCACCGGTCGACGGGTCGTAGCAGGGCATGATCCGCCCCTTCGACACCTTCCACCCACCGCCGGTGCCGTAGTGCAGGGTCTTCGGAACCCGCCCGCTGATCGGATCCGGCGTTCCCTTCGGGTCGACGGAGAAATAGCGCTCGGCGGACACCGCCGTGCCGGCGACTTCGGTCGCAACCATGTGTCGTACTCCTCGGATTCTGTTCTCAGATTTCCTGCGCGAGCCATTCGCGCTGAACGTCGCGGCACCAGTTGCCGACGTTCCACTGTCCCCAGGCGCCGAGCCCGGCGAGTTCGTCCTCGCCGGCGTGGACGGGAACGTGGATCACCGACAGGCCGTCGTGGGCGTGAGCCTCTTCGAGCGCCGCCCGCAGACTGGCGACGTCGTGGCCGCCGTGCAGCGCCAGCACCCCCGACACCGCTCCGGCCAGCCGCTGATAGTCGACGGCGACGGAGTCGTTGGTCTTGAACTCGACCTGGTACTGGGACTTCTGCAGGCTGGTGATCGCCGCCATCCGGCGGTTGTCGAAGATCACCAGGGTGCCCTTGACCCCGTGCTCGACCCCGTCGATCAGAATCTGCGGGTTCATCATGAACGAGCCGTCGCCGGTGAAGGCGATGCCGTAGCGCGGCCGGTCGGCGATCGCCGAAGCGAGCAGCGCGTTCGAGGCGAAGCCCATGTAGGAGGCGCCGGTCTCGGTCAGGGTGTCGCCGGTGCGATCGTCCTCGACGATCTGGAAGCCGTTGGCCTGGACGTCGCCGGCATCGAAGAACTTCATCGCACCGACCCTGCCGGCGAAGTCGACGACCGTCTTGATCGCCTGCGGCTGGGTCAGCACCGGTCGCTGCCAGACCTCGTCGTAGACCGGAGCGGCGGCATAACGTCGGTTCTTGTAGGCGATCCACTCCGCCTTCCGGGCGACGCCGGTGGCCAGCCACTCCGCCTTGGACGCGAGGTGATCGAGCCCCTCCAGCACGCCGGCGAGGCGCTCGGCGACCACCGAGACGTCGCCGGGCAGGGCCATCGTGTGGTTGTAGTGGGTGGCGTCGACCAGATCGCCGTTGATGTTGACGACGGCTTCGGCCTTCTTGTAGCCGATGCCGGAGCAGTCGGCCTGACAGACGCCGCGCGAGCCGAGGACGATCAGCAGATCCGCCTCGTTCATCGCCCAATTGCCGCAGATCGAGCCCTTCGAACCGCCGACGTGCATGTTCTGGGGATGGGCGTCGGGCATCACGCCGGCGGCGCCGGGCGACTGCACCACCACCGCACCCGCCGCTTCGGCGAGACGGCGCACCGCCGCATCGTGGCCGCGGGTGCCGCCGCCGGCCTTGATCGCCACCCGCTTCGCCGCCGCGATCCGCTTCGCCGCCTCGACGATCACCGCCTCGTCGGCGGGCGCGATGCGCGGCAGCTGCGGCTTCACCGGCAGGCCGGCGAGGTTGAGCGTGAGTGCCGACGGTTGAGTGTTGAGCGGCAGCAGCAGGTAGAACGGCCCCGCCCGATAGGGGTGATGAACGGTCATCGAGCCGCGGCGCAGCGCCTCACGGATCGATTCCGGGGTGTGCATCACGTGCGAACGCCCCATCAGCGCCGTCATCCGGCCGAAGAGCCCCTGCTCCGGCTTCGGAATCTGCTGCATGTTGTAACCTTCGCCGAAGGTCGTCTCGTCACCGTAGATGTGGTAGACGCCGATGCCGTTCGACGCCGCGGCGAGCGATCCGGCCATCGCCTGGAGCGCGCCCGGTCCGATCGAGGTGATCACCGCCGGGGTCTCGCCGTACTGCCACTTCAGCGCCGTGGCGGCATGCGCCATCGCCACCTCGTTGCGGCAGTTGAAGGTGCGGGTGACGCCCTCCTCCTCGTAGATGCGCAACACCTCGCCGAGGTCGGTCGAGCCGTGGCCGAAGATCGCGAGGTACTTGCGCACGCCCTGACGCATCAGGCCGAGCACCAGAGCTTCCGACACCGTCGTCTCGACGATCTTCGGCAGCCGTCCGTCGGCGAGCGCCTCGTCGATTCCGCCCGCCTCGAAAATGGCGCGGGCCCTTTCGCGCACCGTGGTCGGCGCGTGCTTGATCTCGCTCTTCGTCAACATCGCTCTGTGCTCTTTCGCGTGGAGACGATCCCGAATGGGGAGACGACGCGGAGGCCGCCTCCCACCCGTCCGGGCACGTCAGTCGTCATCGGCTTCGTTGTTGGCCAGCATCCGGCTCGCCTTGTCGTAGTCCACGGCACCGACCCAGCGGCCGACCACCAGGGCGGCGATGATGTTGCTGACCAGGTTGGTCGCGGCGCGGATCTGCGACATGAAGCTGTCCGCTCCGATCAGCAGCGCCAGAGCGCCGATCGGGATGTCGCTGACCGCGGGCAGGGTCGCGGCGAGCGCCACGAAGCCGGCTCCGGCGACACCGGCGGTGCCCTTCGAGGTGAACAGCATCACGAACAGGACGGTGAACTGCTGCCCGAGCGTCATCGGGATGTCGAGCGCATGGGCCATGAACATGATGCCCATGGTCATGTAGATCGCCGTGCCGTCCATGTTGAACGAGAAGCCCGACGGCACCACCAGACCGACCACGTCACGCGACACGCCGAGCTTCTCGAGCTTCTGCATGGAGCGCGGCATCATCGTCTCGGCCGAGGTGGCGGCCAGAACGAACAGCCACTCGTCCTTGAAGTAGGACAGGACCTGCAGGATCTTGAACCCGGCGAGGCGCAGGAAGGAGCCGAGCACCACCAGGATGAAGAAGATGCAGACGAGATAGACGCCGACGATCAGCTGACCGAGGTCGATCAGGGTCTTCGAGCCGAACTTCGAGATGGTGAAGGCCATGGCCCCGAAGGCGGCGATCGGCGCGATGTACATGATGATGCGCACCATGCCGAAGAAGATCTGAGTCACCCGATCGAGGAAGTCGATGATCGGCTGCCCCTTCTCACCGACCATGATCAGCGCGAAGCCGAACATCGTCGCCAGGAAGACCACCTGCAGCATGTTGCCGGTCACGAAGGGATCGGCGAAGGAATTCGGGATGATGCCGAGCAGGAAGTTGACCAGCGTCATCTCCTGACCGGACTTGGCGAAGGTCTGCACCGCCCTGGCGTCGAGGTGCGCCGGATCGGCGTGGATGCCCGAGCCGATCGGATAGACGTTGATGACGAAGAGACCGATCAGAAGCGCCAGCGTCGACGCCACCTCGAAATAGATCAGGGTCTTCGCACCGACGTTGGCGATCCGGTGCATGTCGCCCATCTTGGCGATGCCGACGACGATCGTCGCGAAGATGATCGGCGTGATGATCATCTTGATCGACTTGATGAAGGCGAAGCCGAGCGGCCTGAGCTCCCCACCGACGTTCGGCAGGAACATCCCGACCAGCGACCCGACGATCACCGCGAAGATCACCTGAATGTACATCTTCTTGTAGAAGGGTACCTTCTTGCGTTTCGGCGCAGTCATCGCCTGCGGCTCGACCGCCACACCTGAAGCTGTCATCTTCTCATTCCCCCCGTTCGCCTTCCGTGCAGACGCGACGATGGTTTCATTGTTCTTGGTTCTGTGTCCTGCCGTGATCGACGACAGGTCTCGACGGGGCGCGCCTTCGGTTCGCTCCGGAGCGTCGGCGGTCCGCCGTCACGCTCGTCGGTCGTCCGGTCGGGTCCCGCCCTTTCCCGAGGCATGGCTCCGCCGTTCCCGCCGAAGGCGGGTTCGCCGGCTCACGCCTCGCACGGTTCTCGTCCGGCCGCGTCACACCCCGACGGGGGCGACGCGGCTCGTCTCGTCCTTCGCTCCGAGGAGCGCCAGGATCTTCTCGGGGGACGCCGGCAGCGAGGTGATCCGCACCCCGACGGCGTCGTAGATCGCGTTCATCACCGCCGGCACCGTCGCCACCATCGCGGGTTCGCCGATGCCCTTGACGCCGAGCGGACCGATCGGATCGGGCACTTCGACGATCTCGACGTTGACCATGGGCATGTCGACAGAGGTCGGCAGGATGTAGCGGGCGAAGCCGGGCGTGGTGGTCCGGCCCTCGACCTGGACGTAGTCCTCCATCAGCGCCTGCCCGAGAGCCTGCGCGACGGCGCCTTCGATCTGGCCTTCGACACCCTGCGGGTTGATCGCCCGACCGACGTCGTGGGCGGCCCAGATGCCGAGCACCCGGACTTCGCCGGTGACCGTGTCGACTTCGACCTCGGCCACCTGACAGCCGAAGACATAGGCCTGCCAGGGACGGCCGGAGCCGTCGATCGGATCGAGCCCGGTGGTGTCGGTGCCGAACGAGGCCGCGCCGAGCGGCACCACGCCGTGCGTCTTGCACAGGTGCACCGCCTCGCCCATGGTCATCGACCGGCTCTCGCCCTCGACGCTCACCATGCCGTCGGCGGTGACGATCCGTTCCGGTGCCACCTGCCACTGTTCGGCGATCGCCTCGACCAGCCGGTCGCGCGCATCGCGGGCGGCGAGCGCCACGGTGTTGCCGACCATGTAGGTCTGGCGGGTCGCACCGGCATGGGCCGCTTCGGGCGCCCGCGCCGTGTCGTTGTCGCCGAGGGTGACGTCCTGCGGACGCACCCCGATCTCTTCCGCCGCGATCTGGGCGAGCACCGTCAGGATGCCCTCGCCGATCTCGGTGACGCCGGTGACGACCTTGACGGTGCCGCCGTCGTCGATCTCGACCCAGGCACCGGCCCGATCGACCGCCGCCGTGCGGGCGATGCCGTACCAACCGGCGGCCATGCCGCGTCCGCGTTTCCTGGCCATGTCACTTCACCTCGCCCGCTTCGGCGGGCATCCGCAGGTCGACCCGCGATCCCGGCGCCAGAGGAACCCGATTGCCGGGACCGAAGAGATCGCCGCGGACCGCACCGCGCGACGTCGGCGCCCCCGTGTCCCATCCCGAGGCCTTCGCCGCCGCCTCCAGCACTTCGAGCAGGCTCGCCGACTTCAGCTCCTGCTTGGTGTGGGTCGCGGTCCCGACGCGCATCGCGTTGATGCGGCGGATCTCGAAGGGATCGAGGCCGAGCATCTCGGCGACGACGTCGAGATGGCTCTCGGTGGCGAACTGCGCCTGCAGGCCGCCGAACGAGCGGAACGCTCCGGACGGAGTGTTGTTGGTGTAGATGCCCCAGGTGTCGAGCTTCAGGTTGGGGACCCGGTAGGGTCCGGCCCCCAGGATCGCCGCCTTTCGCATCACCCCTTCGGTCGACAGACCGTAGGCGCCGCCGTCGCAGACCATCTCGTACTCGACCGCCCGGATCAGGCCGTCACGGGTGACGCCCATCTTCAGGCGGGTCCTCGAGGGGTGCCGCTTGGCGGAGACCGCCATCGATTCCTCGCGGGTGAAGACCAGCCGCACCGGCTGCTTCGTCTCGATCGCCAGGAGCGCCAGGATGCCCTGGTAGATCATGTCCTCCTTGCCGCCGAAGCCGCCGCCGACCGGACTCATGATCATCCGGACCTTGTTGATCGGCCGGGCCAGGATGCGCGCCAGCATGTGGCGGTGGTGGGTGATGTTCTGGCTCGGCGACCAGATCGTCACGACGTCGTCGGGATCGACGTAGGCTAGTCCCGCCTCCGGCTCGAGATAGGCGTGTTCGACCGGCTGGGTCTCGTAGACCCGTTCGACGATCAGATCGGATTCGGCGAAGCCCTTCTCGACGTCGCCGACCCGGACCGGGATGTGCTTGGTGACGTTGTTCGGAGCGTAGTCGTGGACGACCGGTGCGCCGGGCCGCCGGGCCTCCTCGGCCGAGAACACCGCGGGCAGCGGCTCGTAGTCCACCCGGATCGCGGCGAGCGCCCGACGGGCGGTGACCAGATCGACCGCGGCGACCGCGGCCACCGCATCGCCGACGAAGCGCACCTTGCCGCGCGCCAGCACCGGCTGATCGGAGACGAAGACGCCGTAGTTGTCGACGCCGGGCACGTCGTCGCAGGTGACGACCGCCTCGACCCCGGGCATCGCCTTCGCCGCCGAGGTGTCGATCGACAGGATGCGGGCATGGGCATGGGGCGAGCGCAGCACCTGGGCGTGCAGCATGCCGGGCATCACCATGTCGCCGGCGTACTTCAGCGCGCCGGTGACCTTCGAGGGTGCATCGATCCGACCGACGTTCCTGCCGGTGTAGTGGCCGTCGGCGGTGGTCTCCTCGTCGAAGACGCTCTCCGGCTTCAGACCGAGCAGGACGTCGCGGGCGAGTTCGATCGCGTCGACGATCTTCTGGTAGCCGGTGCAGCGGCAGATGTTGCCGCCGAGCCGCTCCCGGATCTCTTCGCGGTCGGCCCGCGGCGAGTCCCGGAGCGCGGCGGTGGCCGCCATCACCATTCCGGGAATGCAGAAGCCGCACTGGCTGGCGCCGGCCTTCTTGAAGGCCTTCTGGACGGCGGTGAACTGGCGACGGCCGAGCGCCTCGACGGTGTCGATGCGGGTGCCCTGGGCCTTGGCCACCGGCATCAGGCAGGACTTGATCAGCACGCCGTCGACGAACACCGAACAGGTGCCGCATTCGCCGGCGCCGCAACCTTCCTTGGTTCCGGTGAGGCCGAGGTCCTCGCGCAGGAAGTCGAGCAGCCGATGCCACGGCTTCACCGCGCGGGTCACCTCGCGGCCGTTGACGGTCGCGGTGATCTGCAGGTCAGGCATAGACCGCCTCCAACTCGGGTTCGACGACGCCGTCGGCGACGTCGGCGCGCTTCAGCGCATTGACGAGACCGCGCACCACGAAGCCGCGCACCACCTCTCGGCGATAGGCGCGCCGCGAGCGCGACTGAACGAAGTCGAGCGGCATCTCGGCGGCCGCTTCGAGCCGCTCGCGATCGATCGGGCCGCCCTTCAGGAAGTCTTCGACGGCGTGCAGACGGCGGGCGACCGGACCGACCCCGCCGAGCGCCAGACGGACGTCGGCGAAGCGGCGGCGGGAGGCGTCGAGTTCGACGACGACTGCCAGACAGACCACCGAGATGACCAGCGACCGGCGGTGGCCGACCTTCTCGTAGGCGGCACCGCGACCGGGCAGCGCGTCGCATTCGATCGCGGTCAGGATCTCGTTCTCGCCGAGCCGGGTCCGACCGGAGGAAACGAGGAAATCGGAGAGCGGCAGACGCCGCAGACGGATCTCGCCGTCGACCCGCGCGGCGAGTTCGACCTCGGCCGACTGGGCGAGCAGCGGCGGGATCGCATCACCGGCCGGCGAGGCGTTGACCAGGTTGCCGCCGACGGTCGCCTGTTCGCGGATCTGGCCGCAGGCGAACCAGTCCGCCGAGAAGGCCATGCTCGGCACCGCCGCGGCGAGGGCGCGATCGTCGAGGAAGCGGGCGATCGGGGTCGCCGCGCCGAAGCGGACACGCTCGGCGCCGACCCGGCGTTCGCAGAGTTCGGGAATGCGGGTGACGTCGATCAGCACGGGGACGTGGACGTCGCCCGCCCGCCCCTCGCGTGCCCAGGAGAGCAGATCGGTCCCGCCGGCGATCAGCCGGTGGCGGCCGGCGTTCCGTTCGATTGCATCGAACGCCGCCGCGAGCGTCGTCGGTGTCAGATAGTCGTCGCAAGTCAACATGATCGCAGTCTTCCGTTGTGCCCGCCGGGCGGCGGGAGGACGGATGCCGGGCCGCAAGGGGGCGGCCCGGCACCGACGACGACGTCACTCGGCCGGCTCGGCGAGGCGGGTCTTCACCACCACCTTGATCGCGTCCTCGACCCGGTCGCGGGCGTAGCGCAGCGCTTCCGGCAGATCGTCGAGCGAGAAGGTGTGGGTGTGGATCTTGGTGGCGTCGAAGCGCTTCTGGCGCATGAACGCCTCGGCCCGATGGGTCGCGCTCTTGCCCTCGCCACGGATGCCGTAGAGGTAGATGTTGTTGCGGACGATGTGGGCGATGTCCATCGGCACCAGATCGTGGGGGAAGGCCGCCAGACAGATCTTGCCGCCGCGGTTGACCATGTAGAGCGCGTCGTTGGCGGCCTGCGGCGCGCCCGAGCACTCGACCACGTAGTCGACGCCCTTGCCGCCGTTGATCCGCTTGACCGCCTCGACCGCATTCTCCCTGGAGATGTTGACGACGGCGTCGGCACCGAGTTCGAGGCCGAGATTGAGCCGGTTGTCGCGGGTGCCGGTGAGGATCACCGGATGGGCACCGAGCGCCTTGGCGACGGCGACGCCGAGCAGACCGATCGGGCCGGGGCCGCAGATCACCACGCTCTCGCCGGCGATCAGGCCACCGAGTTCGGTCAGACCGTACATCGAGGTGCCGGCGGTGACGACCAGCGTCGCCTCCTCGTCGCTCATCGAATCCGCGACCGGGATCAGCGTGTTGATGTGGTTGACCTGATACTCGCAGAAGCCGCCGTCGGTGGTGAAGCCGTTGGCGCGGTGGCCCTTGTCGAGCTTGCCGTAGTTGAGGCCGTAGTTGTGGCAGGCGGTGTACATGCCTTCGCGGCAGCGCTTGCACTGGCCGCAGCCGGCATGGATCTCGACGGTGACGCGGTCACCGATCCGGTACTCGTCGACGCCGGCGCCGAGGGCGACGACCGTGCCCATGTACTCGTGGCCGGGAGTGAAGTTCTTGTTGAAGGGAGCGCCGCCTTCGATCTGGGCCGGCGGGCCGCGACGGATGATCTCGAGATCGGTGGCGCAGACGGCGATCGCGTCGATGCGGACCAACACCTCGGCCTTCTTCGGCACCGGCACCGGCTTGGTGGTCTTGATCAGCTCTTCGGGGCCACCCAGCACCCAGGCCTTCATCTGGTCGGGGATCGGAAATTCGGGGCTGACGGTCACGTCGTCGGGAGCGTACATGCGTTCCTCCAATCGTTATCGTTGATTTCGGCGGCGTCAGGCTCCGAGCCGGCTCCTGGCCTTCTCTTCTCCGGCGCCGCTCAGTTCGGCGGTGAGGTCGTTCGCCGCGGCGACGACCTCGTTGCGCATCATCTCGAGATGTTTCGCATCCGCCCGCATGGTCGGAGCCGACGCGCTGATCGAACCGACGACACGGGAGGTGTGGTCGCGGATCGGCGCGCCGATGCAGACCACACCGGGCTGGAATTCTTCTCGGTCCATCGCGTAACCGTTGCGCCGGACCGCGGCGAGCTCGTCCATCAGGACGGCGAAGTCGGTGATCGTGGCCGGCGTGAAGGCACGCATGCCCTGCGACGCGATGATCCGCACCACGTCCTCCTCGGGCATCCAGGCGAGGATCGTCTTGCCGGTCGAGGTGGCGTGCACGGCATTCGACTTGCCGAGCGTGCCGGCGTCGACGCGCACCGCATAGCGGGCCTGCCGCTTCAGCACGGTGGCGATCTCGTCGCCCTGAACGACCGCGAGATGAACGGTTTCGCCGGTGGTCCGGTTGATCCGGTCGACGAAGGGCTCGGCGAGGCGCGGCACTTCGACCTGCTGACAGGCCTGACCGAGAAAGAGGATCCTGGCGCCGAGGACATAGCCCTTGCGGCCCACCGACTTGGCGACGAACCCCCGGCGGATCAGCGTCGCCAGCAGATGGTGACAGGTGGAGATGTTGAGGCCGGTGGTCTCGGAGAGCGCGCTGAGCGTCGCCTCGCCCCCGAGATCGGCGATCGCGATCATCAGGTTGAGCGCCCGGTCGACCGACTGGATGGAACCACGGGCCGTTCCGCCTTCCACCGGCGGCGCCACGACGGAACCATCGGTCCGTTCGATCTCGATCTGCTTGCCCATGTCGTTCTTCCCGAAAGGCGCAGCCACGTTTCGAGAGGAAGAAGACCGCGGGGGAGCGAGGTCCGTCAAGGATATTTCGACATCGCAGATTCCATTTTCATATCGTCGAAATTCATACGACAAAGAAGAACGCCGCCGTGGCGAGCGCATCCGAACGACCTTTCGTCCATCCCACCGTCTTCCTCGCGCGCAGCATCGGTCTTCCCGCGACGCCTGCCCGTGCGTTCACCTCCTCCGGCGCCTTTCTCCATTTCGCTCGTCTTCGTCCGCGCACACCTACGCCGGCTCTCAAACGTCACCGCGGGCGGTCTTCTCGGCCACACCGCATGATCCCGAGGTCATCCGATCGGCTGATCTCGGCAATCGAAGACGTCGGGTCGAGGGAGCGGGGACGGGCGCGGGACGGGACTCCGTAATCGACCGGACCGTCGCCGGCACGCCGATTTTCGCCTTTCGAAAACCAGACGAACAACCGAAAATCATCGCAGGCCGCCGTGACCACTCGGCGTCGGTGCCGGCGGGCTTCCGGCGGAATCGCCACTCGGGTATCGTCGTTCGATCGCGCCGGGGCTTCCGTGTCTCACCGCCCGCAGGGACGACCGGTGAAACCGGCGCGGCGGACCGGCCGGTGCCACGGAGAACCGGGTCGTCGCACCGCGACGACGAGCGAGCGGCCCCCGGCCTCGGCGCGGCGGATCGTCGCCATGCCGGAGCGACCGCCGTCTCGCCGTGCCTCCCCGGACACGGAAGGCCCCGCCGATTTCGGCCGAAGTCTTCGCAGATGCCGAGCATTCGCAGGTTCTTTCATGTGATGAAAGCCGCTGTCACCAGATAAAAATGGATTTGACAGCGCTCGGCCGCGGGTCTCTTCTTCGCACACCTCGCGAGCGGTTCGAGGCGACACGCGGACGGGGACGACGGTCGACCGGCGCCGCGCCGTGCCGATCCGTCGGAGGCTGCGACGCCGCCCGGGCGTCGACCACTTCCGGACCGGCCCGGCCGGCGCACAACAGGACGCCGTCCGCCTCCCGGCCCTCCGCACTCGCCCGCCGCCGACCGACCGGGCGCATCCATCACCACCGACAGGACCCGAGCGATGTATCCGATCTTACGTCGAGAGCAGTTTTCC
>CALFRR010000055.1 GCA_937919435.1 uncultured Alphaproteobacteria bacterium | reverse complement strand
TGTCAGGTTCGTGCACGTCACCGGCTGGGATGGTGGCGGCTTCGACACCGATGAAGGAGAACAAGGTGTAGGCCATGACCGCAGTGAGCACCTCCAGCGGCGGCAGGCCGCTGGAGTTGAACGGCCCGAGGTTCGAGGCATCGAAGGCCAAGAATCCGAGCGTGCCGATCAGCAGCAGCGGCACAACCTTGAGGATCGTGAGGATGAGGGAGACGAAACCGCCGGTCACAACCCCTTGGGTGTTCAGGAAGGTGAGTACCGCGATCGCACCCACCGCCACGACGGTGGTCAGCAGGCGGTTCTCCACCACTGCTGGGATCAGGACTCCCAGATAGACCACCAATGACGACGCGATCGCGCCGACCCCGACCTGCGAGTTGGTGGTGGCGTGGGCCGGATAGAGCTTGACGGCGAACAGCACGCCGTCGCGGTGGCCGGCGACCAGATCGGCGGGATCGCTGTCGTCGGTGAGATAGGCGGTCATCAACGGTTCGAACCGGACCCCGGCGGGAACCGCGGCGAGCACCCGCTCGCGATAGGCCAGGGCCGCCGCGGTGGTGGTCACCGGCGGCACCAGATTGGGCATCACCACCGCCCGCCCGAAGGCCCGCGCGGTGTGCGGCACCACCTCGCCGAGAATCGCGCCGTCGCGGAAATGGACGTGCCAGTCGTCCGGCCGGCGGAAACGGATGCGCTGCATGGGGGAAGCCTCGTCGTCGGGACCGCCGGTCCGCGACCGGCCCCTCCGGCAAAGCACGGCCGTCCGCCCGGATCAAGACCGACGTTTCTCCTCCCGCCGCGATGGCAGTGCCCGAAAAAAGAAAGGCCGCCCGAAGGCGGCCGAAGTCTAGGGAGGAAACGCCCAAGGAGGGCATGCATCCAGGCCGGGGAGCCAAGATGCGAGAATGATACTAACGTCGAATATGGCTGCGCACAACCAGGGCGAGGCGGGAGAACAGGCATGCGAAATTGCATGGCTATGGCCGACATCACCGCCGGTGTGATGCATGGACGACACGGCTGCCTCCGGCCGTATCGCGGCCGATCTCCGGCCGCGATACGGCCGTTGCGCCGAACTTCGCCGCGGGTTCGGCCTCAGATCACCTTGCCCGGATTGAGCAGCCCCTTCGGATCGAGGGTCGCCTTCAGCGCCCGCATCACCGCGAGCGCCACCGGGTCCTCGACCTCGGCGAGCAACTCCCGCTTGAGCCGGCCGATCCCGTGTTCCGCCGAGATCGACCCGCCGTGGGCCAGGACGACGCCGTGCACCGCCCGGTTCACCTCGTCCCAGCGCGCGAGATAGGCGTCCTTGTCGGCCCCGACCGGCTGAGAGAAGTTGAAGTGGATGTTGCCGTCGCCGAGATGGCCGAACGGCACCGGCCGGATCCCCGGCACCACCCGTTCCGCCGCCGCGATGCCCTCGGCGATCACCTGCGGGACCGCCGCGATCGGCACCGAGACGTCGTGCTTGATCGAACCGCCCTCCAGCCGCTGCACGTCGGAGAGCGACTCCCGGAGCCGCCACAGCGCCGCCCGCCGCTCGAGGCTCTCGGCGATCGTCCCGTCGGCCACCTCGCCGGCCTCCATCGCCTCGCCGAGGAACGTCTCGAGCCGCTCGGCGAGATCGCGGGTGGTGGTCGAGGACACCTCGATCAGGGCATACCACGCGTGGCGGCCGGAGATCGGGTCGCGGGCGCCCGGCAGATGGGTCAGCACCAGATCGAGCCCGAACCGCGACATCAGCTCGAAGGCGGTCAGATCGCCGCCGAAGGCGGTCCGCGCCCGCCCCAGCAGATCGACCGCGGCGGCCGGCGACGGCGTCGCGACGAAGGCGGTGGCGATCGCCCGCGGCCGCGGAAAGAGCTTCAGGACCGCCGCGGTGATCACCCCGAGGGTGCCCTCCGAGCCCATGAACAGGTGCTTCAGATCGTAGCCGGTGTTGTCCTTGCGGAGCTTGCCGAGCCCGTCGAGCACCCGCCCGTCGGCCAGCACGACTTCCAGTCCGAGCACCAGATCGCGGGCGTTGCCATGGGCGATCACCGCCGAGCCGCCGGCGTTGGTGGCGAGGTTGCCGCCGATCGTGCAGCTCCCTTCCGAGGCGAGCGACAGCGGGAACAGCCGGTCGACCGCCGCCGCCGCCGCCTGGACCGCGGCGAGCGTCACCCCGGCCTCCACCGTCATCGTCTCCGAGGTCGGATCGACCTCGCGGATCCGGTCGAGGCGGAGCAGCGACAGCACGATCTCGTCGCCCGCCGCCGACGGCGTCTGCCCGCCGACCAGCCCGGTGTTGCCACCCTGCGGCACGATCTTCAGCCCTTCGGCATCGGCCAGCCGCAGGATCGCCGCGACCTCCGCCGTGGTCTTCGGCTTCACCACCGCCGGCGTCCGCCCGTGGTAGAGGCCGCGCCGCTCCTCGAGGTGAGGCGCCGTGTCGGTCGGATCGGTCACCACGTGGGACGCGCCGACGATCGCCCGGAGACGATCGAGGACGGCGGCGGAGACGGGGGTGCGATCGGCGGACATGGTCGGAGCGACTTCGCGGACGGGGAGGAGACGATGCCGCGGATCATTCCGCCGGCTGCGGCTGGACGGCGGCGCGACGCCGGCGGAACCGGGCGCCGAGTCGATCCATCAGCAGATAGATCGCCGGGGTCGTGTAGAGCGTCAACACCTGACTGACCACCAGCCCGCCGACGATCGTCACCCCGAGCGGACGGCGCATCTCGGCCCCCGCCCCGGTGGCGATCACCAGCGGCACCGCACCGAGCAGCGCTGCGAGCGTCGTCATCAGGATCGGCCGGAACCGTTCGACCGAAGCTTCGCGGACCGCCGCCATCGCGTCCCGCCCCTCCCGGCGCAGCATCACCGCGAAGTCGACCAGCAGGATGCCGTTCTTCTTGACGATACCGATCAGCAGGATGATGCCGATGATCCCGACCAGATCGAGCTGCATGCCGAACAGCTTCAGCGCGATCAGCGCCCCGAGCCCGGCCGGCGGCAGGGTCGAAATGATCGTCAGCGGATGGATCAGGCTCTCGTAGAGCACCCCGAGGATGATGTAGACGGCGATCAGCGCGGTCACCACCAGGAGCCAGGTCGAGGTCGACGCCGCCCCGAACGCCTTGGCGTCGCCGGCGAACTCGGTGTGCAGGCTGTCCGGCGGATGGAGCGCGGCGACGGTCTCGCGGACCTTGCGCGAGGCCTCGTCGAGGTTGCTGCCGGGCGCCACGTCCCAGGTGATGGTGATCGCCGGGAACTGGCCCTGATGATTGACGGCGAGCGGTGCGGTGTGCCGTTCGATCTTGGCGACCGCGGCGAGCGGCACCTGCCGTCCGTCCGAGGTCGAGACCCACAGGCCCTCGATGTCGCCGGGATCGCGGGCCCGGTCCGCGGTCACCTCCAGCACCACCTTGTACTGGTTGCGCGGCCCCGAGATGGTCGACACCTGTCGCTGGGCGAAGGCGTTGGCGAGCGCCGCGTCGATGTCCCGGATCGCCACGCCGAGCCGCGAGGCGGCGACCCGGTCGACCACCACGTCGGCCTGCAGCCCCGCCGCCTGCCGATCCGCCGAGACGTCGACGATCTCCGGCACCTTCGACAGGGCGTCGACGATCTTCGGGCTCCATTGCAGCAGCTCGTCGAGATCGGGATCCCACAGGGTGAACTGGTAGGGCGACTTGCCCTGCCGCCCGCCGACGTGCAGATCCTGCATCGGCGCCATGAACACGCGGATCCCGGCGAGCGACGAGAGCTTGCCGCGGAGCCGGGCGATCACCGTGCGCGAGGGCTCGCCGCCTTCCGACACGGTCTTCAGCGACAGGAACATCCGTCCCTGGTTGACCGTCCCCCACAAACCGCCGCCGACCGACGACGCGGTCCCCTTGACCATCGGGTCGGCCAGCACGATCTCGGTCGCCTTGCGCTGCAGATCGGACATCGCCGGGAACGAGACGTCGGGCGAGGCCTCGGTGAAGCCGAACACCAGGGCGGTGTCGTCCTGCGGCACGAATCCCTTGGGCAGCTGGGCGAACAGCCACACGGTCAGGCCGACGGTGAGGCTCGCCACCGCGACCATCGCCCAGGGATGACGCAACGAGAAGCCGAGCGACCGTCCATAGAGCGCGGAGGTGCGTCCGAGCAACCGATCCGCCACCCGCTCGAGCCGGTTCGGCGGACCGACCGGAGCGAAACGACCGCAGATCATCGGTGTCAGCGTCAGCGACACCACCGTCGACACCACGATCGCGAAGGTCATGGTGAACGAGAACTCGGCGAAGAACTTGCCGACGATGCCGCCGGTGAACATCAGCGGGATGAAGGCGGCGACCAGCGACAGGCCGATCGCCACCACGGTGAAGGCGATCTGCCGCGATCCCGCGATCGCCGCGGCGAGCCCGGACATGCCGCCGGCCCGCCGCCGATGGATGTTCTCGATCATCACGATGGCGTCGTCGACGACGAAGCCGACCGCGATGGTCAGCGCCATCAGCGACAGGTTGTCGATCGAGAATCCGGCGATCCACATCGCCACGAAGGTTCCGCAGAGCGACAGCGGCACCGTGATGCCCGCGGCGATGGTCGGCGTCGGCCGCCCGAGGAACAGGACCACCACCGCCATCACCAGACTGACCGAGATCGCCAGGGTGCGCATCGTGTCGGTGACACCGGCCCGGATCGTCACCGTCCGGTCGTTGACCACGTGGAAATCGACCCCGGCGGGAATCCAGCGCTTCAGCTCGGGCAGCAGCGCCTTCACCCGATCGACCGTGTCGATGACGTTGGCGTCGCCCTGTTTGGTGACGAACAGCAGCAGCGCCGGCCGCAGCGTGCCTTCGGCACCGTACCAGCCGACCGCCCGGGTGTTGCGCACCCCACCGATCACCGAGGCGACGTCGGCGAGGCGCACGATCGCGCCGTTGCTCGCCCGCACGATGATCCGGGCGAATTCGGCGGGATCCTTCAGCGAATCGCTGGTGTCGATGGTCTCGACCGTCTCCGGCCCCTGGATCGCGCCGAGCGCGCCGTTCTGGTTGGCCGCGGCGATCGCCTTGCGGATCTGTTCGAGGCCGATGCCGGCCGCCGCGGCGCGCGCCGAATCGACCCGGACCCGGATCGCCGGTTGGTCGCCGCCGGCGACGTCGACGTTGGCCACCCCGGAGACCTGCGACAGGCGCTGGACGATCACCGTGTCGGCGACGTCGTAGAGTTCGGAGATCGACATCGTCTCCGAGGTCAGCGCCAGGATCAGCACCGGCATCGCCGCCGGGTTCATCTTCCTGACCGTCGGCGCCGAATTGAGATCGCTCGGCAGATCGCTCGCCGCCGCGTTGATCGCCGCCTGCGCATCGCGGGCGGCGCCGTCGACGTTGCGCGAGGGATCGAACTGCACGGTGATCCAGCTCGACCCGAGCGACGACGACGAGGTGATCTCGCTCACCCCGGCGATCGCCCCGAGGTGGCGTTCGAGCGGCGCGGCGACGCTCGCCGCCATCGTCGCCGGATCCGCCCCCGGCCGCGACACGCTGACCCGGATGGTCGGCAGATCGACCGCCGGCAGGCTCGCCACCGGCAGCTGGAACCAGGCGATCACCCCGGCGATCAGCAGGCCGATGGCGAGCAGCGTCGTGCCCACCGGCCGCAGGATGAACGGGCGCGAGATCTCGATCATCGCGGCCCTCCCCCGCCCGCCTCCGCGGGCGCCTCCGGCCGGTCACCGGCTTCGGCGAGCAGGGCCGGATTGCCCGCCGAGGTGTGGCCGGTCAGCCGAACGACCAGCCGTTCGACCGCCAGATAGATCACCGGCGTCGTGTAGAGGGTGAGCAGCTGGCTGAGCAGCAGGCCGCCGATGATCGTCACCCCGAGCGGCACCCGCAGCTCCGAGCCGGTGCCCTGGGCGAAGGCCAGCGGCACCGCGCCGAGCAGCGCCGCGAGGGTCGTCATCATGATCGGCCGGAACCGCCGCTCGCAGGCCTCGACGATCGCCGCCTCGGGAGCGAGACCGCGAGCCCGTTCGGCGACGATGGCGAAGTCGATCATCATGATCGCGTTCTTCTTGACGATGCCCATCAGCAGCACGATGCCGATCAACGCGACCAGCGACAACTCCTGCCCGGTCAGCCTGAGCGCGATCAGCGCCCCGACGCCGGCCGACGGCAGTGTCGTCAGGATGGTGAAGGGGTGGGCGAAGCTCTCGTAGAGCACCCCGAGGACGATGTAGATGGTCGCCACCGCCGCCAGGATCAGCCACGGCTGCGAATCCAACGCCCGCGAGAACTCCGCCGCATCGGCATCGGCATGGCCGATCACCGCGTCGGAAAGACCGATCTCGTGGCGCGCCTCCTCGATCACCGCCAGCGCCCGCTCGAGCGACACGCCCGGCGCCGTGTCGAAGGAGATCGTCGCCGCCGGAAACTGTTCCTGGCGGGCGATCGACAACGGCACCACGGTGCGCTTGATCCGCGCCACCGCGGCCAGCGGCACCAGCGCGTTGCCGGTCCCGGCGACCCGGATCCGATCGAGCGCCGTCGCGTCGCGCCCCTGGGCGGGATCGGCCTCCAGCACCACCCGGTACTGGTTCGACTGGGCGTAGATGGTCGAGATCTGGCGTTGGGCGAAGGCGTTGGAGATCGCGTCGTCGATCGCCTGGACGGTGACGCCGAGCATCCCGGCGCGATCGCGATCGATCTCGACCCGCACCCCGAAACCGCCCTTCTGGGTCTCCGAAGCGACGTGGCGGACCTCCGGACGCCGCGACAGCGCCTCGATCAGCGCATCGGCGCCGTCCGAGACCAGCCGCTGATCGGTGCCGGTCAGCGTGTACTGGTATTGCGACCGGCTGGTCCGCATGCCGATGCGGACGTCCTGGACCGGTTGCACCCAGACCGTCGCCCCCGGCACCGCCGCGCCTTCCCGGCGCAGTCGCTCGGCGATCTCGGCGGCGGTCGCCGTGCGCCCGTCGCGCGGTTTCAGATCGACGGTCATCCGCGCCGTGTTGCCGGTCGCGTTGAGGCTGCCGATGCCGAGCACCGAGACCACCCCGGCGACGTCCGGATCGCGCTCGAAGGCCGCCGCCACCTCGCCCTGCAGGCGCCGCATCTCGGTGAAGGAGGATTGCGGTGCGCCTTCCAGCACCACCGTGATAAGGCCGGTGTCCTGGGTCGGCAGGAAGCCCTTGGGGCTCTCGACATAGAGCCAGGCGGTCAACCCGAGCGTCGCCAGAGTGACCGCGAGCACCATCCGGCGGTGGGCGAGCGCCCAGCCGAGGCTCGCCCCGTAGCCGCGCGCCATCGCCGTGATCGGCCATTCGGCCGCCGCCAGCAGAATGCCGAGCGGCCCGTGCCGCGGCGCCGGCCGGGTCGACATGCGCGCGCACATCATCGGCGTCAGCGTCAGCGAGACCACCGCCGACACCACCACCGCGATGGTCAGGGTCAGCGCGAACTCGCGGAACATCCGCCCGACCAGCCCGGTCATGAACAGGAGCGGGATGAACACCGCGATCAGCGACAGGGTCAGCGAGATCACCGTGAAGCCGATCTCGCCTGCACCCTGTTTGGCCGCCTCCCAGGCGTCGAGCCCGCCCTCGCGGCGGCGGACGATGTTCTCGATCATCACGATCGCATCGTCGACGACGAAACCGGTGCCGATGGTCAGCGCCATCAGCGACAGGTTGTCGAGACTGAAGCCGGCCGCCCACATCACCGCGAAGGTGGCGACGATCGACAGCGGCAGTGCCACACCGGCGATGATCGTCGCCCCGATCGAGCGCAGGAACAGCAGCACCACCAGCACCACCAGTGCGGCGGACAGCACCAGAGTGAACTCGACGTCGGCGATCGAGGCGCGGATCGTGTCGGTGCGGTCGTGCACCACCTCGAGCCGGGTGCCCGCCGGCAGCGACCGCTCGAGCCGCGGAATCTCCTGCTGGAGCCGACGCACCGTCTCCACGGTGTTGGCGCCGGGCTGCTTCTGGATGTCGACGATCACCGCCGAGCGGCCCTTGTACCAACCGCCGACGAAGGCGTCCTCGAGCCCCTCGATCACCTCGGCGACGTCGCCGAGCATCACCGGCACGCCGGACCGGGTCGCCACCACCACCTTCTCGAACATCGCCGGGGCGGCGATCTGATCGTTGGCGCCGATCGTGTAGGACTGGTGCAGTCCGTCGAGCGCTCCCTTCGACCCGGCGACATTGGTCGCCACGATCGCCGTGCGCAGCGCGTCGAGGGTCAGTCCATAGCCGGCGAGCCGGGCGAGATCGGCGCGGATCCGCACCGCCGGCCGGACCCCGCCGGCGATCGACACCCGGCCGACGCCGGAAACCTCGGCGAGCCGCGGCGAGATCAGCGTGTCGGCGAGGTCGGAGAGCACCCGCTGCGACTGGGTCTCGGTGGTCAGCGCCAGGGTCAGGATCGGCGTGTCCGCCGGATTGACCTTCGAATAGACCGGCGGATAGGGCAGACCGGACGGCAGGCTCGAGGTCGAAGCGTTGATCGCCGACTGGACGTCCTGCGCCGCCGCGTCGATGTCGCGGTCGAGATCGAACTGCAGCGTGACCCGCGACAGGCCGTAGGAGCTCTCCGAGGAGAGCATCGCCAGCGACGGGATCTGGCCGAACTGGCGCTCCAGCGGCGCCGTGACGATGGTCGCGATGGTGTCCGGGTCGGCGCCCGGCATCCGCGTCGTGACTTCGATCGAGGGAAAGTCGACCTGCGGCAGCGACGACACCGGCAACGCCCGGAAGCCGAGGATGCCGACCACCAGGATCGCCGCCGCGAGCAGCGACGTGGCGATCGGCCGCTCGATGAAGGGCGTCGAGACGCTCATGGGCGCGGTCCGGTCGCCGCCGGTCGATCGCTCGACTTCGCCGGCCCGTCGCTCCCCCCGCTCGCCCCGCCGGAAACGGCAGCCGACCCTTCACCGCCCGGACGCCGTCCGCCGCCCTCGCCCCGCGGCCGCCGACCGGCCGCCGCGTCGCCGCCGGGACCGGGAACGCCCGGTGCGACCGTGGCCGGTTTCGGCGTCGGGGCCGCGCTCGCCGCCCCCTGGAGCGCACCGCCCGAGGAATCCGTCGGCTTGACCCGGGTGCCGTCGGTCAGCCGCGAGAAGCCGGTGGTCACCACCGTTTCGCTGCCGTCGAGACCGGAGGCGACGACCGCCCGGATCTCGTCCTGACGCGCGATCTCGACCGGCCGCCGCATCACCTTGTCTTCGGCGCCGAGGACATAGACGAAGGCCCCGTCGGCGCCGCGCTGGACGGCGGAGGTCGGCACCACCAGCGCATCGCGGGTGGTGTCGACGCGGATCCGGACGTCGGCGAACTGGCCGGGCCAGAGCAACGACGTCAGGTTGGGCAGGCTCGCCCGGATCTTCACCGTGCCGGTGGTCGAATCGACCTGATTGTCGACCACCTCGACGGTGCCGCTGTCGACCACCGTCCGCCGGTCGGCCCCCAGCACCTCGACCGGCACGCTCCCGCGCCGCTGCGCCGCCAGCACCTGGGCGAGTTGCTGCTGCGGCAGGGTGAAGACGACGTTGATCGGCTTCAGCCGGGCGATGGTGACGATTCCGCCGGTGTCGGTGGTTCGCACCAGATTGCCGGGATCGACCGAGCGGATGCCGGTACGGCCCGAGATCGGCGCGACGATCGTGGTGTTGTCGAGATCGACCCTGGCGGCGTCGATCTGCCCCTGGTCGATCTTCAGCTGCGCCTCGAGCTTGGCCACCGTCGCCCGCTGGGTGTCGGCCTGCTGGCGCGACCCGGATTCCGACAGGGCGAGCCGGGTGTAGCGTTCGAGATCGGCGCGGGCGTTGCGCAGCTCCGCTTCGTCCTGCTCCCGCTTCGCCACCACCTGATCGTAGGTCGCCCTGTAGCTCGACGGATCGATCCGCGCGAGGACGTCGCCCTTGGCGACCTCCTGACCGTCGGTGAAGGCGATCTCGCGCAGGATGCCCTGCACCTGCGAGCGGACCGTCACCGTCGCCGACGCCTGCACCGTGCCGATCCCGTCGAACACCACGTCGACGTCGCGCCGTTCGACCCGGGCGGTGAGCACCGGGGTCGGCCCGTCCATCGGACCGCCGCGACGACCGCCCCCGCCGGGGCCGCCGGGACCGCCGGGTCCACCGGGCGGCGGCGCCTCGGCGGTCGTCGGGGCCTTGACCGAGGCCGACGGAATCAGCGCGGCGATCGGCGCCGGCAGTCGGTCGCGCCAATGGACTGCCGCGGCGCCGCCCGCGGCCACGACCGCCAGGAGGACGAAGAAGGTTCTGGTCTTGCTCATGGATCGGCTTTCGGCAGGGGGGGTGCCGGTGCCTCCGTCCCGCGTTCCCAGCCGCCGCCGAGCGCCGCCGCCAGCGACACGACGGCCTGGAACCGCGACAGGCGGACGCCGACCAGCGTCTGTTCGGCCTGGAACAGGGTACGCTCGGCATCGAGCACGGTGGTCACCGCGATGGTGCCCTCGGCGAGGCGTTCCTCGGTCAGCCGCTGCGCCTTGCGCGCCGCCGTCACCACCGCGGTCTGCAACACTTCGTGGCGCCGGGTCTGCTCGATCTCGACCAGCGCGTTCTCGACGTCGGCGAGGGCGGAATGCACCGTCTTGCGATAGGAGGCGGCGAGTTCGGCATGGCGGGCCCGGGCGGTGTCGAGATCCGCCTGTTTCGCGCCGCCGTCGAAGATCGTCTCGGTGACCGATCCGGAGATCGACGCGAGCAGCGCCTCCGGCCGCAGCAGGTTCTTCAGGAAGGCGCTGGACAGCCCGCCCGAGCCGGTCAGCGACACGTCCGGCAGGAACGCCGCGCGCGCCGCCTCGACGTTCGCCGCCTGGGCCGAGAGCCGCGCCTCGGCCTCGGCGATGTCCGGCCGGCGGACGAGCAGCCGCGACGGCAACCCCGCCGACACCTTCGGCAGCTTCAACCGGCCGAGCCCGGTGCCGGTGACGGTGAGCGCCTCCGGCGCCCGGCCGGTCAGCACCGCGATGGCGATCTTCTGGCGGCGGCGGGTGATCTCGAGATCGGGGATCGCGGCGCGCTGGGTCGCCACCACGCTCTCCTGCTGGGCGAGATCGAGCGCGGTGGCCGTGCCGACCTCCAACCGCCGGCGGATCACCCCCAAGGTGCGTTCGGCGATCTCGGCGTTCTCGCGGGCGATCCGCAGCTGATCCTCCGCCGCGGCGAGCGACAGATAGGCGTCGACCAGCGTGGTGACGGTGCTGAGCCGCACCGCCTCGCGATCGAAGCGGCTCGCCTCCAGCGTCGCCCTCTGCGCGTCGGCGAGCGCCCGGAGCCTCCCGTTCAGATCGAGCCGCCACGAGACGTCGGCGGACAGGCCGAAGCTGTTCGACACCGTGCCGTGGAACGGCGGGCTCGACCGCGATGCGGTGCCCGGCGTCAGCCGGCGGCTGGAATCGGCCGATCCCGAGACGGTCGGCCCGAGATCCGCGGCGGCACCGGCCAGCGTCGCTTCGGCCTGCACGATCCGCGCGGCGGCGGCGGCGATGTCGAGATTGTCGGCTTCGGCGAGTTCGACCAGCCGGCCGAGCTCGACCGACCCGAAGGCCGCGACCCATGCCGGCGAGATCGAGACGGTGGTCGTCGCCCCTTCCCGCCATTGCGCCGGCAGTTCGGCGGCGACGTCGGGGGCACTCGGCAGCGCCCCGCAGGCGGCGAGCGACGCCGCCAGCACCAGCGCGACGGCGACCCGCCACGATCCCGCCTCGGCCGTGCCGACCGCCGGGCGATCGATCGGAGGCGGCGGAACTCGTCTCATCGCGGGCGTCACCGGGTTGAAGGCGGCAGGGCCGACGGCGGCCCGATGCGCCGACCGTGGGCCGGCGCGGCGGACGTCGTCCGAGCCACACCGACCCCGTCGACGGCGTGCGCGACCCTAGCCGAGCCCCCTTAGGACGACAAATGAATTTCCGTTAACCCGGCACCCGGTCCACACCGGCCGCGGCACCCCCGGGGCGGAGGCCGACGCGATCTCCCGGCCCGCGCCCCGAGACCCGTCCCATCAGACTTTCGTCTCGGCAACCCGATGTCCCACAAGCATTTTTCGCCACGGGTCCCGACCAAAGTCTGTCGGGCTACGTGTGGACGCTGAGACCGGATGTCGCATAATGCGCCCCGACGAGCGACCGGTGCCGTCGCCCCCCGGGAGGAGACGAGGGGGCGGGGGCCACCCGTCGCCATCCATCCGATTTCAGGGGAGGCAGTCCATGTCCGAGAACGTGTTCGAGGTGCCGTCGCAGATCGCGGCGACCGCCCTCGTCGACGATGCGAAGTACAAGGCGATGTACGAGAGGTCGATCACCGACCCGAACGGCTTCTGGGGGGAGATCGCCGGCCGTCTCGATTGGTCGAAGCCCTTCACCAAGGTGAAGAACACCAGCTACGACCCGCACAACGTGTCGATCAGGTGGTTCGAGGACGGCGAGCTCAACGTCTCCTACAACTGCGTCGATCGCCATGCCGAGAAGACGCCCGACAAGATCGCGATCATCTGGGAGGGCGACAACCCGGCCGAAGACGCCAAGATCACCTACGCCCGCCTCAAGGACGAGGTCTCGCGCTTCGCCAACGTCCTCAAGGCGCACGGCGTGAAGAAGGGCGATCGGGTGACGATCTACCTGCCGATGATCCCCGAGGCCGCCTACGCGATGCTCGCCTGCGCCCGGATCGGCGCCATCCATTCGATCGTCTTCGGCGGCTTCTCGCCCGACAGCCTCGGCGGCCGCATCGAGGACTGCGGCTCGACCGTGGTGATCACCGCCGACGAAGGTCTGCGCGGCGGCCGCCGGGTGCCGCTCAAGGCCAACGTCGACGCCGCCATCGCCAACCAGCCCGCGGTCACCTCGGTGCTGGTCGTCCGCCGCACCGGCGGCGACGTGGCGATGACCGCCGGCCGCGACTACTGGTACGACGAGGAGGCCGGCAAGGTCTCCACCGACTGCCCGCCCGAACCGATGAACGCGGAGGATCCGCTGTTCATCCTCTACACCTCGGGTTCGACCGGCAAGCCGAAGGGCGTGCTGCACACCACCGGCGGCTATCTGGTCTATGCCTCGACGACCCACGAATACGTCTTCGACTACCATCCGGGCGACGTCTACTGGTGCACCGCCGACGTCGGCTGGGTCACCGGCCACAGCTACATCGTCTATGGCCCGCTCGCCAACGGCGCGACGACCCTGATGTTCGAGGGCATCCCGACCTATCCGTCGGCCTCGCGCTTCTGGGAGGTGATCGACAAGCACGGCGTCAACATCTTCTACACCGCCCCGACCGCGATCCGCTCGCTGATGGGCGCCGGCGAGGAGGCGGTGAAGAAGACCTCGCGCGCCTCGCTCCGGATCCTCGGATCGGTCGGTGAGCCGATCAATCCGGAAGCCTGGCTCTGGTACCACCGCGTCGTCGGCGACGAGCGCTGCCCGATCGTCGACACCTGGTGGCAGACCGAGACCGGCGGCATCCTGATCACCCCGCTGCCCGGCGCCACCGCACTGAAGCCGGGCTCGGCGACGCGACCGTTCTTCGGCGTCCAGCCGGCGGTGGTCGATGCCGAAGGCAAGATCCTGGAAGGGGCGACCGAGGGCAATCTGGTCATCACCGACAGCTGGCCGGGCCAGATGCGCACCGTGTTCGGCGACCACGAGCGCTTCGTCCAGACCTACTTCTCCGCCTACAAGGGCATGTACTTCACCGGCGACGGCTGCCGGCGCGACGCCGACGGCTACTACTGGATCACCGGCCGGGTCGACGACGTGATCAACGTCTCCGGCCACCGGATGGGCACGGCGGAAGTCGAGAGCGCGCTGGTCGCCCACCCGAAGGTCGCCGAAGCCGCGGTGGTCGGCTATCCGCACGATCTGAAGGGCCAGGGCATCTACGCCTACGTCACCCTGATGAGCGGCGAGGAGCCGACCGAGAAGCTCCGGAAGGAACTGGTCGCCTGGGTGAGGAAGGAGATCGGCCCGATCGCCTCGCCCGATCTGATCCAGTTCTCGCCCGGCCTGCCGAAGACCCGCTCCGGCAAGATCATGCGCCGGATCCTCAGGAAGATCGCCGAGGACAGCTTCGACAGCCTCGGCGACACCTCGACGCTCGCCGATCCGACGGTGGTCGACGACCTCATCGAGAACCGGCAGAACCGTCACTGAGCGATCACTGCACCGCCACGAGAATCGAGGCCCCGGAGCGATCCGGGGCCTCTTCGTCTCCGCCGCCGCCTTCCGCGGTCCGTCGAAGTTCAGACTTCGCGAACCAAACCCGAGAACGCTTCGGATACCACGTATCCTTGCGATTTCTCGAGAAGTTTATCGGATCATCTCTCCTCACGGGACGCATTCGTCTCTCGACGACGAGGAGAGATGTTCTATGGCATCGATGGGAATGAAGGCCGCGATCTTCGCGGGCAGCATCGCCGTGGCCGTCGCTGCCGCCGGACCGGCCGACGCGAAGGGCTCGACCCAGGTTCTCGACCGTGAGGTCGTCGCCTTCGCCGAACCGGTCGCCGCCGGGACGATCGTCGTGCGCACCTCCGAGCGCCGCCTCTACTACGTTCTGGGCGACGGTCGGGCGATCCGCTATCCGATCGCCGTCGGCATGCCGGGCAAGGAATGGGCGGGCGCCACCACCATCGGCCGGATGGAGGTCGATCCGATCTGGGGTCCGCCGGCCGAGGTGAAGCGCGACAAGCCGAGCCTGCCGGATCTGGTGCCGCCGGGGCCGGCCAATCCGCTCGGACCGCGCGCCATGCTGCTGTCGGGCACCGAATACGCCATCCACGGCACCAACCGGCGTTCGTCGATCGGCACCCGCGCCTCCTACGGCTGCATCCGCATGTTCAACGAACACGTCGTCGATCTCTATGATCGGGTCCGCATCGGCACGCCGGTGGTGGTCCAGCGCTGACGACCGTCGGCGAGACGAAGGCGAGCGGCCGGCGTGCGAGCGCCGGCCGTCGTCGTTCATGAGCCCAGTATCAGAAGTCTCTCAGGGCGTGGCTCCGGCCTCGCCGATCTCCCGCCCCGCGGCACGGGCCGCCTGCCGGGCATGGAAGTCGGCCCCTTCCGCCGGCAGCACCGGCGGGTTCGGCCGGGCCCGGGCTTCGGCGATCAGCCGATCGAACGCGATGACTGGGGGCTCGTGGTCGTGAGCGACCGTGGAGAGACCTCGATTCGGGGCATCTACGCTGCCGGTGACATCGTGCCCCCGGGCCCGCAGCAGCTGATCATCGCCGCGGGCGGGGGAGCGCGGGTGGCGGCGAAGCTCAACATGGATCTCATCCACGGCGCGCTCGGGGTCGGTCGAGTTGACGACTGAGACCGCTGCACCCGAAGTCGGCGCGCCGGGCGAACGCGCCGCGGCGCTGGGTCATCGCTATGCGATCATCGTCGCGACCTTCATCGGGCTCCTCCTGATCAGCAACATCGTCGCGGTGAAACTGATTGCGGCCGGACCGCTGATCGTCGACGGCGGCGTGTTCCTGTTCCCGCTGGTCTACATCGTCGGCGACGTGCTCGCCGAGGTCTACGGCTGGCGCGCTTCGCGCTGGGCCATCTACGCGGCGTTCGTGCTGTCTGCGCTCGCATCGCTGACGATCTGG
>CALFRR010000054.1 GCA_937919435.1 uncultured Alphaproteobacteria bacterium | reverse complement strand
GCCGCCGCGGTGACCCCGAGAATCCAGGCGAAGTACCACATCGGACGTCTCCCTTCTCAATAGGCGGAATGCGAACGGGCTTCGATCTCGCCGGCCGTCACCCGGCCCCACATCGCGGCGTAGCACCAGACCGTGTAGGCGAGGACCAGCGGCAGGAAGATCACCACTGCCCAGAACATCACCGTCAGGGTCAGGTGGCTCGACACCGCGTCCCACACCGTCAGGCTGGAGCGGGGGTCGAGGCTCGACGGCAGGACGAACGGGAACATCGACAGGCCGGCGGTGGCGATGATCCCGGCCATGCCGAGGCCGCTGGTGACGAAGCCGAGACCGGGCCGGCGGGCGGCGACCAGACCGGCGGTGGCGAGCGGACCGAGGAGACCGAGGACCGGTGCGAGGATCGCGGCGGGGACGTCACGATAGACGTCGAACCAGGCTCCGGCGGCGCGGATCACCTCCTTGGCGAGCGGGTTCGGCTGGGCCCCGTGGGCGGGGGCGGAGACGATCCGGAAGCCGTCGATGCCGAGCCAGACCCAGATGCCGGCGAGGCCGAAGGCGACGGTGACCAGCGGTGCGAGCCGCACGACGAGACGGGTCGAGCGCTCGGCGACCTCACCGGAGGCGCGCAACGCCAGCCAGACGCCGCCGTGGGCGGCGAGCATGGCGAGGCTGATCGCGCCGCAGAGCAGCGCGAAGGGATTGAGCAGCGGCAGCAGCGCCCCGAACAGCGAGCCCTGATAATGGGCGCGCAGCAGGTCGTCGAGGCGGAAGGGGACACCCTGCAGCAGATTGCCGAAGGCGACGCCGAAGATCAGGGCGGGTATCGCGCCACCGGCGAACAGGCCCCAGTCCCAGGCGGAGCGCCAGCGCGGATCTTCGATCTTCGAACGATAGTCGAAGCCGACCGGACGGAAGAACAGGGCGAACAGCACCAGCAACATCGCCATGTAGAAGCCGGAGAAGGCGGCGGCGTAGACCGCCGGCCAGGCGGCGAAGATCGCGCCGCCGGCGGTGATGAACCAGACCTGGTTGCCGTCCCAGTGGGGGCCGACGGTGTTGATCGCGACCCGGCGTTCGGTGTCGGTCTTCGCCACGAAGGGCAGGAGCGAGCCGACCCCCATGTCCATGCCGTCGGTGATCGCGAAGCCGATGAGGAGCGCCCCGACGAGGCCCCACCAGACGAGTTTCAGCGTCTCGTAGTCGAGCATGATCGTCTCCCTCATTCGGCCGCGACGGTGCGCGCACCGGCGGTTTCGAAGTGGTAGCGGCCGGTTCCGAGCGAACTCGGGCCGAGGCGGGCGTACTTCTGCATCAGGAAGATCTCGATCACCAACAGCACCGTGTAGAAGAACAGGAAGCCGGCGAGCGAGAAGATCAGATCGGCGGTGGTCAGGCTCGAAGTGGCCAGGAAGGTCGGCAGCACTTCGCCGATCGCCCAGGGCTGGCGACCGAATTCCGCGACGAACCAGCCGAGTTCGCAGGCGATCCAGGGGGCCGGCAGCAGCGCCACGGCGAAGCGCAGGAACCAGCGGTTCCGTTCCAGCCGGCCGGTGGCGTTGAGGACGAAGCCGACGACGAAGGCGCCGAGCATCACGAAGCCGAGGCCGACCATGATCCGGAACGACCAGAACAGGGGCCAGACCTTCGGGATGGTCGAGGCCGCGGCGGCGCGGATCTGGTCGTCGGTGGCGTGCGCCGGATCCTCGACGAACTGCTTGAGGAGCAGGCCGAAACCGAGGTCGCGGACGTGGCCGTCGAAGGTGGCGCGGGTCTCCGGCGAAGCGTCGCCGGCGCGGATCTTCAGGAGCGCGTCGTAGGCGATCCGGCCGGAGCGGATCCGTGCCTCGTGCTCGGCCTCGAGCTCGGCGAGGCCCTTCACCGGTCGGTCGAGCGAGCGGGTGGCGATCAGGCCGAGGGCCCAGGGGATCTTCACCGCGGCGGCGGTCTCGCGCTTCTCCTGATCGGGCAGGCCGAACAGGGTGAAGGCGGCGGGGGCGGCTTCCGTCTTCCACTCCGCCTCGATGGCGGCGAGCTTGACCTTCTGGACGTCGCCGAGCTCGTAGCCGCTCTCGTCGCCGAGCACGATCACCGACAGCGAGGCGGCGAGGCCGAAGCCGACGGCGATGGCGAAGGAACGCCTGGCGAAGCCGATGTCGCGGCCCTTCAGCAGGTACCAGGCGGAGATCGACATGACGAACACCGAGGCGGTGACGTAGCCGGCGGCGACGGTGTGGACGAACTTCACCTGGGCGACCGGATTGAGGAAGACCTCGGCGAAGGAGGTCATCTCCATCCGCATCGTCTCGGGCGAGAAGACCGAACCGACCGGGTTCTGCATCCAGCCGTTGGCGACCAGGATCCACAGCGCCGAGAGGTTCGAGCCGATCGCGGTCATGAAGGTGACGACGAGGTGCTGGCGCCGGGAGAGCCGGTCCCAGCCGAGGAAGAACAGACCGATGAAGGTCGATTCCAGGAAGAAGGCCATCAGGCCCTCGATCGCCAGCGGTGCGCCGAACACGTCACCGACGTAGTGCGAATAATAGGACCAGTTGGTCCCGAATTCGAACTCCATGGTCAGGCCGGTGGTGACACCGAGGGCGAAGTTGATGCCGAACAACTTGCCCCAGAACTTGGTCATGTCCCGGTAGATCTCTTTTCCGGTCATGACCCAGACCGACTCCATGATGACCAGGAGCCAGGAAATGCCGAGCGTCAGCGGCACGAACAGGAAATGGTAGAGCGCCGTCGCGGCGAACTGCCAGCGGGACAACTCCACGAAAGCCGGATCGATCATGAGCCAATCGCGTCCTCGAGTGGGGGGCGAGCCCGGCGGGGCACGTCCGAACATCTATACGACATGTATGATTGGGCATATATCAGCATCTTCTGTTTTATGCCCGTTCTCCTTTCGGGGTAGGCGGACGGGAGCGGTGCTCGGCGGCTCACCGGGATCGTCTACGTGGAGGTACATAGAGGGTGGCGTTTGCGAACCAGTCTCGAAACGACCGATCGCGGCGCGACATTCCGCCGCAAGTGCCGGCGGGCCGCGGAAACGGCCGGGCGGAGCGGGGCGAGCCGGTGATTTCGACGGGGCGAAATGGTCGTCGACCGGGCGCGGTGGAGGCCTTCGAGGGGGCGGGGGGCGGAGCCGTGGTGACGATCGTGTCACGCTCCGGCGCGCCGACGGGTCGGGCGTCGCGCGGACGAGGATCGGGCGGGAACTGCGCGGCCTTGCCGGGCGTTCGGACAGAGGGCTGGTCCGGAGCCGGATCGATGTCGGGAGCGGCGACGCGTGAACGACGTCGAGCGGTCGGGATTCGGCGGATCCGAAGGTCGGCGAAAGAATGGTGCTGCAAGAGAGGATTGAACTCTCGACCTCTCCCTTACCAAGGGAGTGCTCTACCACTGAG
>CALFRR010000053.1 GCA_937919435.1 uncultured Alphaproteobacteria bacterium | reverse complement strand
GCTGGCGCACGTCGTGCAGCTGCTGCGAGCCGGGGCGGATCGCCTGCGCCTCGGAGATGCCGTCCGCCGTCTCGACCCGGATCACCACCGAGGCGGACGGCTTCTGCGCCTCCTGGCGGAAGGAGCCGGGATCGGCCATCACCAGATGCACGCGCGCCGCCCGGATTCCCTTCATCGACTGAATGGTGCGGGCGATCTCGCCTTCCAGGGCGCGGACCCGGGTCACTTCCTGCATGAACGAAGTCAGGCCGAGCGACCCGAGGTGGTCGAACAGCTCGTAGCCGGCATTGGCGCTCTGCGGCAGACCGTGCTCGGCGAGGATCATCCGGGCCCGGATCATCAGGCTCGGCGGCACCAGAACGGCATCGCCCTTGGCGTTGACGTCGAAGGCGATGCCGTTGTCCGTCAGGGTCGAGCCGACCCGAGCGACGTCGTCGCGCTCGAGGCCGGTATAGAGCACGTCCATCTGCGGTCGCCCGAGAACATAGGCGCCGAGACCGATCGCGAGCAGGACGGCGGCGCCGATGATGCCGAGGGCCGCCAGACGTCGGGGTCCCAGCTCCATCAGATTGGACCAGAGCCTCTCAGCGTGTTCCATACTGACCATGTGCGTTCTTCTCTCGATGCGGACGAAAAGAGGGCGAGACGACACTCGCCGGACGAGATCCGAACCCCACCATGGTCGGGCAAGCTTGTCCGAGGGTTGCGGGGAGTGTTCGGCGAGCGCCGATCGGAACCCCACCCGAAGAGACGATCGCGGTCGCCCGCGGGGGCGGGCGCAGACGCGACCGCGAGGCGGCCGACCGATGCGTCGCCGACGTCCCCAAGGTGGGCGCCGCGAGCCTGCCGGACAGGCGGCGATCCCCGTCCCGTCTCGACGCGGAACGGTCGGCCGGACGGATCCGGGCGATCCGCCCGGGGCGTGGAAACGGCGGAAAATCAGCTGAAATCAGCGACGAGGACCACGAGGGCGCATGGACCGCGGAGCGCCGTGCACGGGTTTCGGCGAAGGGCGACGGCTCGGGTCAGCCCGGCGCAAGGTTCGCGGTGCAAGGTCTCGCCATGGCAGATTGGAAAGCGCGACGAGCTCCGTTTCCATAGGCATGAGGCCGCCCTGCCATGCCGGTGAAAGCCCGGAATGTCCCCTCCACTTCCACTCGAAAGGGACATGACCATGTCTAGCCTGATGACCAACGCCTCGGCGATGACCGCGCTCCAGACTCTGCAGTCCATCAACAAGTCGATGGATACGACGCAGAATCAGATCTCGACCGGCTATCGCGTCGCGACCGCGTCCGACAATGCGGCCTATTGGTCGATCGCAACCACCATGCGCTCCGACAACTCCGCGCTGTCGACGATTTCGGACGCTCTCGGCCTCGGCGCCGCGACCATCGACGTGCAGTACACCGCCCTCACCTCCACCGTCTCCGGTCTGACCAAGATCAAGGATCTCCTCGTTTCGGCGACCCAGGGCGGCGTCGACAAGGTCAAGGTCCAGACCGACATCGCCGCTCAGCAGGCCTCGCTCAAGGACATCGCCAACGGTGCGGTGTTCAACGGTGAGAACTGGCTCTCGGTGGACTCCGGCGCCGCCGGCTTCAACGCGGTCAAGACGACCGCCGCCGGCTTCAACCGCACCGCGACCGGCGCGATCAGCATCAACACCGTCGACATCGACATCACGTCGGTCGCTCTGCTCGACGCCGGTGGCGGCACGGCGAAGGGCATCCTCGACGCCTCGACCACGGGCACCGGTGGCACCGCCGCTTCGATCGTCGGCACCGCCGCCTTCGACATCTCGGCCCTCACCGACAGCGCGGCCGACAAGACCAAGCTGAACGACTACATCGAGATCGTGGACAAGGCGCTCAGCTCGGTGACCAAGGCTGCTTCCCAGGTCGGCGCGGTGAAGACCCGTATCGACAGCACCAAGAGCTTCGTGTCTTCGCTGATGGACTCGGTCGATCGTGGTATCGGCCAGCTCGTCGACGCCGACATGGACAAGGCCTCCACCAAGCTCAAGGCTCTCCAGGTGCAACAGCAGCTGGGCATCCAGGCGCTGTCGATCGCCAACTCCAACAGCCAGAACATTCTGTCGCTGTTCCGCAGCTGAGGTCGTCTCTGCGGATCACGCCTCCGGACGGATCGGGTTCTCGATCCGACCCGTCCGGTCGCACACGGGAACTCCTTCGGAGCGGTGGGGCAACTCACCGCTCCCTTTTTTCGCCCGTTCCCCGGGCGGACGGACCGACGGCTCCACGCAAGTTTCACGCCCTACGGTAGCCTCCGGACCCGCAGCCCCGGAAGGCCCCCCCGATGAGCGAGACGACGTTCGCTGCCCCGCTTGCCGACCCCAAGAGCAGCCGCGACATCGGCTTCGCCATCGGCATCGTCTTCATCCTGACCATCCTGTTCCTGCCGATCCCACCCTTCGTGATCGACCTCGGGCTGGCCGTCTCGATCGCCCTCTCGGTGCTGATCCTGATGGTCGCTCTGTGGATCCACAAACCACTGGAATTCTCCGCCTTTCCGACCGTGCTGCTGATCTCGACGATGCTGCGCCTGGCGCTGAACATCGCATCCACCCGCACGATCCTGTCGCATGGCAACGAAGGCGAGACCGCCGCCGGATACATCATCGGCGGCTTCTCCAGCCTGGTCATGCACGGCGACTTCGTCATCGGTCTGGTGGTGTTCTTCATCCTGATCATCGTGAACTTCATGGTGATCACCAAGGGTGCCACCCGTATCGCGGAGGTCGGCGCCCGCTTCACGCTCGACGCGATCCCCGGCAAGCAGATGGCGATCGACGCCGACCTCTCCGCCGGTCTGATCGACGAGGCGAAGGCACAGGCGCGGCGGCGCGAGCTGGAAGAGGAGAGCGCCTTCTTCGGCGCGATGGACGGTGCCTCGAAATTCGTCCGCGGCGACGCGGTCGCCGGCCTGATCATCACCGCGGTCAACATGCTCGGCGGGATCATCATCGGCACCACCCGCCACGGCATGTCGCTGGCGAGCGCCGCCGACGTCTTCACCAAGCTCTCGGTCGGCGACGGTCTGGTCACCCAGATCCCGGCGCTGATCATCTCGCTGGCCGCCGGCCTGTTGGTCTCCAAGGGCGGGTCGCAGCTCAGGACCGAGGAGGCGGTGCTCGGCCAGCTCGGCAGCTACCCCAAGGCGCTGTTCGTCGCCGCACTTCTGCTGCTGCTGCTGGCGATGGTGCCCGGCCTGCCGTTCTTCCCCTTCACCTTCCTGGCCGGACTGATGGGCTTCGTCGGCTACACCGTGCCGCGCAAACTGGCCGCTCAGGCCGCCCGCGTCGAACGGCGGGCCCAGGCCGAACGCGACAGGGCCGCCGCCGACCAGAAGGATTCGGTCAAGGAGACCCTCAAGACCGCCGAGATCGAACTCTGCCTGGGCAAACAGCTGTCGGCCCGCCTGCTGCCGTCGCAGAGCGAACTCGCCCACCGGGTCGGACGGATGCGCCGCAAGTTCGCCAAGCAGTACGGTTTCGTCGTTCCCGAGATCAAACTGTCCGACAGTCTGAGCATCGATCCGAAGTCCTACCAGATCCTCATCCACGGTACCGTCATCGCCGCCCACGAGCTGCGGATCGGCGAACTGATGGTGATCACAGGGGACACGCCCTATCCGGATCTCCACGGCGAGGAGGTGCGCGAGCCGGCCTTCGGCATGAAGGCCCTCTGGGTGCCGGACGTGATGGCCGCGGAGATGAAGCAGCGCGCCCTCACCCCGATCGACAATCTGTCGATCGTCCTCACCCATCTGAGCGAGGTGATCCGCACCAACCTGCCGCAGCTCCTGTCCTATCGCGACATGCGCGCGCTGATCGACCGCCTGGAGCCGGAGTACAAGCGGTTGATGGAGGAGATCTCACCCACCCACATCTCCTATTCCGGTCTGCAGGCGGTGCTGAAGCTGTTGCTGGCCGAGCGGGTGTCGATCCGCAACCTGCACCTGATCCTGGAGGCGGTGGCCGAGATCGTGCCGCACGTGCGCCGGACGGAACAGATCGTCGAACACGTGCGGATGCGGATGGCCCAGCAGTTGTGCGGCGATCTCGCCACCGGTGGAACGCTGGAGGTGCTGCGGCTCGGCAACCGCTGGGATCTCGCCTTCCACGAGGGACTGCGGCGCGACCCGCGCGGCGACGTCGTCGAATTCGACATCGATCCGCGTCAGATCGAGGACTTCAGCAAGGAAGCCGGTGAAGCGATCCGCGTCCGCATGGCGCAGGGCCACCAGTTCTGCCTGGTCACCGCACCGGAGGCACGGCCCTATGTGCGCATGATCGTCGAGCGGCTGTTCCCCAACCTGCCCGTGCTGAGCCACGTCGAGATCGCGCGCGGTGTCGAGATCCGCTCGCTGGGTACGATCTCCTGATGTTGCCCCAGGCTCTCGCTGCGCTGCCGATCCCACTCTCCGATCTCGCGTCGCAGAACGTGCTGGCGGTGTTCGTCGTCTTCTGCCGGGTCGGCGCCTGCCTGATGCTGGTCCCGGGCTTCGGCTCCGGCCGCGTACCGATGCAGATTCGGTTGATGGTCGCCGTCGCGGTGTCGCTGGCTCTGGCGCCGGGTCTGGTCGACGGCATCCTCGGGGTGATCCGGCTGCGCGCCGAGGCGGTTCCGGTGGCCCTGATCTGCAGCGAGCTGCTGATCGGCGTGACCATCGGCCTGATGTGTCGGCTGTTCTTCCTGGCCCTGCAGGCGATGGTGACGCTGATGGCGACGATGATCGGCTACAGCGGCGCGATGGGCATTTCCCTGGAGGACAACGAGCCGGAGGCGACCCTCGCTTCCTTCGTCGGCCTCGCGGCGGTCGTCGTACTGTTTCTCACCGACCAACACTGGGAAATTCTGCGCGGGATCCTGCAGTCGTACAAGTACTGGCCGGTCACCGGAACTCTGTCTCCGCACTATCTCCTGGTCAAGGTCACCGACGTCCTCGCGATGTCGTTCCACGTCTGCCTCAGGCTGTCCAGCCCGTTCATCGTCTTCGGCCTGATCCTGAATTTCGCGGTCGGCCTCATCAACAAGTTCACACCGCAGATCCCGGTCTACTTCATCGCGACACCGTTCATTCTGGCGGCAGGACTGATGCTCCTGTTCTTCGTCTCGTCCGACTTCATCCATCTGTTCATCACGGCCTTCGCCGACTGGTTGCGGCGGGGCTGACCCCCGGCGAGCGTCGCCGACACCGGGCGCAGGGAGGCCAAGGCATGGACGGTCGAGCGAAATCCATCCGGCGGATCGTCGACCTGCAGCGACAGATGTATCGCTTCTGCGAGTGGCAGATGGTCCAGACCCGCGCCCGAGAACGGCAGTTGCGGACCGCCGAAGAGGAGGTCCTGCGCGCCCTCAACGACGACGCCTGTCTGCAGGGGCTGTTCGTATCGGAGATGGCACGACAATTGGCCCGTCTGGACGCTCGATGCCAGGCGTTGCGGGACGAGCAGGTGCGACTGCGCGGCGAGGCGCTCGACCGCGCCCGGCACCTCAAGACCGCCGAAACGATGTTGAAGGACGCCGAACGCCTGGCCGAAGAGCAGCGGCGCAAGGTCGAATTCGAAGAAATCATGGAGCAGGACGTGCTGCGCCGTCAGGGCGCAAGCTTCCCATAAGCCAGCGGCGCGAGACTGATCTCCAGCCGACCGGTCCGAGAGACCAGGGGTCCGCGTCCTTCCTCACGGGAGTCTCGCCGAAATGTCGATCAGACCGCCTTCAGACATCGCGCTCGACGTCACCCGCTCGGCTGCCTCCGTCACCGGGCAGCGCGCCGCGGTCACCCGCGGCACCGAGGGCGCTCGACGGACCGCACAGACGGCCCAGAAGAAGACCTACCGAGAGTTCGAAGCCTTCGTGCTGCAGAGCTTCATCCAACCGATGATGCCGAAGAACGGCTCGCAGGTATTCGGCAGTGGGACGGCGGGCGAGGTCTGGAAGTCGATGTTGGTCGAGCAGATGGGGCGCGAATTCGCCAAGAACGGCGGGATCGGCATCGCCTCGAGCCTCGCCGGCAGAGATGGCACGGCCGGGCGCCGATCCGATTCCACCGTCTACGCGAGCTTCGGGACGTCCCCCCCCGCCGCCACCAGCACGACCGGCGCCACCGGTCGCGCGGCCGCCTTCAAGTGGCTTCCCGAGGATCTCGCCACGCACTGGAACGAGCGGGAGAACGCTGCCGGCATCCCGCGCAACTTCATCGCCACCAACGCCAACATCGAGAGCGGCGGCCGGCCGGGCCTGCGCGATCCCGGCAACAGCAACATGGGGCTGCACCAGTTCGCCCGCTCGGACATGCGCGAGCTGCTCGGCTACGCGGCGAGCCCGCTCGATCCCCGTGCCTCGACCGAAGCCCTCATCGTCGAAGCCAGGAGAAACCGGACGGTCCTGTCCCGGGTGTTCGGGCGCGATCCCTCCGGCGGCGAACTCTATGTCGCCCATCAACAGGGAACCACCGGGGCCAAGGCCCTGTTCGGCGCACCGAACGCCTCGGCCGTCGACGTGCTGGAGCGGGTCTACGGCAGCCGCCGCACGGCGTCGAAGGCGATCCGGCTCAACATCCCCTCCGATTCTCCGTTGCGCCGGCAGGATCTCGCCACGATCACCGCCAAGCAGTTCACCGATCTGTGGATCGGCAAGTTCAGCCGCCAGGCGGGAGAAGGCGCACCGATGATCGCCGATGGCGCCGGCCCCGCGGGCGGGCGTTACGGGCGAGTGCCGGCCGGCGACCGGCCGCTCGACGGGGCGGTGAACCGCGGTGCCGGCGATCCCGCCGGCATCGACGGCACCTCCGAGTGGAACCGGCCGACCGTGGATACGGTTCCCCAGTTCCTGTCGTCGAACATCTCACCCCACATTCAGAGCCATTTCCTCTCCCGGCTCGCGCCCACCACCCCAATCACCGCCCTCGTCGCTGACGAACCCGCCGGAGTCTGATCGTGGACAAATTCGTGTCGCCCCAGCCCGAGCGCACCGCGCTCGTTCCGCTGCCCCCCGATCTCTACGAGGTGGCTCTCGACACCGACCGACCGCACGACGACGAGGTGTTCGCCCCGCAGCGAGGGGCCCCAGGGGAATCGCAGGTGAACTCGGCCGAGATCGACCGGCTGGTCGAGGCATTCTTCGAGGCGATCGAGCGCACCCACGAACTGGTCCGCGACGAGACCTGCGCCCTCCTGCAGTTCAACGCCATCAACTTCGCCGATTTCAATCGGCGCAAGAGCATCTGCATGCTGGAACTCGGGCACATCGAGCGCGCCATCCACGACCACCGCCGGATTCCCGCCGCCGTGCGCGACCGTCTCGTGCTGAGGCTCGACGAGCTCGGCAGCGCGCTGGAGGAGAACCGCGACGTGCTGAAGATGCATCTCGACGCGATGCGGCGGGTTTCCTCGCTGATTTCCGACATGCTGCAGAATTTCGAGTCCGATGGGACCTACGTGCCGCCGTTCAACGTGATCGGTCGGTGAGAGACGGGAGACCGGCATGGTCAGGGTGATCCTCTTCGGGCTGTGGCTCTGCACCATCACGGTGGTGTCGGCCTATGCGGCGGTCTACATGGGCGTCGGCCGGCAGGTACCGACGACGGCCCAGGAGTTCGTCTCCGGCCTGAAATACGAAACCACACGCGCGGTTTCGGTTCCGGTGATCGCGAAGGGTGCGGTCCAGGGCTACGTCGTGTCGCAATACGTCTACACCGCCGATACCGAGACGCTTTCCAAACTGAAGGTGCCGCCGGACGTGTTCATCATCGAGGAGGCGTTTCGACACTTCTTCACCGACAAGGATCTGGACTTCAAGAATCTGAAGGCTTTCGACACGGCGGTGCTGGTCGCGGAGATTCGCGACAACGTGAACCGGCGTCTTCAGGGACCGGTCATCCGAGATCTGATGATCAACGATCTCAACTTCGTCAGCCGAGACGACCTGCGCCGCTGAGACCGCGCGGGCGTGACGTCGATCCCTTTGCGACAAATCCGAACCCGATCGGGCGGCGGCGGGTCGAACCCGCGGTCTTCGCCCCTTCGGCGTTCGGCGATCGAGAACCGGTGGCGTTCCCACCCGGGTCCCCTCCCCCTCCGGAGGGGACCTTTGCGCGTCGCTCGACGTGCGGACGGCAGTCTTCCGAAGTGGTCTCGACATGTTCCGCGCCGACCGCCGCGCACCGAACCGGAGCGAAGCATCGTGGGCAGCAGCGGACCGGCGCTTCGCGGGTGTCGCGGCTCGCGTCGCCCCCGCCGCTCGGCCGCGCACCGGGCGCCGGGGGACGACGACGACCCGCACCACGCGCGAGGGCGACCGACCCGGGATCCCCACCGAACGATGCCGAGATCCCGCCGTCGGGCCGGGAGCGCCTCGGCCGAGGCACCGCACATCGGCCGGGAAGATCGGAACGGTTGCGCCGACCGATCGCCGCCGTCCCCGGACCACCGCGCTCCCGCGCTCCCGCGGTGCCGCGGCGGCGGTGTCTCGCACCGACGACGTGCACGGGTCCGGGGGCACGGGCGGAGGGATCCGTACCGCTCGGACCCGGGCGCCCGCCCTCTCCCGGAAAGCCGACATCGAGCCCGCATCGATCGCCGGCGCGGCGTCATCGATCGGCTCACGGCGGCGGCGCTCGCGAAACGCGCCGTCCTCCCGAACGATCGGCCCGAACGGATCGGCTCCGGCCCGATCGCCCTCCCCTCGGCCGAGTTCCGGCCGGTGACGCCGGCCGAGAAGCGGGCCGGTCCCGGGCGATCTTCGATGCGGGGCGATCACCGTGCCCGACACCGCGCGAAGGTCGCGCGACGATCGACGGCTCTTCGGGCCCGATCGGCGAACTCCCGCCGGTCGAGCCCGAAGAGCCGGGACACGAGGAAGAACCGGCGGCGCGTGAGCCGCCGGCGATCACTCGGGACGTCACTGCACCACCAGGTCGGCCTGCAGCGCACCGGAGGTCTTGATCGTCTGCAGGATCGAGATGATCCCGGTCGGCGTCAGTCCGATCTGGTTCAGCCCGCTGACCAGCGTGTCGAGATCGGTGCCGTTGACCACCTGCAACTGGCCGCCCGCCTGCTTGCTCTGGATACTGGTGTCCGCGGTGACCACGGTCTGGCCCTTCGAGAACGGATTGGGCTGAGAGACGACCGGGGTGTTGGAGACACGGAGGGTCAGGCTGCCGTGGGTGACGGCGACGGTGGAGATGGTCACGTTCTTGCCGATCACCACGGTGCCCGAGCGCTCGTCGACCACCACGCGGGCGGGAATGTCGGGCGTCACCCGGAGATCGCCGATCTCGGCGAGAAAGCGGGTGGTGCTGATGTTGCGCGGGCGATAGAGCACGACGGTGCGGTTGTCGCGCTCATAGGCGCCGTGTTGGCCGAACCGACCCTGGGTGTAGAGGTTGATCGCATCCGTCATCCGCGCCACGGTGCGGAAATCCGGATTCTTCAGTTCCAGGACCAGAGCGGTGAGCTCGGCGAAGCGGTCGTCGATCTTGCGTTCGATCAGCGCGCCGTTGGCGATGCGCCCGCCGGTCGGGACACCTTCCGACAGGGTCTGTGTCGCACCCTTGGCCGAGAAGCCGGAGACGATCACCGGCCCTTGCGCCACCGCATAGACCTCGCCGTTCGGCCCGCCGAGCGGCGTGACGATCAGGGTCCCGCCCTGCAGCGAGCTCGCGTCGCCGAGCGAGGAGACGGTGACGTCGATCTTCGCGCCCTCGCCGATGAACGGCGGCAGATCCGCGGTCACCACCACGGCCGCGATGTTGCGGGTACGCAGCTGCGAATTGCGGATGCGGATCCCCATCCGGTCGAGCATCGACTGCACCGACTGACCGGTGAAGGGCGAGTTGCGCAGGGTGTCGCCGGTACCGTTGAGGCCGACCACCAGGCCGTAGCCGACCAGTTGGTTGTCCCGGACACCCTGCAGATTGGAAATGTCCTTGATCCGGGCGCCGTCGCGCCCGGTCTCCTCGTAGCCGTCGGCCCGGGCGCCGGCGGCGACGAGCACGAGCGCGGCGACGACGGCGAAGCGGGCGAGGCGTCGCGGGAGCGCGAAACGAAGACCGACCATCAACTTCCTCCCAGGCCACCGATGCGGATGGTGCCGTCGGCCTGGGCGACCCCTCTCACCACCAGTCCGGTGTCGATGTTGCGCGCCTGCACGGCCTGCCCGGCCGCGGCCGAGTCGAGTGGTGTGCCCATCGCGGTGATCTGCAGACTGCCGGAGACCAGCATGATCTGGGCCGGGACGCCGCGCAGCACCACCCGGGCCGATTCGACCGCATTGGCCGGGATCGGCTGGCCCGGCATCAGTGTGCGCCGGGCGACCTTGCCGATCAGGATGTCCTTGGAATCGATCGACTGGATGCGTCGCACATAGAGCTCGGCGAAGTCGCGCTCGGTCAGCTTCTCGGCGGTGATCTTGTCGCCGGGAAAGATCGAGATCGCCGGAACGGGCAGTCGAACCGACGAATCCGCGGCCTGCGTCGCAGCGACGCCGGCAAGGAGGAGCAGTGCGGCCAGTCCGCCGCTCGGACCCGGAGATCTCGCCATGTGAACGGTCCTTTCGTTCCCGCTCCGGCGGCGGCGTTTCGCTCGCCGGCCGGCGGGGTTCGACTTCGGGCTCAGCGCAGGCCCTTGGAGATGGTGCTGGCCATGTCGTCACCCGCCTGGATGACCTTGGAGTTCATCTCGTAGGCGCGCTGGGCGGAGATCAACTCGGTGATCTCCTTCACCGGATCGACGTTCGACGCCTCCAGATAGCCCTGGTTCACCGACCCGAAGCCGAGCTCCTTGGCCGCGCCGTCCACCGCCTTCCCGGAGGCGATCGTCTCGCGGTAGAGGTTGTTGCCCAGCGGCTCCAGCCCGGCGTCGTTGGCGAAGGTGGCGAGCGAGATCTGCCCGAGCTTCTGCAGCGTCGTGACGCCGTCGACCTGGGCATAGACCTCCCCGGCGGCGTTGATGCTGATGTCGGTCGTCTTCGCCGGCACGGTCATGCCCGGATTGAGAAGGTAGCCGTCGACCGTGACGATCTGCCCGCTGGCATTGGTGTTGAAGGCCCCGGCACGCGTATAGAGCGTCTCGCTGTTCGGCCCCTGCACCGTGAACCAGCCGTTGCCGTTGATCGCCAGATCGAGCTTGTTCGACGTCTGGGTGAGCGGACCCTGCTTGTGCAGGGTGCGGATGCCCGCCGTGTGCACGCCGAGACCGAGATTGGCGCCTTCCGGCACCGTCGCCTCGCCGGTCCGCGTCGGGACGCCCTGAAGCCGTTCGGTCTGGTAGAGCAGATCCGAGAACTCCGCCCGCGCCCGTTTGAAACCGGTCGTGTTGATGTTGGCGATGTTGTTGGCGATGACTTCGACGTTGAGCTGTTGAGCAGCCATTCCGGTCGCGGCGATGGCAAGAGTACGCATGACGGAACCTCTTCTCGGATGCGGGCGAACCCGGCGTCGTGCCGAAACCGGTGTCGACGGCGGTGACGACCACCGCGTGACTCCGGCCTCAGATCGCCATGCGGCTCAGTTCCTGGTAGGACGAGACGACCTTGTCGCGGATCGCCATGGCGGTCTGCAGCGTGGTCTCGGCCTGCATGACCGCGTCGACCACCTTCTGCACCGAAGCCTGCCCCTGCAGGCCCTGGAACGACGTCACTTCCGCCGTCTTGAGGGTCGAGACCGCGCCGGAGGCCATGTCGGACAGCATCGCGGTGAAGTCGACACCGGTCGCGGCGGCCGTCGTCGGGGCCGAAGCGGTCGGAGAAACGGTTTCGGTCGGGGCGAGCCCGGTCGCGCCGAGGGACGGAATGCCGCTGATCATGAGTTGCTCCGCAAGAGATCGATGGTCATGGAAATCATGGACCGGGCCTGCCGAATGATCTGGAGATTGGCCTCGTAGGCGTGGCTGGTCTCCCGCATGTCGGCCATTTCGATCAACATGTTGACGTTGGGCAGCCGGACGTTGCCGTCGGCGTCGGCGGCCGGATGGCCGGGATCGTGCTCGACCCGAAAGTCGGACTGGTCGGTGCCGATCCCCTTGACCTTGACCAACTCGACCTTGGCGGCGTGATCGAGCGTGCTCTCGAACGACACCGTCTTGCGGCGGTAGGGATCGGAACCGGCGGTTTCGCCGGTGGAATTGGCGTTGGCGAGGTTCTCCGAGACGATCCGCATCCGGGTCGACTGGGCCTCGAGGCCGGAGGCGGAGATCCGAAGCGCCGCACTCAGGGGATCTGCGATCATGTCATTCACCCCTTGATCGCCGCGCTCAACATCCGCCGGAAGGACCGAGTGATGTTGATCGCCAGCGAATAGTCGCGCTGGACCTCACCCGACTTGATCAGCTCCTGTTCGAGGCTGACGCTGTTGCCGGAGGGGTAGACCTCCCAACTGTCCGTCTTCTTCGCCTTGGGGCTCTCGATACCGCCGGTGGCGATGTCGATGTGCCCGATCTCGGTACGGGCGAGTTCGACGTGGGTCCTGTCGAGGACCTTGTCGAAGGGCTCCACATCCCGCGCCTCGAAGCCCGGGGAGCTCGAATTGGCCACGTTGCTCGAGATCACGCTCTCTCGAACCGACAGCCATTCCAATTTTCGGGCAGCAAGACCAAAGAGGTTCAGGTCACTCATACTCGGCCTCCGGATCGTCCGTGCGACGAAACCTTCGCCGCCGCGGAACCGACCATCTCGGTCGTCTCACCCATCGGTCTAGCGGACGAAGCTTACTCGGGGCTGGTCCTGGGATCGGCCGGTCCGCGTCGCCACCCGGAGAAACCACCCGAGCCGGACGGACGAGCCGGTGTCCGCCGCCACGGTGTCGCGTGGCGGCTTCGGAGGCGAGCGGAGCCCGGCGCCCGCCGATGGGCACCCGAGCCGGAGGGAAACGCTCGACGCCCTCAGCTCGAAAGGGATTTCAGGACCTGGGAGAGATCGCGAAAGGCGTCGTCGCTGCGCGGGCTGCGCAGGTCCTGACGGATCGTGTCGTAGATCCCCGGAACCAGCCGCACCGCCAGATCGAGATCCGGATCGTTGCCCGCCTGATAGCCGCCCATCAGCCGGAGATCGCGGGTCTCCTCGAAACGGGCGATCAGCGCGAGCAACTTGCGCACCAGCACCACCTCCTCCGCCGACCAGCAGTGGCGGGCGAGGCGCGAGATCGAGGTCAACGGATTGACCGCCGGATAGCGGCCGCGATCGGCGATCGACCGGTCGAGCACGATGTGTCCGTCGAGAATGCCACGCACGTTGTCGGCGATCGGATCGTTGTGATCGTCGCCATCGACCAGCACCGAGAAGATGCCGGTGATCGATCCGCCGCTCTCGAGCCCGGGGCCGGCCCGTTCGAGCAGTTTCGGCAGATCGCCGAACACGCTGGGCGGGAAGCCGCGGGACACCGCCGGCTCGCCCGCCGCCAGAGCCACGTCGCGCGCCGCATGGGCATAGCGCGTCACGCTGTCGACGATCATCAGAACGGCCTGGCCCTGGTCGCGGAAGTATTCGCCCACCGCCATCGCGGTCCGCGGCGCGAGCCGTCGCATCATCGGGCTCTCGTCGCTGGTCGACACCACCATCACCGCCCGGGCGCGCTGTTCGCCGAGCGTCTCCTCGAGGAACTCGCGCACTTCGCGGCCGCGTTCGCCCACGAGGCAGATCACCACCGTATCGAACCGTCCGGCGTTGGCGAGCATCGCGAGAAGCGTGGACTTGCCGACGCCCGACCCGGCGAAGATGCCGATCCGCTGCCCGGCGCAGAGCGGGGTGAAGATGTCGATCACCCGGATCCCGCTCTTCATGTGCCCGCCGGTGCGGGCGCGCTGCATCGCCGAGGGCGGCGGGGAATCGGGGAAGCTCGCGCGGTCGCCGAGCGGCAATGGACCGCGCCCGTCGATCGGTTCGCCGAGCGCGTCGATCACTCGGCCCTTCCAGTCCGGATGCGGCCACAGGGTCAGCGGGTCGATCCGCCAGACCGGCGTGCCGATCCGCGCATCGAACATGTCTTCGTAGGGCTTCGCGGTGGCACCGTCGGCGTCCACCCGGACGATCTCGGCGATCTTCGGCCCGCTCGCCGTCTCCTGCACGATCCGATCCCCGAGCTGCACGTGTCGCGACAGACCGGCGACCCGGTAGAAGGCCGGAGCGAGCATCGAGATCCGACCGCCGAAGCGGACCTCGGCCCGACTGCGTATCCCGCTCGCCACGTTCGCCGCGATCCGCGACAGAGGCGAGCAGGCGGGCTCGGCCGGCGGGAGGATGGCGGGATCCGGGCCGACTTCGGGTTCGAGCATGGGCATCGGGTGACTGATTCCTCGGACTTGGAACGGCGGAGACGGATCGGCGGCGAGGGCGCGCACCCTCCGCGTCGCACGACGCTATCTCGCTCCTCTGCGGGCGAGATGGATCGCCTGCAGCTTCTGCAACACGTCGGGTGGGAAGATGTTGCGCTGGTCCGTCGCGAGGACCGCGATGTTCGGCACGCCGGCCGACGCATCGGACACCGTCGGCGACGCGGCGGTGCCGGGCTTCGTGACGGTCGGGACCGCGGTACCGAACCCGGGCAGAGCCGGCGGCGGCCGATCGCGCAGAGCATCGTGCCAGCCCGGCGGCGGCGCATCGCCGGTCGGCGGAAGATCGTCGTCGGGTCGATCGCGGCGGGCGAGATCGTGCGGGTCGACGGCCGGCCGTTCCTTCCCTCGTTCCTGCCGAGCCGACGGGTCGACGGCGCTGCCGGACGCCAGATCGAGCGGGTGGCCCGTGTTCTCGCCGGTGGCTCCGGGGCGAGGCGCCGGCCGCTCGGCCGCCACGGGCGTCCGATCCTGCGCCGGCCGGACGGGGAGACGCCGTTCGTTGCCGTCCGCGGCCGCCACCGGTGCGGACGTGGCGACGCCGGGTGCCGCCGCCACCGGCTGCGCCGGCTTCGCGGTGGGCATGGGCAGGGCGGTGTCCGGGGCGGGGTTCTCCGCCTCCGTCCCCGATCGCACCCGTTCGGCCCGCGCCGCCGACGGGCCGTCCTTGCCCGACCGGTCCCGCGCGATCTCCCGCAACATGCGATCGAGACTGGCCTCCGGCGATTCGAGCGCGACGCGCACACGGGCTTCGGACACGGCGGGCCGGACTCCGACCACCGCGACTGCCGCGACCGGCGGTCCGGACAGCGCCGGGAGCACCATCAACACCGGCACGAGCGGCAGTACGAGGCTCACGACGTCTCTCCCAGCGTCTTGATCGCCTGACCGAGGTTGCCGTCGCCGGCGCTGGTCGCCGAGGCGGCACTCTCGAAGGCCCGGGTGACCATGATCAGCTTGGTCATCTCGAGAATCGGATTGACGTTCGCGCCTTCGACGTAGCCCTGGGCCACACCGTTCTTGACGTAGTCGGTGATCAATGTGGGAGGCCGGTCGGGAACGACCCCGGAATTGTCGAAGCGAGCGAGCCTGGCCGACGGATCGATCTGGTAGAGGCCGATGCGACCCAACGGATTGCCGTCCTGGACCACGGTGCCGTCGGCGGCGATCACCGGGCTGCCGCCGCGCGGATCGATCGCCAGCGGCTGGCCGGCTTCGTCCTCGATCGCATAGCCGTTGACCGATGTCAGTTCCCCCGCCGCACTCACCTTCATGCGGCCGTCCCGAGAGTAGATCCGGCCCGCCGGGGTCGTCATCGCGAACCAACCGTCGCCCTGCACGGCGATGTCGAGCGGATTTCCGGTCTCGTTCAGGGCCCCCTTCTCGCGCGAGATGAAGGTCGTGCCCGACGATGCGAAGGAGACACCGTCCTTGCCGCGATCCGAGAGGATCTCGCTGAAGGTCACGTCGTCGGCGCGATAGCCGGCGGTATTCATGTTGGCGACGTTGCGGGCGATGGTCTCCATCCGCCGCTGCAGCGCCATCTGTCCCGAAAGCGAGACGTAGAGTGATGATTCCACGAGATTTTCTCCCTGTGTCGGAAGGGCCGGGCGGGCGGAGGCGGATCGGTCCGGCGTCGATCGCGGACGACGACTAGCCGCCGGTCAGCAGGGTCAACGCAGCGGAGCCCGAGGTCGCATCGGTCTGGGTCGCGTCCCAGACGGCCGTGAACCGCCGAACGAACTTCTCGAGCTTGGCCGGATCGGAGAAATTCTTCACGTCGTACTTGGCCGAAAAGGCTCGGATCTGCGTCTCCAACGGCGCGGCGGACGACGTTTCCGGGAATCCGAGTGCCGTCTGGACCACCTTGAGCAAGGCCGTATCCGCCAGAACGTCGTAATAGCTGGTGATCTCTTTGCCCTTACGGGCGAAATAGAGGGCCAGCCGCGTTCCTTCGTTGTCGTCTCCGGCTTCGATTTCGAGCGTCTGCTGAAGATATTGCGTCACGACCTTCTGTCGTGCGGCGTCGTCGACGCTCGCGCCGAACGACGTGGTGTCTTCGAATTTCTGGATCAACGACTTGACCGCACCGGCACTGCCGAATTTCTCGATCGGGAACTTCGCCTGCAACCGATCGATCAGGGCCTGATCGGCTGCCGCGTCTCTGCCGGCGACATAGCCGCTCCCCGGCGACGCGATCCCCAGGGCCGTCGTCATCAGGGTCAGCGCCTCGGGATCGGCCAGAACCTGTTTGTAGTCGGTGATCAGAGGCGCCGTCTTTTCGAAGTCGTCGACGATCGCCTGTTTCTGCGAGGCGACCCCCTTGAAATCGAATGCCTTGGCGAACTCGCGGTACCGATCGTCGACGAGCTTGTTGGCGAAGCTCGTCCTGTCGGCAACCCCGCCGTTGAGCACCTTCTTCATGAACGCCTTGGCATAGACCATGTCTTCCAGGCCATAGGCCTTCATCGCATAGTTGTAGAGTCGCGTGTCCTTCAGGAAATCGTCGACATCTGTGACTTTTCCGATGTTCTTCCAGAAATAGTTCGTATCCGCCTTGACGGCCTTTTCCTGGGCCACTCGGGTCAACGAACGTCCATAGTCCTTGGTCATCAGCCGATACTGCAGAGACGCATCCATGACGAGATCTCCCCGGGCGATGTCCCGGACGAACCCGCCGGAGTGATCACCACCTTCGAACGCGGTCGGTCGGCGCCGTCCGCCGCGAGCCCTCGAGGGAACCGTCCGGAAACGGATCCCGCATGCGGCGTCCGCGGCGATCGGCGCCCTGCCGACGTTCATGCGAGCACCTTGGACATCGGCGCTGGTGCGAGGCTTGCGGCTCCGGGGAACCGAAGCCGCGGTGCGCACAGCTTCGCGCAAGCATCTCCCGATAGCCCTCTGGTCGGTTGCACCGCCCACCCGGAGCGGCGCTCTCTCCGGAGGTCCGATCCTTGGCAATCCTCATCGGCATCGCGATCGCGTTGATATCGGTCGTCGGCAGCTTCGCCTTCATGGGGGGGCACGTCCCCGTCATCTGGCAGCCCGCCGAATACTTCGTCATCGTCGGGTCGGCCGTCGGCATCTTCATCGTCGCCACGCCGTTCGGCATCATCCGCGACACCGGCAGGGCTCTGGTGGAAGTCTCGATCGCGAGCGTTCCCAAGCGTCGCGATTATCTCGACCTTCTCGGTCTGCTCTATGCCCTCATGCGAGAACTCCGCAACAAAGGGCGCGGCGACGTCGAGAAACACATCGAAGACCCCGCTTCGAGCGCCCTTTTCCAGCGCTATCCGAAGGCCGCCGGCAACGAAGAACTGACGAATTTCATCTGCGACTATTTTCGCCTCATCATCATGGGAAATGCCAATACCCATGAGATCGAGGCGCTGATGGACGAAGAAATCGAAACCATGCGCCACGACAAGCTGAAACCGCATCATGCGTTGGTGATGGTCGGCGATGCGCTGCCGGCGCTCGGCATCATCGCCGCGGTGCTCGGGGTGATCAAGGCGATGGGGGCGCTGGACCAGTCGCCCCAGTTGCTCGGCGGACTGATCGGCGCCGCCCTGGTCGGCACCTTCGCCGGCATCTTCCTCTCCTACGGTCTGGTCTCGCCGATCGCTCAGAAGATCAAGGAAACCCGCAACCGGCGGATGCGCCTGTTCACCATCGTCAAGCAGTCGCTGCTCGCCTTCATGAACGGCGCCCTGCCGCAGATCGCCATCGAGCACGGCCGCAAGACGATCATCGCGACCGAGCGTCCCAGCATCGACGACGTCGAGCAGGAGACCATCACCGGGTCGGTCGCCGCCAACACCGTATCGGGGACCAAGGATCCGGTCCCGCTGCAAGGAGCGGCGTGAGCCATGAATCAGAAGGCAGAGACCAACGCCGCCAACATCTCCGACAAGCTGCTCGATGCGTCCGGCATCTCTGCCGAACGCCTTCCGATGCTGCACGTCATCTTCGATCGGATGGCCACCTACATCGCCGACGGGATGCGCCACATGTCGTCGTCGTCCGCCTACTGTTCGGTGTCGATCATCGAGAGCGGGCGCATCGGCGACGTCCTGGAGGGCTACAACAGCAACGCCGTCGCCGGCATGTACCACGCGCCCGAATGGGACTCGCGCATTCTGATCGGCTTCGACCACGACTTCGTGTTCTCGATGGTCGAAATCCTGTTCGGCTCGGACGGCGCGGAACCGCCCTATTTCGAGGAGCGGCCGCTCTCGAACGTCGAGTTGCGCATCTGCCAGATGGTGTTCGACGAGGCGGCCAAGGCGCTGCGCCACGCCTTCGCGCCGATCTCCGAGACCCGGCTCAAGCTGGAGCGGGTGGAGACGCGCATGGACTTCGCGGTGATCGGCCGGCGCAACAACATGGCCGTCGTCGCACGCATCCTCCTGCAGTCCCTCGGTCGCGGCGGTGAGATGTTCGTGATCATCCCGCAGTCGACACTGATGCCGATGCGCCAGCAGCTGGCCCACGTGTCGGCGAGCGACGGCGAAGTGCGCGATCCGAAGTGGTCGAAGCAGATGCACAGCGAGGTCAGCCGCGCCGCCGTCAGTCTGCGTGCGGTCCTCGACGAACGTCAGTTGACCCTCGGCGACATCGTCGACCTCCAGATCGGGCAAGTGATCGAACTCGAGGCGACGCCGCGCAGTCTGGTGACGCTCGAATGCAACGGCTTCTCGTTGTTCACCTGCCATCTCGGTCAGAATGCCGGCGTCTACACGCTCAAGGTCGCCGACTCCATCGATCCAAGTCGGGAGTTCATCAATGACATTCTACCTCATTAGCATCGCCCTGATCGGCGCCCTGGTTCTGGCGACCTGGCGCGTGGCACGGATGCATCGGGAGATCCGCGTGCTCCGTGCGCACCACGCCGAATTCGAGCGTTCCCTGACCGATGCCACTCTGGCTCTCGCCAAGGTCGGCCGGCTGATCGACGGCGTCTACGGCGAGGGCGGTCGCATGCTGCTGGAACTGGGCATGCGCATCGAAGAAGGCCGCGAACTGGCCGTTCGACTGCAGGATCTGGCGGCCCGCCGAGACGGCGACGCCGATCCACGAACCGGGCCGAGGCCGCAGGCGGCGATCGTGAGCGCCGGACGCATGTGACCGTTCGGCTTCCCCCACCGACCCGCGGCGCACCGCGCGCCATGCGGCGTCGTTCCCCGGCTTCCACAGACCCCCGGACTTTCCGACCGAGAAGGATGGTTCTCCATGTCCGACACCAATGCCGACACCCCCTCCACCGAAGCGAAGTCCGCCAAGGACAACATCAGCCACGTCGACGTGCTGTTCGCCCAACAGGACGCGAGCGACGCGGAACCCTCGGGGGCGGGCCGCGACGGCGGCGCCGCAGTCCTCGGCGACGGCCGCCATCTCGATACGATCATGCGAATTCCGGTCAACGTGCAGGTCGTCCTCGGCGCGGCCACCATGCCGGTCGCCGCCCTGATGAAGCTCGGGCGAGGTGCCGTGGTGGCGTTGGATCACCGGGTCGGCGAGCCCGTCGACGTGGTGGTCAACGGCCGCGTGGTCGCCCGCGGCGAAGTGGTCGTCGTCGAAGAGGACAATTCCCGGTTCGGCGTGTCGCTCACCGAAATCGTCGGCAACGCCGCCGCCGGGGAAGCCGCCTGAGCCGGTCCACCATCGAGGACCGGACCGCCGCGACCGTTCGTCCGGCCCGGTGAACGTCCGGTCGGCGTCGAACACCCGGACCGACCCATTCGATCTCTCGCCTTCAAGGGTTCGCCATGCCTCTTCCCGCACCGGTACGCACGGATCAGAAACAGCGGTTGACCGACGGCCCGAACAAGGTGGCGGCCATTCTCCTGGCGCTCGGCCGGCCGATGGCCGGGACCCTGCTCGAGTATTTCGATCCCGCCGAGGTGCGGCTCATCACCCGGCGAGCGGCCGAACTCGGCCAGGTCACGCCGCAGGAGATCGGCGTCCTGATCGACGAGTTCACCCAGAGCTTCGCCGAGGGGACGAGCCTCTACGGTACCGCCAACGAGGTCGCGAAGCTGCTCGGCGACGTCCTGCCGCCCGATCAGGTCGCGGAGATCATGTCCGACGTTCTCGGCAACTCCAACCGCTCGATCTGGGAGCGGGTCTCCTCCGGTTCGGAGAGCGTGCTCGCCGCCTATCTGATGAAGGAGCATCCACAGACGATCGCGCTGGTCCTCTCCAAGGTCAAACCGTCCTGCGCCGCCAAGGTCATGGCCCAATTGCCCCAGGAACTGCGCAACCAGTTGATGCGGCGCATGCTGTCGTTCAAGCCGATGGTCGACGAGACGCTCAGGATCATCGAGCGCACGCTCCATGAGGACTTCATGGTCAATCTCGGCCGCAACATGCAGGAAGACACCCACTCGCGCATGGCCGACATCATCAACAAGATGGAGCGCGACCACATGGACGATGTGCTGCAGAACCTTTCGATCACCAGACCGAAGTCCGCAGAGGTGCTGCGTGGTCTGCTGTTCACGTTCGAAGACATCATCAAGCTTCAGCCGCGCGCCCGCATGTCCATCTTCGACCAGGTTCCGACGGAGAAGATCGTTCTCGCCCTCAAGGGAACCGAACTGGGCTTCCGCGATGCGATCCTGTCGTCGCTGGCCTCGCGCGCGCGCCGTCTGGTGGAAACCGAACTGAGCAACAGCGAGCCGGCCCCGCAGCGCGACGTGCTCGACGCACGCCGTTCGATCGCCGATCTGGCCCTCGAAATGGCCGGCCGCGGGGAGATCGAACTCGGCAACGACCAGGAAGACGAGGCCTATTTCAGATGAGCCCCAGACCGGCCGCCCCGCGACCGATCCGGTCTCGCGCCGTCACGTCCGCCCACCTGCTCGGCACGAGGCCGCCCGCGGCGGGCATCCGCCTGCGGAGCGCATGGGTGCTCGCGTCCACCGCATCGCGAGGGATCCGATCCACCGACCTCGCCGACGACGAGCGGCCGAGCCCGCGGCAGGGGCGACGGCCTGAAAGACGCCGATGAGTGAAGAGGCCGACAAAGAAAGCAAAACAGAAGAAGCAACGGAAAAGAAGCTCCAGGACTCCACCGAAAAAGGTCGCGTACCCTTTTCTCGTGAAGTCGGCGTGTTCGCCACCGTGGCCGGGGCCCTGATGTACGGAACCCTCTTCGCCGCCGAGGATTTCGGAGCACTCGGATCCAAGCTCGCGAATCTGCTGGACATATCCGGAGGAATATCGCTCGAGACGAGCCGGGACGCCACGATTCTGCTCACTGCCGTCGGGCGCGAACTCTGGCTGTTTCTGCTTCCACCGATCGTCATCTTCATGGCCGGCGGGATAGCCGGGTCGGTCCTGCAGAATGCGCCGCGGCTGGTCGCCGATCGCATCGAGCCGAAGCTCTCCCGCATTTCGCCGGGCGCGGGTTGGTCGCGGATCTTCGGCACTTCCGGCCTCGTCGAATTCGTCAAATCCGTCATCAAGGTCATCGCCGTGGCGATGATCGCCGGTTTTCTGATCAAAGCCGATCGGACAAGGATCCTGAATACGATGTTCAGCGACCCATCCACCCTTCCGGAACTCATCCTCTCGCTGGCCATCCGCCTGCTCGCGATCATCTGCACCTCGACGGTCGTCCTGATGGTCGGCGACCTCGCCTGGTCGCGGATCAACTGGCGTCGCGAACTGCGCATGACGCGACAGGAGGTCAAAGACGAACACAAGCAGATGGAGGGCGACCCGATGGTCAAATCCCGCCTGCGTTCGCTCGCCCGCGACCGCGCTCGCCGCCGGATGATGGATGCCGTGCCGCGCGCGACCCTGGTTCTGGCCAATCCGACACACTATGCGATCGCATTGCGCTACGTGCGCGAGGAAGGCGGTGCGCCGGTCGTCCTCGCCAAGGGGCAAGATCTGATGGCGCTGCGCATACGCGAGATCGCCGAAGCGAACGACATCCCGGTGATCGAGAACAAGCCTCTGACCCGGTCCATGTACGGTGTGGTCGAGGTCGATCGAATGATCCCGCCCGACTTCTATCAAGCTATTGCGGAACTGTTCTGCTTCTTGTATTATAAAAAGTAAATTTACTACAGACATAGCTCTCGGGACGGGGTATACAAAATTGCAGCCACAGACGATCGATAGAAATCTCCACGAGAGAGAACGAATCATTTCCGAATTCGTGCGGGATCTCTGCTCAGAATTACGGTTAATAGATATTATCAATCTTGTGATATATATCAAAACCGAGAGTCATGCGAACATAGAAGACCTGATATCGTCTTCTGTCGAGTTGTTTTTCAAGCCAGATACACTGCGTTATGCATTCGCGGCGGACGTCAATCTGAAATGGGGGATGGCGCCGAGCATCGCCTTCGACATGGAGTTTCGTCATCAGGGCGTCACGGTGTTCTTCAGTCTGCTCCTGGACGCGGTGAAAGCCGGTGTCGACATCCATCACATCGTCTTCGACAGCCCAGAGACGGAACCGGAACAGAACAACGAGCGTCTGATCCGCGCACTCCAGGACGCCCGCCTGTCGAAGCGCTGATCGGCCGAAATCGCTCCCACGGGAGCCGACCCGGATCGGCCGCCGAACGGACGAAGAGCGCGGATCGCCTCTCCGCGTCGGCGATCGACTGGTTTCCGGGGGCCTGCCCGCCGCACGCCACCCGCGCCCCGGAGCCTGTGGCGACGCCCACGGCGAAGGCCGAACCGAAATCCGGTCACCACATCGCCCCCGACCGTCTCAGGCGGGCCGAAGACGTCTCGGAGATCCGGCGAGAAGGGCACGGTGCGTTTCGCGCGGGCGCCCACGAGTGGACGGCGAGGATGTCCCTGCGCGGCGCGAAGAGCGCGATGTCCGGTCCATCGGCGCCACGACGGCGGTTCGCGTCGAGGGGAACTCGAACACGCGAGGAACGAACACCGTCACACCGCCTCGAAACCGAAGACGGCTCCGAAATTGCCCGAGGGAGTTCGCGAAGCGACCGATTTTGAGGGATTTTGGTGGCGGGGGGCGGGATCGAACCGCCGACCTGAGGGTTATGAATCCTCCGCTCTAACCATCTGAGCTACCCAGCCGACCGGTGGGCTATGTAGAAAAGCCGCGGCGCCCTGTCAAGCGATCGACGCATTCCGTCCACGCCTCGATTCGCCGCCCCGCATCGAGAACTCGTCTCGGGCCGACGCGATTACCGGCGCCACCCGGTCG
>CALFRR010000052.1 GCA_937919435.1 uncultured Alphaproteobacteria bacterium | reverse complement strand
GAGACATCGGTGACGTCGTCGCCGACGACCAGGGGGCGGCGCCCGAGAAAGGGCGGGCGGGCCATCAGGAAGTCGACCGCGGCGCCCTTGGCGACGGTCGCCGGCAGGATCTCCCAGACACTGCGGCCGGCGAGCAGGCGGTGGCCGGGAGCCTCGGCGAGAAAGCCGCGGAGCTTGGTCTCGACGAGGTCGCGGGCCTGCGGGACGCTGCGGAAATGGATCGCCAGCGAAGCCTGCTTGGGTTCGACGAGAAGGTCGGGAACGGTCGCCGCCCAGGCGCAGACGCGGGCGGCGAGGTGCGGATCGAGCGGTCGGGCGAGGCCGTGGACCGGTTCGTCGGGAGTGGTGCGGATCTCGGCGCCGTGGCCGCCGGCGACGACCGGGCGCAGCGGCGCGAGCATCCGGTCGATCTGGGCGATCGGTCGGCCGCTGACGATCGCCAGCGCCCCGTCGAGGGCGTGGGTCAGGCGAGCGAGCAGATCCGGCAGTTCGGGGGGCACCACGACCGTGTCGGGTGTCGGGGCGATGTCGACGAGGGTGCCGTCGAAGTCGAGGAAGAGTGCGATCGGCGCGACCGGATCGGTGGCCGGTCGCGACACGCCGAAGCGCATCGGGTTGGCGTCGTTCATGCCAGTCCTCGGTGCCGTCCGGTCGGCACGACGCCGGCAGACGGGGGCGGAGGCCCTGCTTCAGAAGAATGTCGCCGCGATCACCACCGTGCAGGCGAGCACGACGACGACGAACCAGACCGGCGGTCGAAGGAGTGTGCCATACTCTTCGCGACCGGCGAAATCGGGCCCGGAATCCTGGCGTTTCCTGCGGTTCATGCGGTCATTGCCTCTCGGCGGAACGAGCTCTTCCGTCCGTCGCGACGAACGGAACTGCCGGTCTGTCTCGGGTCCGGTCTGGTCCGCTCCGCCCGATGTCGCGAGGGGAGCGACATCGGGGGAGCGGTCCGCTCGCCCGGGGTGAGCGAGCGGTCTCGGCCGTAGGCTCTCGACAGTCGATCGGTCGGGAGCGATCGACGCGGGCCCAGGGGGTCACCTCTCTGGCCGAGCATCCGAATCCCGGCCGGCGACCGCCACCGGGATCGATCGGGAGGAGGCACCGCGGGATCCGACGACGGCGAGCCGAGCATCTCCGCTCCGGACCGTCATCGGCCGCACTGCCTCCCGAGTTCGTCGACGGAGGCACTGAACCCCGTCAGGTCGTAGACGTCCGTCGTGGCGTTGCCGCGAGCCGATCGGACGACGAGGCGCGCCTCGCGGGCGGCTCGGAAGCGCGCCTGGACGGCGGCTTCGTCGGCCGGATCGGCGAGCCAGGCGAGCTCGCCGCGGGCCAGGAGCCGGTAGTCGGCGCCGTCGATCGACAGCACGTGCCCGGCCTCGGCGAGCGGAAAGCCGAACCGCGCCGAAAACTCGGTTCCGGCGCGCAGATCCCGCCCGCGCAACGTGAGGAACGCGAAGCCGGGATCCCGCTTGAGGCCGGTCGGCTGACGCGAAGTCGGCGTGGAGACGACGAAACAACTGCGCTTCCCGGACTCGTCGGCGACGACGGCGCGCCAGGCGCCGTTTTCCGAAACCGTCCGCTGTTCCGCCGACGCACCGCCGGCGATCAGGACCAGGGCCGCGACCAACGGTCCTCTCACCATTCGAATTCCGATCCTCATCGAACCTTCCGTGTTCGGTTTTCGGGGCCTTCTCACCTTCGGCTCGATCTCCGGCCGCATCGACGGTCGGAAACTCTTTCAAGTTCGCCAACATCAGAAGGTCATACGAAAGTCATGTCAATGTAAAATATTTTTAACACGAGAGTTATGATAACTTTACATAGTCAATTCGATGCAGAGAACAAAGAAGACGAACCGAAATCGCCGGGGAGGATGGTGGTTTGTTTCTTCTTCGAAGGCTGTTCGATGCGGTGATCTTCTGGTATCGGGAGGGCATGACGATCGGGAGAGCGGCGATGGGATTCGTCCGGAGGAAAGATCGATCGCGCATCCGTCTGCCGCAGACCATTCTCGCCGCGGCGATGGGCGCGCTTCTGATTCTCGCGGTCAGTGCGGTGACCTCCCGGATCTCGGTGCATTTCCATCAGGAGCGCGAGACGCGGTTGGTCGAGCGGCTCGGCGAGGTCTATCTCGACGGGCTGTCCGCGGTGGTCGCGCCGCTGCTGACCTCCGGGCGATGGGACGATCTGAAGCCGGCGCTGGAGCGGGTCGCCTCGTACAGCGACGGCGTGCGCGAAGTCCGGGTGGTGGTCCGGCTGCCGGACGGGCGGGTGGTCGGCGAACTGGTGCGCGATCCGGTGGCCGCCGCCGGGGTGCCGCCGCCGCTCGACGAAGGGGTGTCGCTCGAGGTGGCCGGCAAGGGCAGTTGGGTCTGGGTGCAGCGGCCGCTGATGGTCGCCGGCCGAGAGGTCGCGGTGCTCTCCGCCCAGCTCGACCTGCGCCAGATCCGCGACGCGCGGACCCGGGCGACGCTGCAGTCGCTGGCGGCGAACGCGGTCCTGGCGGTGACCCTCGCCGCCTTCGGGTTCTTCGCGATGGGCCGGGTGCTGGCGCCGCTGAAGTCGCTCGAAGATGCGCTCGGTGCGGCGGTCGCCGGGGATCCGCGGCCGATTCCGATCGACGATCGGGCGCGCGGCGGCCGGCTCGGACGGTTGCTCGAGGCGTGCAATCTGATGGTGGCGGCGCAGGCCGAACGCAGCCAGATGCGGACCGTGCTGGCCGAGCGGCTGCGCACCGCCGATCTCGGACGGCTGGCCGCGACGGTCGCCCACGAGGTCCGCAATCCGCTCGCCGGGATGCTCAACGCGGTCGATACGGCGCGCCGGTTCCGGGCCGATCCGAAGGTCGTCGCCGACAGCCTCGATCTCCTGGAACGTGGTCTGCGGGCGGTGGCTCGGGTGGTCGAGACGACGCTGTCGACCCATCGGCCGCCGGCCGGGACCGAGGGTACCCGGCAGGTCGACTTCGACGATCTCGAGAGCCTGGTCGCGGCCGCCGCCGACCGGCAGAAGGTGACGCTGGTCTGGAAGGCGGACCTCACCCGCGGCTGGGCGGTCGATTCCACGGTCCTGCGGCAGATCGTCATCAATCTGGCGGTCAATGCGCTGAACGCCGCCGGGGCCGGCGGCTCGGTGACGGTCCTGGCCCGGGAGACGGCGGACGGGCCGGTGACCGAAGTGATCGACGACGGCCCGGGAATCGCCGAGGCGACGGCGGACCGGCTGCGCCGGCTCGATCTCGACTGGATCGACACCACCGAGGGCGGTATCGGGCTGGGGGTGGTGATCCGCGCCGTCGCCGCACTCGGCGGGCGCATCGACGTGGGTCGCGGGCCGGACGGGCGGGGCACACGGGTGGTCGTCCATTACGAAGCTTCGGAAGAGGGGATCGCATGACCCACGAACCGACGATCCTGATCGTCGAGGACGACGACATCCTGGCGGAATCGCTGGTCGCGCGGCTGCGGCTCGAAGGCATGCTGCCGATCCGCGCGGCGACCTGTGCGGCGGCGCTCGACTGCCTGACCTCCCGGCCGATCGACGCAGTGGTGAGCGACATCCGGCTGCCCGACGGCTCCGGCGAGGACGTCTTCCGGGCCGACGCGAGCCGTCTCGCCCGGACGCCGACGATCTTCACCACCGCCTACGGCGACATCGAGCAGGCGGTCCGTCTGGTCAAACTGGGGGCGACCGACTACCTCGCCAAACCCTACGAGATCGGGGCGCTGATCGATCGGCTGATCCGCCTCACCACCCGCTCCGGCCGTCCGGGGACCTCGCTCGACGGAACCTCTGCGGCCGCGGTCCGGGCCCGCGATCTGGCCGAGCGGTTCGCCGACCGGCCGGAGAACCTGTTGCTGGTCGGGCCGCCGGACAGCGGCCGGCAGAGCCTCGCCCGGCGGATCCATGCGATGTCGCAGCGGGCGGCGGCGCCGTTCCTGGTGGTCGAGGGGGCGGCGCTGCTGTCCGACGGGGGGGATCGGCTGCTGTTCGGTGCTGTCGAGGGGAGCGGTGCGCCGGGCCTCGCCGAGCTGGTCGGCCATGGCACTCTGCTGATCGCCGGCATCGACGAGATCCCCGTCGATTTCCAGCCGCGGTTGCTGCGCTTCGTCGGCGACCGGCTGTTCCGGCCGGTCGGCACGGCGGACGAGCGGACCTTCGCCGGGCGGCTCCTGGCGACGGCGAGCCCGCGCGGTCTCGACGAGGCGACGACCCGGCTGCGTCCCGACCTGCTGCGCCGGTTCGCGTCCCTGGAGATCCGGGTACCGGCGCTCGCCGAGCGCGGCGACGACGTGGTGGTTCTCGCCGAAGCGCTGGTCGCCGAGCAGGCGGCGGCCTTCGGCCAGCCGCCGCGGCGGCTCTCCGACGATGCCCAGGCCGCACTCCTCGCCCACGACTGGCCGGGCAATCTGCGCGAGCTGCGCAACCGGGTGGTCCGCGCGACGATGTTCGCCGCCGGAGAGACGATCGGCGAGGCCGATCTGTTCCCGGACGTCGAAGCGCTCCGGGCGGCGCCCGAGCAGACGCTGGAATCGGCGCGGCGCGAGGCGGAGGGTCAGGTGATCGAGACGGCGCTGGCGGAGAACGGCGGCCGGATCGTCGAGACGG
>CALFRR010000051.1 GCA_937919435.1 uncultured Alphaproteobacteria bacterium | reverse complement strand
GACAGAAGGCCGGAAACTCTACCTTCCGGTGCTCCAAGGTCGGGGTGCGGACCAGTCACCGCCGGGCCAAACTCATGACCGGCAGGAAAACGGGGAGCACGTCATTCGCAGGTGCACGTCAGCCGAGGCCGGAGCGGGTCGAAACTTCGTCGGGTCGGTCTCACACGCTCCCCCGTTCGATCAGTCGGAGGTCGATCGCGTGATGCGACGGCGCGGCACCCTCGGTACCGAACAGACGGGCCAGCAATCGCTCCCCCGCCAGCCGACCGAGAGCCCCGGCGTCGAAGCTGATCGTCGTCAGCCCCGGAACCAGCTGGTCCGCCACGTCGTTGTCGCCGAAGCCCACGATCGCCAGATCCCCCGGCACCGATATCCCGCGCGACCGTGCCTCGATCAGAAATCCCGTCGCCAGGAGATCGTTCCCGCAGAAGATCCCGTCGACCCCCTCCAGCCCGCCCAACAATCCGAACGCCCCCCGGCCTTCCGTCAGACCGGAGATCTCGCCGACGCCGATCTCGCGGACCACTTCCAGTCCGAGACGGGCGGCGGCGGCGCGGAAGCCGTTTCTGCGCAGCACGCCGCGGCCGGTGGCGCGACCGACGTAGGCGACCCGGGTGTGCCCCGCCGCCGCGAGTCGTTCGGCGGCCATGGCACCCGCGTCGGCGTTGGAGAAACCGACCAGCAGGTCGATCGGATCGCGCGGGAAGGCCCAGGTCTCGATCACCGGGATGTCGAGTTCGCGCAGCGCCCGCCGGTTCTCCTCGAGTTCGATGACACCGGTGAACATCACCGCCGCAGGCCGGATGCCGCGCAGCGACTGGATCATCGCCACTTCCTTGGCATAGGAATAGGAGGTCTGGCCGACCATCACCTCGTAGCCCTCGGGCTCGAGCGTCGCCGCGAAGCTGCGCACCGCGAGGCCGAACTGCTGCGACAGGATGTTGGAGACGAAGGCGACGACCAGATTCGACCGGCCGGAGCGCAGCGCGCGGGCGTGCGGATTGGAGGCGTAGCCGGTCGCTTCGATCACCTCGAGCACCCGCCGACGGGTCTCGGCATTGACCTTCTCGGGATGGCGCAGCACCCGCGACACGGTGATCGGTGCGACCCCGGCCCGTTCCGCCACCACTTCGATGCGCGGCGGTGGGCCGCTGGTCGCGCCGCTTCCCGCCGGCGCCGGCACGCGCAGGACGTCGTCGAACGTCGGCTTCGTCGGATCGACCATCGAACCTTCCGGTTGCGGGGGCCGGGCGACTCGTCGGCCGCCCGGCTTCTCGCGACTATCGAGCCGAGGCCTCTTCGCGTGTCAATGCCCGGCCGACCTGGACCAGACAGTCGCCGCTGCGGCTGTCGGTGTGCAGGCGCTGGGAGATGACGATGCCGTCGGCGGGGAAGCGCAGGACCTCTTCCGGCGCTTCCGGACGTTCGAAGTCGTGATACCAGCCGGCGATCTCGCCGGCCTTCACCCGCGCACCCGGCAGCACCGCCGGCTCGAACCAGCCGCGACGGGTGGCGAAGACCGCCTGGGCGTGGCTCTGCAGAGCGAGGAGTTCGGTCGGGCCTCCGACCGGGGCGTGCGGGCCGAGAACCGGGGCTTCGGTGAGGCCGAGCGCCATCATCAGCCGGTCGACCGAACGGGCGGTCAGGCCCATGGTGGTCGGCGTCACGGTGGCACCACCGCCGAACTCACCGGAAATGCCGATCGCTCCGGCCCGCGCCGCCGCGGCCATCGAGGTCGGCGCCGCCGCGCCGTTGTCGGCGATGAAGGCGAAGGGCATGCCGAGCCCCTCCATCAGCTCGAGCGCCCGGGTGTAGCGCTCCGGCGGTCCCTGACGTTCGATCAGAGCACAGGGCAGGTGGGCCATGGTGGTGCCGCCCGAGTGGATGTCGAAGACCACGTCGTGGCGCGGGAACAGCTCGTGCTCGAGGAAGTGGGCGAGGCGGAAGGTCGGCGTGCCCGCCGGATCGCCGGGGAAGGCGCGGTTGAGGTTGCCTTCGTCGAGCGGCGAACGCCGCCGGGCCGCCATCACCGCGGGATGGTTGGCATAGGGCAGGATGGTGATCTCTCCGCGGATCGCCTTCGGGTCGAGCCGGCGGATCAGGCGGGACAGGGTGATCTCGCCCTCGTATTCGTCGCCGTGGTTGCCGGCCATCAGGAGGAGGCGCGGGCCGGCGCCGTTGCGCAAGCGGCAGATCGGGATCTTGATCTGGTAGTAGGGCGAGCGATCGACCGAGAAGGGGATGCCGAGATGGCCGTACTGGCGGCCCTCGGCGTCGAAGTCGATCTCGTGGAACAGTCCGGTATGCATCTCGTTCCCCTCGACCGCGGCCGCGTGGGGCGTGGCCGGCGGTTGGAATGAGGGACGCCGGAGGCGCCCCATGGGGGTGGGGACGCTCGCGCGCCCCCCGAGCGACGCCTCAGAGGGCGGCGCGGGCGGTCATCTCGACGCGCAGGTCGGGATCGGCGAGGCGAGCCTCGATGCAGGCGCGGGCCGGCGGATTGGCCGGGTCGATCCAGGCGTCCCAGACCGAGTTCATCGCGTCGAAATCGGAGATGTGCGGCAGGAAGACGTCGACCGCGACGAGCTTCGAGCGATCGGTGCCGGCCTCCTTCAGGAGCGCGTCGATCTTGGCGAGCACGCTCGCCGTCTGTTCGACGATGCCGGCCTTGCGGTCGTCGGCGACCTGACCGGCGATGTGGACCATGCCGGCGCAGACCACGGCCTGGCTCATGCGGGGGCCGACGGAGTAGCGCTTGATCATTGTGGTTCAGTCCTCGTTGGAAGTCCCCCGCCGACCAGGGTGGGAGACGGAAAACGTCGGGCGATCGATGGGGACCCGTCCTCGCGGACGGGACTTCGTCGGTCGTCTCCGGGGCACCCCGCGGCGCCTTCCCGGAAGACGTCGGGAGAGGGGCGGGGCGCCGCGCGGGACACCGGATCCGGGTGGGCGGAGGAACCGAACCCTCCGCTCCCGGTGGCGGATCACAGGGTCGGAAGGCTCTGCTCTTCCTTGAACCACTTCAGCTGGAGCTGACCGAGCTTGCCGTTCAGCTTGTTGGCGAAGAGGTCGGTGTTGATCCAGTTGAGCAGGTTCTGCTCGCCCTGGCGGACGCCGACATGGGCCGGCGACTGACGGATGACGAACTTCATCGCGACGTCCTTGCCGGGGTTCTGGTCCATCACCTTGAGGGCGATCGCCGAATTCTCGGCGAAGCTGTCGGCCTGGCCGGCGAGGAAGGCGGCGATCGCGGCGGGCGTGTCCTCGAAGCGGACCAGCTTCACCTTCGGCGCGTTGTCGGTCAGCCAGACGTCGAGGGTGGTGCCCTTGGCGACGGCGACGGTGTGGCCCTCGAGGTTCTCGGGCTTCTTGCCGGTGGCGGCGGGGATCGACTTGCCGCCGTAGACGCCGAGGTTCACCACCGCATAGGGCTGCGAGAACATGATCTGCTGGGCGCGCTCGGGCGTAGCGCCGAGGCCGGCGATCAGGACGTCGATCTTGTCGGAGAGCAGGCTCGGGATGCGGGCGGCGCCGGTCACCGGCACCAGCTCCAGCTTGACGCCCATATCGGCGGCGATCAGCCGGGCGAGGTCGGCGTCGAGGCCGGCGATCTCGCCCTTGTCGTCCTTGAAGCCCCAGGGGGCGGCGTCGGTCAGCAGGCCGACCCGCAGCTTGCCGGTACCGAGGACGTCCTGGAGCTTGTCGGCCTTGGCGAGACCCGGGCCGGCGACGACGGCGAGCGCCGTCACCGCGGCGACGAAGAGGGACTTCAGCTTTCTCATTGCTCTCTCTCCTGTGACGGCCACTGCGGGCCGTTTGCTCCAGTGACGGCCGAACGGCCGGCGGGGACGGGCGCCTACTTGGTGTTGGCGATGAAGCTGGCGAGTTCCGGGGTCTCGGGGGCGGTGAACAGTTTCGACGGCGGTCCTTCCTCCCAGACGCGGCCCTGGTGCATGAAGACGATGCGGTTCGCGACGTTGCGGGCGAAGCCCATCTCGTGGGTGACCAGGATCATGGTCATGCCCTGGCGCGCCATCTCCTCCATCACCTTCAGCACTTCGCCGACGAGCTCGGGATCGAGGGCCGAGGTGACCTCGTCGAACAGCATCAGATGCGGCCGCATGGCGAGGCAGCGGGCGATCGCGACGCGCTGCTGCTGGCCGCCGGAGAGCTGATCCGGCCAGGCGTCGATCTTGTCGGAGAGGCCGACCCGGGCCAACACCTCTTCGGCGAGGGCGCGAGCCGCGGCCTTGGTGGTCCGCCCGGTGAGCAGGGGGGCGAGGGTGATGTTGCGCTCGACCTTCAGGTGGGGAAACAGGTTGAAGGCCTGGAAGACGATCCCGACCCGCTGCCGAAACAGCCGGAGATCCTTCATCCTGGTGTGGACCGATCGTCCTTCGACGCGGATCTCGCCGCCTTCGATGGTCTCCAGCGCGTTGATGCAGCGCAGAAGCGTCGACTTGCCGGAGCCGGAACGGCCGATGATGGTGACGATCTCGCCTTCTGCGACGTCGAGCGACACGCCCTTCAGCACTTCGACGCGACCGAACTTCTTGTGGACGTCGCGGACTTCAACGAGAGCCATCGAGGCGGGCCTCCAGGGAGCGGGACCAGAGGGTGAGCGGGAAGCACAGCGCGAAGTAGAGGCTCGCGACCACGCCGTAGATCATCAGCGGCTGGAAGGTGGCGGCACTGGCCACCTGACCGGCGCGGGCGAGTTCGACGAAGCCGACGATCGAGGCGAGCGAGGTGCCCTTGATCAACTGCACCAGGAAGCCGACGGTCGGCGGCAGCGACAGGCGCAGAGCCTGCGGCCCGATGATGTGGACGAACTGCTGGAGAACGGAGAGGCCGAGGCAGGCGCCGGCCTCCCACTGGGCCTCCTTCACCGCCTCGAGCCCGCCGCGCCAGATGTCGCCGAGGAAGCCGGCGGTATAGAGCGTGTAGGCGACGGTGACGGCGAGGATCGCCGGGACCTGCACGCCGAGGAACATCGGCATGCCGAAATAGAAGAAGAACAGGAGGCCGAGCAGCGGCACGCCCTGTACGACCTGGATGATCGAGGCGGCGAGCCAGCGCAGCGGGGCGAAGCGGCTGATCCGGGCGGTGGCGAGGCCGAGGCCGAGCGGGGCGCCGAAGGCGAGCGCCAGCACCACCAGCATCACCGTCCATTGGATCGCCGAGATCAGCGAGACGAAGTCGACGAAGGAGAGGGATCGCATCGGTCGGTCTCCTGTCAGCGACGGCGTGGCCAGCGGAAGGCGAGGAGCCCGAAGGCGGTGAACAGCAGCTTGAAGCCCATCGCCATGGCGAAGTAGAGGGCGCAGATCACCGCGTAGACTTCGAAGCTGCGATAGGTCCGGCTCTCGACGAAGCCGGCGACGTGGAACAGTTCGCCGGCCGCCACCTGCGAGGCGAGCGAGGTGCCGAGCAACAGCAGCACGAACTGGCTGGTGACCGCCGGATAGGCGTTCCTGAGGGCCGGCGGCAGGACGACGTGGCGGAAGACCTGCCAGCCGGTCAGCCCGAGGCAGTGACCGGCCTCGATCTGGCTCTTCGGCACCGAGTCGAGACCGGCACGGACGATCTCGACCGAATAGGCGCCGAAATAGAGCGACAGCGCCACCGCCGCCGCCTCGAAGGCCGGCAGCTTCAGCCCGAAGGTCGGCAGGACGAAGAAGATCAGGAAGATCTGGATCAGCGACGGCGTGTTGCGGAAGATCTCGATGTAAGCCCGCACCAGGAGGGCGAGCGGCTTCACCCGGCCCCTGAGAGCGACGGCCCCGGCGACGCCGATGACCAGGCCGGCGATCGCGGCGACGATCGTCAGCTCGAGCGTGACGACCACGCCCTCCGCGAAGTGATCGAAGTAACGCCAGAGCGGCAGGAAGTTCATCGGCGCCCTCTCAACCGAACCGGGTGGGCAGCGCCCGGGTCACGGTACCGTCCGTGCCGAGGCCGTAGACCACCCGCCAACGGTCGAGGCAGGTGCAGGGATGCGAGATGCCGAAGGCGACGATGTCGCCGACCGCCAGGGTCGCGCCGCTGGCGAGGGTCACGAAGGCGTGCTGGTCGTTGAGGCGGGCGACGGTCAGGCCGTTCGCCGCGTCGGGCAGCGCGACGCCGTCGCGCCAGACGGCGAGCGGGATCGGCAGTCCCTGATCGAAGGACGCGTCGCGCAGGCCGAAGCCGCAGATCGCCAACCCGGGTTCCGGACGCGACAGCACCTCCGCCCAGAGCGTCAGGGTCGGGCGGAAGCTCGTGGCCGCCGAGATCCGACGGCCGTCGACGGTGAGGCCGCCGCGTTCGTCGATGGCGGCGAAGGCGCGGGCGTAGACCCCGTGGTCGGAGAAGAACACCGCGCCGGAGCGCAGCAGCATCAGGGTGTCGCCGTCGCGGCGGACCAGCGGGGCGAGTGCGGTGACCACCCGGTCGAAATGCGCCGAACCGCCGGCCGACAGGATCAGGCGACGTCCGGGGGCGGCGGCACGGACCATGTCGAAGGTCTCGATCGTCCGCTGCATCAGTCTGGTGATCGCGCGCGCCGTTTCGTCGGGATCGGCGGTCGCGGCGGCACCTTCGTAGGTCGCGACGCCGCCGAGCGTGGCGCCCTCGGTCGCCAGGACCGCCGCGACGATCGCCTCGACCGCGGCGCGGTCGCGGGCGCCGGCCCGGCCGACGCCGACCTCGACCAGGACCGAGACGTCGCGTCCGGCGGTGCGTCCGGCGAGGCCGAGCGAAGCGACCGTCTCCGGGCTGTCGGCGAAGGCGTGGAACTCGGCGTCCGGATGGGCGGCGAGCAGGGTGCCGAGGCGACGGCCGGTGTTGGCGCCGCCGATCTCGTTGCCGAGCACCAGGCGACGCTCGCCGGCGGCGAGGAACACCGCGGCCTGCTGGAGATTGGCGACGGTCAGGCCCCAGGCGCCGGCCTCGACCAGCGAATGCGCCAGTTCCGGCGACATCGGCGTCTTGGCGTGCGGAGCGACGGAGGCCCCGACCTCGGCGCACCAGGCGAGGAAGAGGTCGCGGTTGGCGGCGAAGGCGGCTTCGTCGAGGGTGAGGACGGGAAGCGCGAGATCGCCGCGCGACGGTGCCCAGCCGGCGCGGCCGATGTCGGAGAGGGCGATGCCCTCGACCAGCGGGATCCCGCGTGTCGTCGCGTCGAGGCGGGGCGAAATTTCCGAAGGCGTGATCGTCATCGTCGCTCTGGAGCTCCCGGCATGTCGGCCGAGTGAACACTAACCCGGAATGACAACGTTGTCATACGTAAAACAACTCATTTCCGATATCGATGTGACCCTTTGTTGGGCGGGTGGTCGTCTGCCGAGAAATCGGGCTTCCGCCGGATGGCCGGAGGGACCGATGACGGCTCGGGGGAGACATCGAGAGAAACGGAAGGTGATGCCCGGACCGAGCGAAGAAGACGGCGGACCGGAGCGATACGGACCTGCGCGCGTTCCCGCGGACCTCAGGCGTCCGAGCGTCGGGCGAGCCGTCCGGCGGGATCGAAGGACCGCCGGTTCGCGCATCGACGCGGCCGAGGCGAGACGGAAAGTGCCGGCAGACGCCGGCACTTCTTCGGTTCGTGGTGGTGACCGTGAGGGCGGGAGGCCGTCGGTTCGGCGCTCCCGGCACGTGTGGTCAGAGGATGCCGGGCTTGCCCGCTCTCCAGCGCGCGCGCTCGGTGGTCAATACGTCGGCGTGCTCGCGTTCTTCCGCCGCCAGCTCCTGGTAGAGCCGGTTCTCTTGGGATCCCGGCGTGGTCGCGGCGATCCGTCCGCGGTAGAAGGCCTCGGCCTGGTATTCCAGCCCGATCGCGGTCTTGAACAGCACTTCGGGATCGTCGGGGGAGCCTTCGACGCCGG
>CALFRR010000050.1 GCA_937919435.1 uncultured Alphaproteobacteria bacterium | reverse complement strand
CAGCGCGGGCTTCAGGAGGTTCGCCGCATCGCCGGTGCCGGCCTGCCCGCCGGCGCCGATCAGGGTATGGGCCTCGTCGATGAACAGCACGATCGGGGTCGGCGACGACTGAACCTCGTCGATCACCGAACGCAGGCGCTGTTCGAACTCGCCCTTCATCGAGGCGCCGGCCTGCATCAGTCCGATGTCGAGAGCGAGCAGCTTCACCCCCTTCAGCGGCGGCGGCACGTCACCCGCGGCGATCCGCTGCGCCAGCCCCTCGACCACCGCGGTCTTGCCGACGCCGGCCTCGCCGGTGAGGATCGGGTTGTTCTGGCGGCGGCGCAGCAGCACGTCGATGCACTGGCGGATCTCCTCGTCGCGACCGAGGACCGGATCCATCCCGCCCTCCTCGGCCTTGGCGGTGAGGTCCTGGGAATAACGGTCGAGCGCGGTGGTGCCCTTGGCGCCGGCCGCCGCATCCGCCCCCGCGGTGCCGGCGGCCCTGAGGCCCGAGCCGTCCATCGGCCGGAGCGTGTCCTCGACCGAGATCATCCAGATCTTGGCGTGTTCGTTCGACAGCACGTCGGCGTTGATCTTGCCGAATTCGCCGGACAGCGCGGCCAGCGCCCGACGCAGTTCGGTCGACTTCAGCGCCGCGAGCAGCAGATGGCCGGTGCGGATCTGGGTCTCGCCGAAGAACAGCGTCGCGTAGTGCCAGGCGCGGTCGAGCAGATCGACGATGGTGTTGGAGACCCCCGGCATCTCCGTCTCGTTGCGGCGGAAACCCTCGACCACCCGGCCGACGTCGGTGAGGATCCTGGCCCGGTCGATCTTGAAATGGTCGAGGGTCAGGCCGAAGTCGGTGCGCTCCTCCGGCAGGATGTGGAGGACCCAGTGGGCGAGTTCGACGTGCCGGTTGCCGGAGCCCTTGGCATGGCGCATCGCCTTGAAGAAGGCCTCGTAGCCCACGCGGTTCAGTTTACCCGTCACTGCCTCGAGACTGATGTCGGACATGGAACCCCCCTCGACTTCGTGTCGCTTCCCCTACCCTCGCATCCGCCGCGCCCTGATCCGCTCGGCGAGATCGAACCGCGCATCGATGCGCTCGCTCTCGTCGTCGGGTGAGATCCGCGGCGCCAGCCACGACGTCCAACCGATCCGTCCCGCCTGCCCCAGACGCATCGGACGGACCTCCCGCGCCGGCAGCGCCGGCTCGACCTCCCACTCGAAGGCGTCTCCGAGATAGAAGAACACCAGATCGGCGATCGGCTCGGCGAGATCGCCGACCGGCAGCACCCGCTCGTAGTCGGCGAGCGACGCCATGTGCAGGCGGATGCGGAACTTGTCGCCGACCGAGAAGAAGCTCGAGCCGAGCATCACGTCGGAGCCCAGCCCGGAATTGGCGCCGCCGAGCCGGGTCCGATCCGCGACCTCGACCGGCAGCCGCGAGCCGACGAACTCCTCGATCTCGGCCTCGAGCCCGAGCACCCCGAGCAGCAGTGCCTCGAGCCGCACCGCCGACTTCGCGGCAGGACCGACGAGGCCGGCATGGGCGAGCTTCTGGGCATCGGGGACCGTGTCGAGATCGCGGTAGAGCGACGTTCCGAGGCCGATCGCGGACCCGACGTAGGCGCCGAAGCGATCCTCGTCGGGCCGCTCCGCCTGAGCGATCGGCCGGCTGTCGGCCCAGGCGCGGTAGAAGAGCTCGAGCGGCCGATGATTGAACAGATCGAGGAACCGGCAGAAGGCGTCGTCGCGTTCGTCGAGCCACTGCTTGGCCTCGTCGGTCTCGGCGAGCGGCAGAGCGCCCTGCGGTCCGAGGAGCCCGAGGAACCTGACCAGGATCCGCCAGCGGCCGTCGGACAGTTCCTCGGCCTTCTCGAGATTGGAGGCGGGAAATTCGAACCAGGGATTCTGGCCGAGGCGGACGCGGTCGTCGCGTCCGGTCACCGCCCGACCGATCCGCGGCACGTCGGCCCGGCTCCGCTCGAACCGGCGCAGCGTCAGGAAGAAGTCGTGCCGCCAGGGCTCGGCGACGAGATCCTCGCGCCAGGTCACAGCTGCCTCCGCGAACCGAGCCGGACCGGCCAGCGCATGATCACGCCGCGCTCGGTCGTGCGGATCACCGTCTGGGTGAAGTTGTTGATCCCGACGTAGTCGGCGAAGAAGCGGTCGAGCACCGCGCCGAGCAGAAAGACGCCCGAACCCTCGAAGTTCTTCTCGTCGACGGTGACCGTCACCTCGATGCCGCGGGCCGCACCGACCCCGGTCTCGCGGCGGACCCGGCGGACGATCGGCCGGCTGTCGACCGAGCGGATGCCGTCGATCCGCCGCTCGACCGCCGCATCGCGCTGGTCCGCGAAGAGGACCAGCATCTCGCGCAACGACTGGCCGTTGCGGCCGGCCCCGCGCGAGACGAGGCCGAGATGGTTCTGGGCGAGCATGTTGACCAGCCGCCAGGTGACCGAGCCGGTCGACGCCGTCTCGAGCCGAGATCGCAGATGGCTGGCCACCGGCTCGCGCGGCGGGGTCGGTCCGGCGACGCAGCGGAACTCGAGATCGGTGTCGTCGAGCAGGCGGAAATCGGCGCCGGCCTCGCCGACCGGCAGAGCTTCGGTCAGATGCCGGTTGGAGCAGAGGGTGCGCAGGCTGAGCTCGCTCACCCCCGGTTCGGTGTCGTCGACCCGGGCCGGCTCGATCAGCGACAGGAACATCTCGGTGCCGGTGTAGTCGGAAGCGCCGCCGAACCGGCGCTCCTGGGCGGTGCGCCGCCGCGGCATCCGGCGGATGGTGAAATAGTGTTTGCTCGGCGCCCGATGAGGATCGCGCGGCGCCGAATAGAGCGGCAGAACCGGCACCTTCTCGGCGCTTCCCGGATAGTGGGCGAAGACCTCCAACACCCGATGCGGCTCGAAATCGATCGGCCGGGAACGATCGGGGACGACGTGATACTCGTGCTGCGAGGTCTTCACCTGGATCCGGTCGGTGGTCTTCTCGAAGAGGTTGATCGCCGGCGCCGCATAGAGCGCGAAGAACTCGGGCCGAACCGCCGAAGCGAGGCGCGGCTGCAACTCGTCGAAGACGACGAAGACCTCGAACGACTTGGCCGCCACCCGGCGGATCGCCCGGTCGAGGCCGGTCAGGCGGAAGCCGAGGTACTTGCGCGGAAAGACGAAATAGTCCCGGAGCAGCGAGAAACCGTGGAAGATCCGGGTGTCGCGGGGAAACAGCACCTCGTCCTCGCCGAAGCCGACCTGGACGATCGAGTCGATCGGCAGCGCGGTCGCCACCGGATCGCCGAAGCCGTCGAGGTGGCGCAGCCAGATCGACCCGCGATGGGCGAAGAGCTGTTCGTAGAGAGCGACGGCGTCGCCCTCCTGGCCGCCGAGATAGATCGGCAGTTCGCCGATCCGGACCCGGGCGGCATGGAACTCGGGTTTGGCGGAGGCCTCCTCGTCGCTCACCTCGGCATCCGGCCGATCGGCCATCCGGGTGGTGAAGCCGAGACGCAACGCGGCGCGCGCCCCCTCCCCGACCGGCAGGCCGGCGGCCTGGAGCGCCGCGTTGGTGGTCAGGTACTCGGCCGAGGTGAGTTCGAAGGGCCACAGCCGGATGTCGGCGGTGAGCCGGTAGCGGCAGGCGATGCGGCGGTCGCGCTCGAGATAGGTGGCGTCGATGTAGGAACCGGCCCGGGCGCGCTTGCCTTCGATCAGCGCCGGATCGCCGTAGGGCGGCACCGCCTGGACGATCGCCGCGGACGGGATCGGTGCGAGGAAGTCCGGGATCAGCTGCTCGAGCAGATTGGCGGTGAACTCGGGAAACTCGTGGCGCAGCTTCAACTGGACGCGGGCGGTGAGGAACGCCGCACCTTCCAGGAGACCCGAGATCATCGGATCGACGCGCTCGTCGAGCAGACCGCCGAGCCGATCGGCGATGCCGGGATATTCCTCGGCGAACTCCTTCGCCTGCTCGCGGAGCAGCCGCAGTTCCTGGTCATAGAGTTCGAGGAACTCGCGATCCATCGACGTCCTACAGTCTCGAGAGTACGAACTTGCCGCTGTCGACCTCGACGTCGGCGACGAACTCGACCGGGACGTTCTCCGGCGACATGGTGATCTCGGCGCCGACCACGAAACGGATCTTCAACTCGTCGACCGACACCTTGCGATCACGGTGGACGCGGATCGACCGGGCGGCGAGACGCGGCTCGAAGCGACGGAAGGCGAGTTCGATCTCGGCGACGATGTCGTCGACCCCCTGTTCGTCGATCGAACGGTGGACGATGTCGGGGATGCCGAAGTTGAGGATCGAGGCCGCGACGTCGGGCAGGTCGGCGAGCGACTGGACGGAATCGAGGTTGATCGTGTTGAGCAACGTCTCCAGATCGCGGGAGACTTCGCGCCGGAGCACGGCTTCGCCGACCAGCGCACCGGCGCCGGCGCGGCGCCCGGCGATCACCCGCTCGCCCTTGTCGCGCAGATCGAGCTTGCGGGTGGCGTCCTTGGCCGCGTGCGCCGCACGGAAGGCGTGCATCAGAGGCGCGCCGACTCTGACCTGCCGCGTCTGCTGAGCCATCCCGCCGACGTCCCTCTCGTGACCGGCCGACCCCGCGGCGACCCGCGACCCGGACGAAACCCTCCTGCGCGAACCGGCGGACATGGATCGCCGCCCTCGCGTCGTCGCCGCGGCGACCGCGGATCACCCGGGAGACCCGGCTCGGGCCGTCGGAGAAGACCGCCGACCGGCACCACCGCGCTCCCGAGCAGGGACCTCCGGACGCGACCGCGGAGAGGTGATCGGAACGCCGCCGTCGGCGTCCCGATCCATCGCGCCACATCTTCCGATGCGTCGCCCTCGGAGGAGGCCTCCGAGGGCACGACCGCGGCGCGAACCGGCGATCGGCCGAGCCCGCGTGCGCCGACGCGTGTCAGACTTCCTTGTTCGACGCGGTGTCCCAACCGAGATCGGAACTCTCGCCCTTGCCGCCCTGCGCCGTCTGAGAGGTGTAGGTCGCCTTGAACTTGCGGAAGTTGAAGGTGAGCGTCTCGGTGAATGCGCCGCCCTCGGCGTCACCGCCGAACAGCAGGCTCGAGATGAAGACCTGATCGAACTCGACCTTGTAGTAGACGAGCGGATTCTTGCCGCCCGACTTCAGGAGTTCGAAGGTCGCCTTGTCGAAGTGCTCGCCCTGCAGGAGGTTCTGGGCGAGATAGGTGCTGGTCGTGTCGACCAACTTGCGGAACATGAAGTCCTGGACGGTGCCGCGTCCGGTGCCGGAGCCCGAGCCCATCTGACCCGAACCGTGGTTGGTCGCGCCCCAGGACCAATCGAGGACGTCGATCCAGCCCTGATGCTGACTGTCCTGCGATTCGCCCTTCAGATTGCCGATCTTGATGAACCCGTACTTGCTGGTCTGAGGCATTGCGATTCCTCCTCGAAGAACTCCGGTCGATCGATGCGGAGCACGATGGACCGGAGCCCCCTCCCCAGGGGGTTGTCTCGAAACCGATGCTGTCCGGAACGGGCGCCCGCCGATCGGCGGAACGCCGGATCACTTCACTTCTGCCCTCCCGGCAACCGCGACACGAGGCTCATGCCGACGTCCATGCCTTCCAATTGGAAATGTGGGCGCAAGTAGAATCGCGCGTTGTAATAGCCGGGGTTCTCTTCGTTCGGCTCGACCTTGACCTCGGCGGCGGCCAGCGGCTTGCGCGCCTTCTGGATCTCCGAGGAGACGGCCGGATTGGGATCCACGTATTGGTTGATCCACTCCTGCAGCCAACGCTGCAGTTCCTGAGTCTCCTTCATCGACCCGACCTTGTCGCGCACCATACACTTCAAATAATGCGCGAAGCGCGACACGGCGAACATGTAGGGAAGGCGAGACGACAGATTGTCCGAAGCCGTCGCTTCGGGCTTGTCGTATTTCTTCGGCCGATAGACCGACTGCGCCCCGATGAACGCGGCCTTGTCGGTGTTCTTGCGGTGTATCAGCGGAATGAGGCCGGATTTTGCCAACTCCGCCTCGCGCCGATCGGTGATCGCGATTTCGGTCGGGCACTTCAGATCGACGCCGCCGTCGTCGGTCGGGAAGGTGTGGGTCGGCAGATTGACCACCTCGCCCCCGGATTCGACGCCGCGGATGCGCGTGCACCAGCCGTATTCCTTGAAGGCCCGGTTGACGTTGACCGCCATCGCATAGGCCGCGTTCATCCAGGCGTACTTCTCGCCGCGATGACCGTCGGTCTCTTCTTCGAAGGCGAACTCCTCGACCGGCTCGGTCTTGGCGCCGTAGGGCACCCGCGACAGGACGCGGGGCAGGCAGAGACCGAGATAGCGGGAATCCTCACTGTCGCGCAGGCTCTTCCAGGCGGCGTACTCCGGCGTGTCGAAGACCTTCGACAGATCGCGCGGATTCATCAGTTCGGTCCAGCTGTCCATGCCGAGCAGGGTCGGCTCGGCGGCGGCGAACAGCGGCGCGTGGGCGGCCGACGAGATGCGGGCGAGATCACGCATCAACTGCACGTCCGCCGGCAGATGGCTGAAGTAGTAGTCGCCGACCAGCGCGCCGTAGGGCTCGCCGCCGAGCTGACCGAACTCCTGCTCGTAGACCTTCTTGAAGAGCGGGCTCTGGTCCCACTTGGCGCCGGGATAGAGCCGCAGGTTGCGATAGAGCTCGTTCTTCGAGGCGTTCATGACGCGGATCTTCAGATTCGCGTCGGTCTCGGAATTGGTGACGAGGTAGTGGAGGCCGCGCCAGGCGCTCTCGATCTGCTGGAACTCGGGGGCGTGGATGATCGCGTTGACCTGAGCGGTGAGCTTCTGGTCGATCTTGGCGATGATCTCCTCGATCGTGTCGAGGACGTCGCTCTTGATCACGCTCGAGTCGGCCAGCGCCTCCTTGACCAGCGTGGTGACCGCGTTCTCGACCTCGGTCGCCGCCCGCTCGGTGCGCGGCTTGAAGCTCTGCTTGAGGAACTCGGCGAACTCGTCGGCGGTCTCGACGCCGGCGGCGCCCTGGGTCTCGCGGAAGGTTTCGGTGCTCATTCCTTCACCTCCCCGTCGGTGGCTTCGGACGCGGGACGCTCGGCCGCACGTTCCTTGAGGAGCGCCATCAACTGCGGATCGGACAGCAGCTTCTTCAGCGCGTCTTCGGCCGAGACCTTGCCGTCCATGTAGCGCAGGAGGTTGGCGAGCTGGGTGCGGGCCTCGAGCAGGCTGGCCAGCGCCGGCACCTGCTTGGCGACGGAGGCCGGGCTGAAGTCCTCCATCTTCTCGAACTTCAGCTTGACCGGCATCTGCTCGCCCTCGGTCTCGGCGAGCTTGTTGTCGACCCGGAACGACACCGCCGGCTTGATCGCCGACAGGCGGTTCTCGAAGTTGTCCATGTCGAAGTCGAGGAAGCCCCGGTCCGCGAAGTCGGGCTTGGCGACTTCCGAAGCATTGCCCGACAGATCGGAGAGAACACCCATCACGAACGGGATCTCCACCTGCTTCTCGGCATCGTAGGGATCTTCGTAGGTGATGTGCACGCGAGGCGGACGATTGCGCCGGATGAAGGCTTGACCGCTACTGGTGGCCATGAACGGATCTCCCTGCTCTCCCGTTGCCGGACGGGTCCCCTCCGGACCGCCGGATTGTCGGACCATTGCCGTATTGTTTCAAGTTCGAATCCGCAGCTTACCTCGCTCCCTTCGTCGCGAACGACAATTTATGCTACAGAACGAAAGACATGACCGACCGGTGACTCACCAGTCGTCACCCTTCATCGATTGCAACATCGAGTCCGAAAAGAATTCACGCATCAAAGAGACGAAATCCCGCTCGGCCAACTCACGAGCGCGTCCGATCAGCACGGGAACCGCGCTTCCCGGTTCGGAGGAACGGAAGAACATGACGACCACGTCGAGAAGACGCAGTGCATCTCGACGGTTGCTCACGGTGTAGTCCGGCAATTCGGCGACGGCCTCGGCTTCTTCCTCCTCGCCGCCACCGCCGGTTTCTTCGTCGGCGGTCAGTTCGCTCAGCCGATCGAGCATGATGGCGAGCGACGACTGACCGAGTTTCAGAAAAGCCTTCGGCGCGTAGTCCGGCAACAGTGTCCGGACGACCTCGGCGAAGGGCTGGTCCGCCACCTTGCGGGCGTAGCGCAACAGGAGGAGCGCCGGGCTCGACGGCTCGGAGCGGCGGAAGTAGTCGCAGGCCGCCTCGAGGGCGGCGAGCGCCGACCGTCGATCGGTGACGGCGGCGCTGCCGCCGGGCGACGGTCCCGCCACGGACGGAACGAAGGCGACCGGTGCGGAACCGTCCTCACCGGTCTCGGCCGCCTCGCCGGCCGGGACTTCGGGCGGCTTCAGTCCGCTCGACGGGTCGCGGCGCGCGACGTGGCCGTCGACGAAGTCGACGATCTGTCGGGCCTGGGCGCGCAGCTTCTCGAGGTTGACGCGGTTCTCGTAATCTCCGCGGTCGAGGGTGGTCGCATCGATCGCGTCGACGGCGGCGACCAGCCGAACCAGCCGATCGCGCCGATCGATCAGTTCGGCGATCTCGCATTCGAGGAAGGCCCGGTCGACCGCACCGGAATCGACCGCGGGCTCGCCGTCGCGGGCGGCGATCGCTCCGGCCGCGACCTGCGCGATGCGCCAGCTGATCGGCCCGGTGCGCCGATTGTTGATCAACGGCGCGTACTGCAGCGGCAGCACGCAGTGGGGACCGTCGTCGAGCGCCGACAGCGTGGCGACGCGGAACAGATAGTCGGCGCCCTCGCCCTGCGGGTGAACGTCGGTCCAGCGTTCGGCGAGCGCCGCGGCGATCACTTCGAGCCCGTCGACGAAACGGTCGATGTCGCGGTTGAGAATCTGCAGCTTCGACCACAGGACGAGCAGGCGCAGATCGCGGCTGCGATCGAGCAGGCTCTCGATGGTGGCGAATTCCGCCCGGAAATCGATCGACGCCCGATCGAAGGCGAAGAAGGACTGCGGCAGCAGACCTTCGGCCCGGGCGGTGTAGTTCATGAAGTCGGGATCGCCGGCCAGATCGAGGTCCGGGCCACAGGGCTCACCGTCAGCGACGGGTTCCAGGAAACTCGCGACGTCGACCTTGGCCATCCGGACAAATCTCCGCCGACGAAGTTCGAAGGTATCCGAAACGGATTACCACATATCCGCTCATTTCCGCTCCGGTTGCAACCACTTTCGAAGACGCCCGCGCCGCCCCGTCGGGTTGACGGAGCGGCGCGAAAGGAGACGGCGCGTCGCTGCGCGGCGGGTCAGTGCCCGCCACCGCCTCCGCCGCCGCCACGCGCCGGCGGACGGCGCATCAGACCGGTGAGCAGCACCAGGGCCAGAAACAGGACGGTGAGCGCGGCGAAGACGTCGCCGATCGCCCAGACCAGCGCTTCGCGGCGGACGATCGCGGCGAGTCTGGCGGTGGCGGCGAGGCCGGCGTCGGACCCGCGATCGGCCATCGCGAAGGTGAGGTTGGCGAGCATCTCCTCGGCCTTCTCGTGCCCCCAGGCGACACGCTCGTGGAGGCGGGCGAGATGGAGGTCGGTCCGGTCGTTCATCATCGAGTTGATGAGCGCGAGACCGACGGCACCGCCGAGGTTGCGGGTCAGGTTGTAGAGGCCGGAGGCGTTCTTGATGCGCTCCGGCGGCAGCGTACCGAGCGCCAGATTGTTGATCGGCACCATGCAGACCATCATCGAGAAGCCGCGCAGCATCTGCGGCACCAGGAGTTCCCAGAAGTCCCAGTCCTTGGTGATGAAGGACGCCTGCAGGGTGCCCATGGCGAAGCCGAAGAAGCCGACGCCGATCATCAGACGCGGATCGACCTTGGTCATCAGCCGGCCGACGATCGGAGCGGCGGTGAACATGCAGATGCCGGTGACGAACATCGTCTCGCCGATCATCAGCGCCGAGTAGCCGCGGACCCGGGCGAGATAGACCGGATAGAGATAGGTCAGTCCGTAGAGCCCGACGCCCATGACGAACGAGAACAGGCTGCCGGTCCAGAAGTTGCGGTCGAGGAAGGCGCCGAGGTCGACGATCGGCTGGCGGGCGGTGAAGGCGCGGACGAAGAACACCGCCGCGCCGAAGGCGGAAACCGTCGCCGTGATCAGGATCAGCTCGCTGTCGAACCAGCCCTTCCCCGGCCCCTCTTCCAGCACGTATTCGAGCGCACCGAGGAACACCGCCATCCCGGCGAGGCCGGCCCAGTCGAAGTTCTCGAACAACGACAGGTCGGGTTCGTCGAAGTCGATCAGCGCCCAGGCGGCGAGGGTGACGAAGATGCCGGGAACCAGATTGACCAGGAACAGCCAGTGCCAGGAGAAGAGGTCGGTGAGGTAGCCGCCGACCGTCGGGCCGATGGTCGGGGCGAGGGTGGCGACCAGCCCGACCATCGGCGCGATGATCGGCTGCTTCTCGCGCGGGAAGATGGTGAAGGCCGAGGCGAAGACGGTCGGGATCATGCCGCCGCCGATGAAGCCCTGGAGCGCCCGCCAGAGGATCATCTCCTCGATCGACGAGGAGAAGGCGCACATCAGGCTCATCAGCGTGAAGCCGGCGGCCGAGGCGGTGAACAGCCAGCGGGTCGACAACAGCCGCGACAGGAAGCCGGAGAGCGGGATCATCACCACTTCGGCGATCAGATAGGCGGTCTGAACCCAGGCGATCTCCTCCGAGGAGGCCGACAGTCCGGCCTGGATCTCGGCGAGCGAGGCGGAGACGATCTGGATGTCGAGGATCGCCATGAACATGCCGAAGACCATGCTCATGAAGGCGAAGACC
>CALFRR010000049.1 GCA_937919435.1 uncultured Alphaproteobacteria bacterium | reverse complement strand
GGCGGCGGCCGGGCCGCGGCCGACCGTGTCGCGCCAGGACGTCGGCGCGACCGCCTCCAGGACCGCGGTGGCGAGCGACGGCGACGCCAGGACGGTGCCGGCGAGCACCGCGACCACCACCGAGCGCCCCTGTGCCCGCACCCGTTCGGCGACCGCCCCGATCGCCGCGGCGACGAGGATCGTCGCCAGAACGTCGGCATAGACCACGGTGCGGATCTGCAGCAGACCGATCGCCACCGCCGTCGCCGCCGAGACGGCGACCACCGGCAGCCCGATCCCGACCCGCGCCCGCGCCTCCCGCCACAGGACGGCGAAGCCGACGATCCCGAGCGCCACCGGCAGCAGCGCCACCGATCCGTCGATCGGATGCGCCCGGGTGAACACCGCCCACGGCTGCACCTCGGTGACGTCGTCGAGCCATACCCGGCGAACCTCGGCGCCGACGTCGGCGAAGGGGCCGGCGAGGCAGCGCGGCGACGGGGCGGCGAAGGCGGCGAGTGCCACCACCCCGACCAGAACCAGGGCCGCCGCACGCCCGGTGACGGTGCGCGGACCGACGAGCGTCGCGAAGAACAGTCCGGCGCCGCCCGCCACGGCGAGCCCGACATAGGAGATCGACAGTGCGTCGCAGGCCGGGCGGCTCCATTCCGACGGCGGCAGGGTCGCCGCGGCGACCGCCGGCACGGCGAGCGCGAGGACGCCCCCGAAGCCCCGGGCGAAGCCCTCCGCGTCGCCCGCGACGAGGAAGCGCAGTGCGATCGCCGTCGCGACGATCAGCACGAACGGCAGCGTCTCCATGCCGACCGCCAGCATCACCGCGACGACCAGCGCGCTCGCCGCGCCCCGCCGCATCGTCGCCGGCCCGGCGACGAGGGCGAGCAGCCAGAGGGTGAGGGTGATCTGGACGTTGTGGTGATCGATCCGGCCGGGAACGAACTGGGCGACGACCGGCCCGGTGGTCACCACCAGATAGACCGCCGGCAGTGCCGCCCATCGTCCGCCGAACCGGCAGGCGAGACCGCGCAGCGCGAGAATCATCGGCACCAGGGTGAGCGGCGGCCAAAGGATCATCGCCGCCCTCTCGGCGGTCGCCGGATCGACGACGAGGCGCGCGGCGAGGACGACGAGCGCGATCGGCAGATCGACCAGCCGCGACCAGTGCATCGGCATCTCGGCCGGCGGATCGAGGCGATACTGGTGGAGATCGAACCAGCCCTGGCCGGCGAGGAAGTCGCGCACCTCGACCAGCCGCATCGCGTCGTCGGTGTCGGCGAAGAGATCGCCGACGGTGCCGCGAAGGGCGCCGAAGCGGACCAGCACGAACAGCACCGCCAGGACCACGATCGTCGGGTTCGCCGACAGCGCCCGTTCGAGCAGCCCGTGCCCGGTTTCGTCCGCCGTCGCCGCCGGAGTGTCGCCCGCCCGTGGTGTGGTCACGCCCGCTTCCCTCTCCATCCCCGGAAGAAGAGTCTGCGGGAGGGGGCTGAAGATTCGGTTGCCCGGCGACGAGAACGGCCCGCCGGAGGCTCCGACGGGCCGTCGGTTCGTCTCGGATCCGCCGGGGTCAGCGGCGGGCGAGGCCGGGAAGCGTCACCCGCCAGACCAGGAACATCGTGTCGTTGTCGACCCCGCTCGCGTCCTTGTAGGCGACACCGACCTGGAACCCGTCCTGGGTGATGAAGTCGTTGTCGTTGACCACGAACAGGAAGTAGTCGTCGGGACGATCGGGCTCGAGTGTCGGCACCAGACCGGTCGCCTCCCACTTCTCGGAGAGCAGGTTCGCGTCGTCGACGCCGCCATTGTGCAGACCGAAGCGGTTCAACTCGGCATTGTCGTTGAGATCGACGAAGGGCGTCAGGCTCGCCGGCTTCACCCCGTCCACCGGTACGCCCTTCGGGGCCACCGGGGTCGCGTCGTCGTAGCGGCCGAGAATGTCGGTGGCGCCGGAGAAGTCGAGGATCCCGATGGTGCGATGGAGCGAGGTCGTCCCCTTCATGCCGTGGCCGTTGTTGCTGTCGCGGCAGAGCAGCAGGAAACGGCCGTCACCGATCGCCGTCAGTTCGCTCTGCGCGGCGACCAGGGTCTTGCCCTTCGCGTCGGTGAACACCGGCAACGGCACCACGTATTCGTGGACCAGCGTCGGCCGCGCCGGATCGGCGACGTCCCAGACCAACGCCCGGGTGTGACGCCGGGTGGCGGAATCGTCGCCGCCATCCTGACGGGTGGCCGACTGGAGCACCACGGTCAGCGTCCGCCCGTCCGGCGACAGCGCCATCCCTTCGAAGCCCTGGTTGTTCTGGCGACCCGTCACCGGATTCTTCGGCTCCGGTACCGGGGCACCGGGACCGGGATTGTTCGAGGAGAAGTCGACCCTGCCCTTGCGCACCGGCAGGAACGCGGCCGGCGGCCGGATCGCCGAGAGCATCCGCCCCTCGGCCGAGAAGCGGTAGACGTAGGGACCGTACTCGTCGGAGACGAACAGGCTGCCGTCGGCGAGCCGGACGATCGCCTCCGGATCGATCGACACCCGTCCGGACGCCGACAGCGGCAGATCCGGCAGATCGCCGGCCGCCGGCCGGACGGCGACCGGATCGAGACCGGTGGTCGGCTCGCCCGCCGCGTCGGTCAGCAGCACGGTACGCGCGAGCTTCGCCGCCACCTGGGTCTGCGGCAGGCCGGACGCGTCGAGCGGCGCCGGAGTGAAGGCGATCTCGATGGTGTTGATCCGGTCGCGGTAGTCGGTCGTCCCCTCGACGTTGTAGCCGCGGTCGGGCAGCAGCGTCAGCGTACCGGTGTAGCCGGTCGCGGTCTTCTTCCAAGACGCCGGATCGAAGGCGAGACCCGAACCGGAGCCGAAGGTCTCGCCGAAGGAATCGCGGGTCGCCGCGGGAATGCGGCCCACCCCGACCAGCCCCTGGACGATGTGGCGGACGCCACCGACCTCGACGGTCCGTTCGGCGGCGCCGGCCGACGAAGCGAGAAGGCCGGCGACGAAGGCGCAGACGAACGGCGACGAGCGGAAAGGTGACATCGGCGGACTCCCTGCGGCCGAAACGGAACCACGACCGGCGGAACCGCCGATCGCGTCGGATGATCGGTCTCCGATGAACGACATCCACATGACGGTCGCATGAACCCCAGCGCCGATGCGCCGCCCCCTCGACGACCGCTTTCCCCGATCTTCCACCGCGAAGACCGGAACGAAGGTCGAACACGGGTTTTCGTCACCCCCCGATCCGTGCGAAAGTCCGGTCGATTCGCGGGCCGTGCCGAGGCCGGTCCGCGCGCGTCCTCCGGTCCCCGCGGCGATCGCGGCGGACGAGCGCATGCGGAAGAGTGCATGGCCCACGACGATCTCTTCGGTTCCGGCTCCGCGGCCCGCAAGGCACCGCCGAAGCCCCTCCCCCGCCCGACCGCCGAAGCGCCGAAAGCGGCGCCGGCTCCGGCGCGCGCCGCCCCGCGGCGGTCGACCCCCGGCGAGAGCGAGTACGACGCCTCCCACATCGAGGTGCTGGAGGGTCTGGAGCCGGTACGTCGGCGTCCCGGCATGTACATCGGCGGCACCGACGACAAGGCGATGCACCACCTCTTCGCCGAGGTGATCGACAACGCCATGGACGAGGCGGTGGCCGGCCACGCCTCGTTCATCGAGGTCGATCTCGCCGCCGACGGCACCCTGACGGTGACCGACAACGGCCGCGGCATCCCGGTCGATCCGCATCCGAAATACCCGGACAAGTCGGCGCTCGAAGTCATCATGACCATGCTGCACTCGGGCGGCAAGTTCGACGGCAAGGCCTACGAGACCTCCGGCGGCCTGCACGGCGTCG
>CALFRR010000048.1 GCA_937919435.1 uncultured Alphaproteobacteria bacterium | reverse complement strand
GATCGCCGAGACCTCGATGCCGGCCCGCGCCGCCGCCTTGCGGGTGGCGCCGACCGGGCCGATGCCCATGATCTCCGGATCGCAGCCCGACACCGCGACCGACTTCACCTTGGCCAGCGGCTCGAGTCCGTGCGTCTCGGCGTAGGCGAGCGAGCACACCAGCACCGCCGCGGCGCCGTCGGTCAGCGGCGACGAGGTGCCGGCGGTGACCACGCCGTCGGCCTTGAACGCCGGCTTCAGCCCGGCCAGCGTCTCGGCGGTGGTCTCCGCCCGGATGCAGCCGTCCTGGTCGATCCGCCGACCCTTCCGGTCGACGATGGCGACGATCTCGCCGGCGAGCCGTCCCGCCGTCTGGGCTTCGGACGCCTTCTGCTGGGAGGCGACGGCGAAGCTCTCCTGCGCCTCGCGCGAGATTCCCCAGCGCGCCGCGACGTTCTCGGCGGTGTCGCCCATGCCGACGTAGGCCCCGGGCATCTCGGCGGCGAAGGCCGGATCGGGCAGCGGATTGAAGCCCATCATCGGCACCCGGCTCATGCTCTCGACGCCGGCGCAGACGAAGGCGTCGCCGGCACCGAGCGCGATCGCGCCGGCCGCCGAATGGATCGCCTGCATCGACGAGCCGCAGAACCGGTTGATCGTCGCCCCGGCCACCGACCGCGGCAGCCCGGCCATCAGGCCGACCAGCCGGGCGAGGTTCAGCCCCTGTTCGCCTTCCGGGAAGGCGCAGCCGAGCAGCAGATCTTCGAGCGTCTCCGCCGGAAGGCCGCTGCGGCGGACCAGTTCGGCGACCACCTGCGCCGCCAGCCGGTCGGGCCGGACGCCGGCGAGGTCGCCCTTCTTGGCGAGAGTGAACGGCGAACGGGCATAGCCCGCGATGACGACGGTGCTCATCGACGTGTCTCCGGACGTGAACTCGGGCGAAGGCCTGATGCATCGAAGACGGGCGTCGGAGCCGGGCGGCGATGCCGCCCTTCCGTCAGTCCGTCTCGACGGGGATGCCGCGGGTCTCGAGAAGTTCGGCGCTCTGCCGCTCGATCTCCCGCAGTTCGGAAAGCGTGGTCTTGACCGCCTGCAGCTGGCTCTCGAGCTGGGTGATCCGCTCGCGCGCCTTCTTGACCAGATGCTGCAGCTGCTCGGTCTGGGTGGTGTCGACCGCGTAGAGGTCGAGATATTCCTTGATGTCGCGGAGCGAGAAGCCGAGCTGCTTGCCGCGCAGGATCAGGATCATCCGTCCCCGGTCGCGATGGGTGTAGACGCGGGTGTTGCCGGCCCGTTGCGGCGCGATCAGTCCCTGGTCCTCGTAGAAGCGGATCGTCCGCGGTGTGATGCCGAGGTCCCGCGCCAATTCGGTGACCGAGAAGATCTTGTCCATGACGACGGGGCTCCGTGTACTGCGGCCGACGACGGCTTGGGCCGGATATTGCCCTATACGTCAGTTTCATGTCACGCGAAATCGTCATGGGGGTACGTCCGTGGCGGGTTCGGGAGCTCGGTGAGGCGATGGAGGGCCTGCGGCCCCTGCGTCAGGCGTGGTCGCCGGCGATCCGGTCGGCGATCTCCTCGACCGATTCGCGCTGCTTCTCCTCGGCCACCAGCTCCTTCTTGGAGAGCTTGCCGACCATCGTCTTGGGCAGCGCGTCGCGGATCTCGATGTCCCGCGGCAGTTCGATCTTCGAGACGTAGCCGGTGAGGAAGCGCTTCAGCTCCTCCGGCGTGGCGGCGGCGCCGTCGCGCAGCTTGACGAAGGCCTTCGGAGCCTGGCCGCGGTAGCGGTCGGTGACGCCGATCACCGTCGCCTCCTCGACCGCCGGATGCTGGTAGAGCGCCTCTTCGAGCACCCGCGGATAGACGTTGTAGCCGCCGCAGATGATGATGTCCTTGAGCCGGTCGACCAGGAACACGAAGCCGTCGGCGTCGACGTGGCCGATGTCGCCGGTCCTGAGCCAGCCGTTCGGCATCTGGTCGGCGGTCGCCTCCGGTCGGTTCCAGTAACCGAGCATCACCTGGGGGCCCTTGACGCAGATCTCGCCCTTCTCGCCGACCGGCAGCGAGGCCTCGGCGGTGATCGGTGTGCGCACGTCGACGGTCGTGCCGGCCAGCGCGCGGCCGATCGATCCGGGCCTGGTCGGTTCGTCGACCGGGTTGCAGGTGACCACCGGCGAGGCTTCCGACAGCCCGTAGCCCTCGACCAGCCGGCAGCCGGTCAGGCTCTCGAAACGGCTGCGGACGTCGGCCGGCAACGGCGCGCCGCCGGAGATGCAGAACTCGATCGACGACAGATCGTGGTGGCCGTGTTCGGCGGCGGTGTTGATCGCGGTGTAGATGGTCGGGACGCCGGGGAACAGCGTCGGCTTCTTCCCGGCGATCGTGTCGAGCACCTGGGCGAGTTCGAAACGCGGCAGCAGGATCAGCTCGGCGCCCATCCGGAGGCCGAAGTTCATCACCACGGTCATCGCGAAGACGTGGAACAGCGGCAGCACGCCGAGCATCTTCGGCTGCGCCCCGATCGCCCCCTCCGGCACCCAGGCGGCGAGCTGTTCGGCGTTCGCCGCCAGATTGGCGTGGCTGAGCATCGCCCCCTTCGGCACGCCGGTGGTGCCGCCGGTGTACTGGAGCACCGCGACCGCCGTCTTCGGGTCGATCGCCGGCGCCTCGAACGGTGCCTTCTCGGCGATGAGCCGGCGGAAGCCGACGTGCCGGTCGTCGTCGCGCCAAGGCGCCACCTCGGCCCGTTTGAACAGCCGGAAGGCGAGGTTCTTCGGGAACGGCAGGGCGTCGGCCAGCGGGCACACGACGATCCGCTCGAGCCCGGTCCGGGCGAACATCGCCTCGATCTTGGGGAGGATCATCTTCAGATCCATCGTCACCATGATCGTGGTGCCGCTGTCGCGGATCTGGTGCTCGAGCTCCCGCTCGACGTAGAGCGGGTTGTAGTTGACCACCGTTCCGCCGGCCTTCAGCACCGCGAAATAGGCGACGACCGAGAACGGCGTGTTCGGCAGGCAGAGCCCGACCCGGGTACCGACGCCGACGCCGAGGCGCCGCAGGCCGGTCGCCGCGCGCTCGACGAGGTCGCCGAGCGCGCCATAGGTCCATTTGCGTCCGAGGAAGTCGATCGCGGTCCGGCTCGGCCACCGAGCCACCGACGTCTCGAGCAGGGACGTGAGGGTTCGTTCGGGGAGCGCCTGTGCGCTCCCCATCGGGGCGGAACGGTCCACGGTTGTTCTGACCTCAGAATTTGTAGACGAAGCTGGTCGAGACGATGTCGACGGATCCGGTGTACGTGCCGGTGATCGTGCCGAGCTTGGCGTCGGTCAGGCGGGTGTCGACCTTCGGCGCGAAGATGTGGGCGTAGCCGAAGTTGAACTGGAGGTCCTTGGAGACGTCCCAGCTGTAGCCGCCGGAGAGCCAGTAGCGGTCGCTGTCCGGCACCCGCACCGAGCGGTCGGTCGCCTTCTCGATGGCGCTCTGGTCGTAGGCGATGCCGGCGTGCAGCGTGTGTCCCGGCATGAACTTGTAGTTGGCGCCGAGCGAGACGAACCAGGTGTCGCGCCAGTTCTCGACGGTCTCGGTGAGGGTCTTGCCGGTCTGCGCGCCGGTGACCTTCAGCGTGTGGAACGACGACCAGCCGGTCCACTGCACGTCGGCCATCACCGACCACTTCGCGTCGATCTCGTGATAGAGCGAGATCGTCGCCGTCGCCGGGGTCGCGAAGTCGGCCTTGACCCGGCCGTTCGGTGCGATCGAGGAGGCATAGGCGGCGGTCAGCGCGCCGTCGGTCCAGTCGTTGCCGGTCAGCGTGTGCTGGATCTGCGAGCGGTAGGTGATGCCGACCCGGGTCTGCGGCGAGAACTCCCAGAGCGCGCCGACGTTGAAGCCGACGCCGATGTCGTCGCCCTTGAAGCCGAGCTGTCCGTCGGGAAGCTTCGCCCCGAGCAGCACCGCCGAGCGGTAGGGGCAGGTCGGGCTGACCGCGCAGGCGGCGGTCTGGTTGAACTGCGACGACAGCTTGGCGTCGATCCAGTCGACCGAGAGGCCGGCGCCGACCGACAGGTTCTGGTTCACCCGATAGGCGACGTTCGGATTGAAGTTGATGTTGGTGACGGCGCTGTGGTTGGCGTAGTAGCGGCCGATCCAGTCCTTCGGATAGTCGGAGCGCAGCCCGTAGGGCGCGGTCACCGCCATGCCGAACTTCAGGTCCTTCGACACGCTCCACAGCGCATAGGTCGAGCCGATCGCCGCGTCCATGATCGCGTCGCCGCCGGTCTTGGTGCCGGCCGGCATCAGGGAGGCGGTGCCGCTGCCCGAGAAGCTGGTCCGCGGGGCGATCCAGGCGATCGAACCGGCGATCTGGTTGCCGTCGAGCAGGGTCATCGCCGCCGGATTGTACCAGATCGTCGCCGGGGTGCTGCCCTTGGCGGCCGAACCGGCGAAGGCGCTGCCGACGCTCTCGGCGCTCTGCTCGCGCAGCTGGAAGCCGGCGGCGAGGGCCGACGACGGACCTCCGACGGTGACGACGAGGGCACAGAGCCCGGCGGCAGAACCGATACGAACCCACGACGACATGAACGTTCCCCCGAATACGCAGTTTTGCGTTTGTCGCTCATTACTCGATCTCGGGCCCCCCGGCCCAAGAGGATCGAACGTTAGTGGTCGCCTGTTTCCACGTCAACGTTTCGGAAACAAGGACGGCGGTCCGTGCGGGGTATCGAAAAGCCCCCGGACGGACTCGCGAAGCGTAAGAAGAACTTCGTCAGTCCCGGCCGATCGCGCCTATCAACTTCATCGCCACCCCCAGAGATCCGTTCACACGGATCTTGCCCAGGGTATAGCCCAGCATCGGGTCGAGGCGGCCGTCGAGGAGTCTGGTCAGATTGTCACGAGAGATCTTGATCGTGCAGTCCGCGTCGAGATCATCGTCCTCGCTGATGTGGGCCGGAGCGGTCCGGGCATCGACGATCGACACGTCGTCGCCGAAGTCGAACGCCACCACATGGCCCAGTCGATCGAGGTTCGGCAACGCCGCAGCGATGCGCTCCTCCACGCCTTCTTTCGTCACGCCGCGCCTCCCTTGCGACAGGTCTACGGGTTTTGTCTCATGGGTTGTCCATTACGTCAACTACGTACCTGATCCGTCAAAAGGCTGAGAACGGGCGTCGGGCATGCCCGATCGGGGTCGCGAGAGCCGGAAAATCGCGGTAGGGAACCCCGTCCGGCACGCCGCGTCGCCGGTCGAACCTTCCTCCGAGGAACCCGTCCCGTGATCGTCCTTCCCGACCGTTCCCTCGATGTCCCGGCCGTCGATCTTCTCGTCGGCGCGCCGCTCGATCCGACGCCGGCCGAGAAGGCGGCGGTCGAAGCCGACTTCGCCCGCCGCCTCGCCGCCAATCCGACGTTGTGGAACGGCCCGTTCTATCTCTTCGACCAAGTCGCCGTGATCGACGGCACGCTGCGTGCCCGCGCCCGCCCGACCGACTTCGCCACCTTCATGCTCTGGCGGGCCGCGTCCGAGCCGGATCCGCGGTTCGCCCACATGTTTCCGGTGCCGGCGGTGACCACCACCGACGACCGTCTGCTGGTCGGCCTGATGGGGCCGCAGACCGCCAATCCCGGCCGCGTCTATCCGCCTTCCGGCTCCTTCGATCCGCTCGACGAGGACGGCGGTCGTCTCGATCCGGTCGCCAACATGGTGCGCGAGGTGCGGGAGGAGGTTGGCCTCGACATCGCCGGCCTGCCGGCCGATCCGGGCTTCACCGTCTATTCCAACGGGCCGCGGCGGCTGGCGATCGTCCGCCGCTTCCGTGCCCCGGTGACCGCCGCCGCCTGGACCGAGGCGATCGCCGCGCACGTCGCCGCCGATCCGCACCAGGAACTCGCCGGTTTCCGCTTCATCGCCTACGACGAGTGCCCACCGGCGGGGGTGGCGGTGCCCTATCTCGGTCCGCTGCTCGCCGCTCTCGCCGCCGATCGCTGAGCCTTCCGGCGTCGCCGCCTCTCGCCCCGGCCGCGGCCTCGTGTATGATCCGGCACCGTTTCCGGGAGGTCCCCATGCCGCGCCGCCACGTCGTCCTCGACGTCTTCACCACCCGTCCCCTCGAAGGCAATCCGCTCGCCGTGGTGCTCGACGCGGAAGGCCTGGACAAGCCGGCGATGCAGCGCATCGCCCGCGAGTTCAACCTGTCGGAGACGGTCTTCGTGCTGCCGGCGGAGCGGCCCGGCCATTCCGCCCGGCTGCGGATCTTCACCCCCGGGCGCGAGCTGCCCTTCGCCGGCCATCCGACCGTCGGCGCCACCGCCCTGCTGGCGCTCGAGCGCTTCGGCGAGGTCGAACGGCAGATCGACTCGATGGTGGTCGTCGAGGAGGAGGTCGGCGTGGTCCGTGCCGCCGTCCGTCTGGCGCCGGGGGTCCCGCCCTATGCCGAGTTCGACCTGCCGCGGCTGCCGAAGGCGGTCGTCTGCGATCTGCCGTCGAAGGGGCATTTCGCCGACGCTCTCGGCATCGACGCCACCGAGATCGGGTTCGAGAACCATGTGCCCACCGCCTTCGACGCCGGCGTGCCCTTCGCCTTCGTCCCGGTCGCCGGGCTCGACGCGATCGCCCGGGTGAAGACCGACAAGACCCGGATCGCCGCCGCCTTCGGCCGGTCCGAGCCGCTCGCCCTGTTCGTCTACTGCCGTGAGGCGGTGTGCCACGACAGCGCCTTCCACGCCCGGATGTTCGACGTCGGTTTCGGCATCGGCGAGGATCCGGCGACCGGATCGGCGGCCGCCGCCTTCGCCGGGGTGATCCACCGCTTCGACGCGCCGACCGAAGGGGCGCACCACTTCCGCATCGAACAGGGCTGGGAGATGGGGCGGCCGAGCCTGATCGATCTCGCCGTCGACATCGCCGAGGGGGCGATCGCCGCCGCCCGGATCGGCGGATCGGCAGTGGTGGTCGCCGAAGGCACGCTGCTCGTCGACTGATGCGGTGGGACTCAGCCGGCGGTCCGTCGCGCCTCGCTCGACCCGCGCACCACCAGACGACCGGTCAACACCACCTTGCGCGGTTGCAGGTCGGGCACCTGCAGGCGCTCGAACAACATCATCATCGCGGTCCGGCCGATGTCGAGCACCGGCTGTTCGACCACCGTCAGGCCGGGACCGACCAGCTCCGTCCAGGTCTCGTTGTCGAAGCCGGCGACCGCGACGTCGTCCGGCATCGCCAGACCGGCGGCGCGGATCGCCTTGACGATGCCGAGCAGCACCAGACCGTTCGAGCCGACCAGCGCATCCGGCCGGTCGGGGCCGCGCAGCCAGCGCGCCGCCTCGGCCTCCGCCGCTTCGGCGTTGGGGGCGACGAAGCGCACGTCGGCTTCGATCCCGCGGCGCTGGGCGGCGGTGCGGAAACCGTCGTGGCGCTCGATCGCGGTCGACGAGGTGTTGCCGAAGATCCCGCCGATCCGCCGGTGGCCGCGGGTCGCCAGATGGTCGATGATCTCGGCCGCCGCCAGATGATTGTCGATCACCACGCAGTCGTGACGGCCCGGCGGACCGGCGCGGTCGACCAGGACGACGGGGAAGTCGAGCACCGTCCGGTCGAGGCGTTCCGCGGTCGCCCGGGTCGGCGCGAAGATCAGACCGGTGATCCGCTCCTCCTGCATCAGTCGAAGGTAGAGCGCCTCGCGTTCCGGATTTTCGTCGGTGTTGCAGAGGACCACTCGCATGTCGGCCTGATACGCGGCATCTTCGACCGCCCGGCTCAGCGCCGTGAAGAAGGGGTTGCGGATGTCGGAGACGACGAGACCGATGGTGCGGGAATGCTGAGATCTGAGCCTTCGTGCCGACAGATTGGGGCGGTAGCCGGTGGCCCGTACAGCCGCTTCGACCCGATCGCGCAGTTCCGCGCTCACCGGACCGTTGCCGAGCACCCGCGAGACCGTCGCCGGCGACACTCCGGCACGTCGCGCCACGTCCTTGATGCCGATGACCATGATGGAAAACGATCTCAGATCAGATCTGTACGTCGCTCCCCGCGAGCGACACTGCCTCGCAACAGTTTCTCAGAAAATGGCGGCTTTGGCAACGTGATCCACATTGACAAGTCGACTGAAAACGATTTCTGTAAATCCGTCGTCGCCGGCCGAATCCGGTCGGTCGGCACGGTGTCCTGAGGGAGTTGCGCCGTGGTCGCCCCGGTCGTCACCGTCACCCTGAATCCGGCCATCGACCTGACCGTCACGGTCTCCGACCTGACCCTCGGCTCGGTCCAGCGGGCCCGTGCCGCCCAGTCGGGGGTCGGGGGCAAGGGCATCAACGTCGCCGGCTGCCTCGCCGACTGGGGAACGCCGGTGATCGCCACCGGGGTTCTCGGCCGATCGAATGCCGACCCCTTCGCCCAGTTCTTCGCGTCGAAGCACATCGAGGACCGCTTCGTCCGGGCGGTCGGCGAGACCCGCACCAACATCAAGATCGCCGACGTCGCCACCGGTGACACCACCGACATCAATCTGCCCGGTCTCCACGTCGATCTCGCCACCTACGATCTGGTCTGGGACACGCTGGTCGAGCTGGTCCGGCCGCAGGGGCTGGTGGTGCTCGCCGGCTCGCTGCCCGACGGGCTCGCCGACGCCACCTGGGCGGCGCTCGCCGCCGATCTCGCCCGCCACGGTGCCCGGGTCGTCCTCGACACCAGCGAAGGCCCCTTCGCCGCCGCCCTCGCCGCGCCGACCGAGGCGCTGCCCCACTGCATCAAGCCGAACCGGCGCGAGCTCGAGGCCTGGGCCGGACGGCCCCTGCCGGAGACCGCCGATCTCGTCGCGGTCGCCCGCGAGCTCAACGATCGCGGCATCTCGCTGGTGATCGTGTCGCTCGGACCGGAGGGGGCGGTGTTCGTCCGCGACGGCGAGGCGATCGCCGCCCGGCTGCCGCCGATGCGGGTACTGTCGACCGTCGGTGCCGGAGATGCGATGGTCGCCGGTACGGTCGCGGCGCTGCGCGACGGGCTGGGTCTCTCGGAGCTCGCCCGCCTCGCCGTCGCCTTCGCCACCGGCAAGCTGACCCGGGTCGGTCCGCATCTGCCGGAGAAGCCGGAGATCGAGGCGCTCGCCGCGTCGGTCGAACTGCGCCGGATCGGCGCCGGGCCGCGCTGAGCCGCATCGGCGATTGTATGCAGTGCTGCGCGGTGGTCGACGCAACCCATCGGAGTGGCGACTTGTTGTCGCACCCACTGCGATCGTCGCGGCTCGGTCGCCGGTCACCCGGAATCGTGGGATCTGCCCGCGTGGGAACCGGTTCGCGAGGGTCGCGTCGGCATTTTCGCCGAGTTTCGGGGTGTCGCCCTCTGCCGAACGGTCTTCCGCCCTTTTCGGCCGGGATCTGGCCCGACCGATCGGTCGACCCGATCGGCCCGCCACGTTCGTGCCGCTGCGCCGCTCGGCGCTCGGTGGCCTCGTGCACCCGACCGCCGGCGATTCCGCCAAGTCCCTGACGGAACACCGGATCCCCCGGACCGGCACGCTCCCGACGATCCGAGGCAGAAATTTTGCATACCTCCGGTCGGTCGCTGCCATCCTGCTGCGCACCGCTGCCGGACCACGCCCGAAGGTCCGGGACTCTCGTCGAATGCTCGAGAAATGGGCGGGAGACGGAAGTGCGCGTCGACGCCGGCTGCCGTTAGGAGAGGTTTAGCTTTCCCGGCGTAAGCCGAGGGTGTCCGCGAACCCCGAGTCGACCGATGCCCACCCTCGCCATCCGCCACAAGCTCGCCTGCATCGTCGCGATGCTGCTCGTTCCGATCGCGCTGCTCGCCTGGCTGTTCGTCGCCCAGAGCCGCAAGGACATCACCTTCTCGGCCAAGGAGTCGGACGGCGTCCACTATCTCCAGGCGGTCTGGCCATTGCTGGTCGGCGCCACCGCGGTCGACGCGGTCACCGGCGGGGTCCGTCCGTCCGGCGAGGCCTTTGCCGCCCGTGCCGGCGAGCTCGACGAGCCGATGGGATCGGTGGCGGAATCGAAGGCGGTCGGTGACGCATTGCCGTCTCTCGCCGCCGAGCGGCGGGACGATCGGGTGGTGGCGCTGCTCGCCGCTCTGCGGGGTCTCGTCACCCGGATCGCCGACGGTTCGAACCTCACGCTCGACCCCGACCTCGACAGCTACTACCTGCAGAACGCGGTCACCGTGAAACTGCCCGACACCGTCGATCAGGCCGCCGCGCTGCTCGCCCTGGTGCGTGGCCAGCGGACCGCCGCGTCGCTCTCCGACGACGACAAGGCCGATCTGATGGTCCGCCTCGGCGGCTTCGTCGCCGCGTCGGGAGATGCGGTGAGCAACCTCCGCTCGGCGTTCCAGGGCAACCCCGACGGAACCGTCGAAGCGCGGCTCGCCGCGTCGACCGAACGGTTCGCCGCCGCGGCGAAGACCTTCTCTCAGGCGATCGACCGTGTCGCCCGCGAGTTCCGCGACGACGCGCGCCGGACCGGCTTCGATCTCGCGCCGGTGGTCGCCGCCCATGCCGACCTGCACCGGGCCACCGATGCGCTGTGGATCGCCACCGCCCTCGATCTCGATCGTCTGCTGGAGGTCCGTATCGCCGGGTTCCACTGGACCCTGGTGTCGATGCTCGGCATCTCCGGGATCGTCGTGGTTCTGGCGCTCGCCGCCGCCTGGGCCGCGTCGCGGTCGATCATCCGCGCCATCGATCGGCTCGACGCCCGCATCCGCCACCTCGGCGACCAGGACCTCGAGGCCGCGATCGAGCTCGCCGACGGTCGCGACGAGATCGCCCAGATCGCCCGGGCCGTCGCCCATTTCCGCGACCGCACCATCGAACGCATCGCCGCCGCCAACTCCGACGAACGTCGTCGCGAGATGATCGCGCAGGAGCGGCGGGCCAAGACCGCCGTCGCCGACGGGATCCGCCGTTCGGTCGGCACCATCATCGCCGCTCTGGGCGATCTCTCCCACCGCATCGAGACCCAGGTCGCCACCGTCTCGGCCAATGCCGCCGACACCCGCCGCGGTCTCTCCGGTGCGATCGAGCGCCTGAACACGGTGACCTCCGACGGTTCGCAGGTGGTCTCGGCGGTCACCGAACTCGCGGCTTCGATCGGCGAGATCGCCGCTCAGACCGCCCAGTCGGTCGGCGCCTCCGACCACGCCCGCGATCGGGCCGGCGCCGCCGGGGCGGTCGCCGAGCGGTTCGGCGAGACCAGCCGGAAGATCGGCGAGATCTCCGGTCTGATCGCCGACATCGCCTCCCAGACCAATCTGCTGGCCCTCAACGCGACGATCGAGGCGGCTCGGGCCGGCGAGGCCGGGCGCGGCTTCGCGGTGGTGGCGAGCGAGGTCAAGGCGCTCGCCGGCCAGACGTCGAAGGCGACCGGCGAGATCGAACGCCAGATCGCCGACATCTGCACCGCCAGCGCCGACGTCTCCAGGACGGTCGGCCAGATCGGCGAGGCGATCACCGCGATGTCCGCCTTCTCGACCGCCGTCGCCGGGGCCGTCGAGGAGCAGAACGTCGCCACCCGCGAGATCACCGACAGTCTGCACCGCACCAACGGCGCGACCCGCGGCGCCGTCGATGCGATCAACCATCTCCCGCGGATGGCGGAGGAGACCGATCGCGCCGCCGCCAATCTCTCCGGGCTCGCGTCCGACCTCTCCGGCGAGGCCGATCACCTGTCGGCGGAGATCGAGCGGCTGCTCGCCGAGCTGATCGACGATCGTCGCGCCGCCTGACCGGGACGCCGACGGTGGCCGGGCTCGGCCGCTCGAGGCTTCCCCAGCGACAGCGCCTGCGACCCTCGTAAGAAGTACCAAGACCATCGGTCGCGTGCCGAACTCGTGCGAATCGGCCGGCGGAAAGCCGGGCGGATCTCTAGTTTCGCCTTTGTAAATACCTTCCGTGCAAGGTGGATCGATCCACGCAACGGTCGGGACCGCTGCATCATGCGACGATCTGGGTCGGCGATACGCTCGGAAATCAAGATCGAACAGGCCCGCGCGCTGCTCGCGGGATTGCCGACCACCCTCGTCATGTCGGTGGCGATCGCCGTGTCGCTCGCCGTCGTCCTCTGGCCGGATCCCGATGCCGACTGGTTGCCCGTCTGGCTCGCCGCATCGGTCCTGGTGAGCGCCCACCGGTATCGCGACCACCGTCGGGTGCGGGCGCTGGACCTCGACGCGACCAACGTCGACGGCGTACTCGCCCGCCTCGTCGACAATGCCCTGGCCGCCGGCCTGTTGTGGGGGTTCGTGCCTCTGGTGCGGCTGGGGGTGGCCGAGACGCCGTCGACCGCCTTCACTCTGTTCATCCTGGCCGGGACCTCGGCCGGCGCGCTGATCCAGAGTCTGGCCTGCGCCCGGGTCGGACTGGCGTTCTTCCTGCCGGCGTTGTCGGCGGCGGCCGTGGCGATGTTCGCCCGCGGCACCGCCGCGGGTACGATCGTCGGCATCGACGTCCTGCTCCTCGCCTACATGATGGTCCGCCAGGCGATCCGCTCGGAGAGATCCTTCGTGTCGAACCAGGAGCTGCGGCTGGATGCCGAGAGGCTCGCCGCCTCGCTCGCCGAGGCCAACCGCGTGGCCGTCGCGGCGAACGTCCGGCTGAGCCACGTCGCCCGTCACGACGCCCTGACCACGCTCTATAATCGGGCGGCGCTCAACGAGGAGCTGGAGACCCGGATCGCCGCCGCACGCGACCGGCGGGAGACCCTGGCGCTCGCGATCGTCGACCTCGACGACTTCAAGATGATCAACGACACCCAGGGCCACGCCGCCGGCGACGGTCTCCTGACCGAGGTCGCCTACCGTCTCGGCGGCCTCTGCCGGCCGATCGACTTCGTCGCGCGGCTCGGCGGCGACGAGTTCGCCGTCCTCGTCGCCGATCCCGACGCCCACGGCTTCGCTCTGACCATGGCCGATGCGCTGATCGACGCGATGAACGTGCCGGTCGACATCGGCGAGCGCCGGTCGGTGGTCGGCATGTCGATCGGACTGGCGCTCTACCCGCAACACGCCGGCTCACCGGTCGAACTGCTGGCGTCCGCCGACATCGCCCTCTACGAGGCGAAGCGCCGCGGCAAGCGACGGGTCGCGCTGTACGATTCGGCACTGAAGCGCGGACTCGAGGATCGGCGCCGGATCGAGAGCGAGATCGCCGAGGCGCTCGCCGAGGATCGGCTCGACTTCCATTTCCAGCCGCAGGTCGACCTCGTCACCGGTCGGGTGATCGGCCACGAGGGGCTGGTGCGCTGGACCCATCCGGTGCTCGGCGACATCCCGCCGCCGGAGATCGTCGCCGCCGCCCGCACCGCCCATGTCGGCGATCGTCTGACCGACTTCGCGGTTCGCCGCGCCTGCCGTCTGGTCGGCGAACTGGAGCGGCTCGGCGACCACTCCGGGACGGTCGCGATCAACGTGTCGCCGATCGAGTTCCGGCTCTCCTCGCCCGCCGACATCGTTCTGCGGGCGATCGACGCCTCCGGGATCGACCCGCGACGGATCGAGGTCGAGATCACCGAAGAGGCGATCCTCGACTTCGAGGTCGCCGCCGCCGATCTCGCCCGGCTCACCGCCGCCGGGGTCCGGCTGGCGATCGACGACTTCGGCGCCGGCCACTTCTCGCTGGCCAGCCTGTCCAACCTGCGCGTCGATCGGCTCAAGATCGACCGTTCGTTCGTCGCCGGGATCGACGGCAATCCGCGCAACCGGCTGGTGACCGGCAAGATTCTCGCTCTCGCCCGGGAGCTCGGGATCGTCGCGCTCGGCGAGGGCGTCGAGCGCGAGGCCGAGGCGGAGACGCTGCGGCGGCTCGGATGCAACGAGGCCCAGGGTTGGCACTACGGCCGGCCGCAGCCGATGGAACGCGTCCTGGAGCGGATCCGAGCGACGCTCGCCGCCGAGCGTCCGATCGAGCCGATGGCGCCGGCTGCCCCGGCGATGCTCGGCGCGACCTGACGGCGGAGGCCGCGGTCCGTCGGCCGAAGAGTGGGGCGGGGGAGGGCTCGGTCGGTCGCCGCGGCTCGCGGGGACCCGCGTCGCCCGGAACGTCGGCCCCGCCGGAGACGTCGACGCGCGCCTCCGTTCCCGGGGCGCGCGTCGGATCGGTTCCCGAAAGGTCCGCCGGGGAGGCCCTCGGCGCGACGCGGCGAAGTCAGGCGGCGATGGCTTCGGCCATTCCGCCGAGGACGCGGTCGACGTCGAGGATG
>CALFRR010000047.1 GCA_937919435.1 uncultured Alphaproteobacteria bacterium | reverse complement strand
CCCCGGCCGGAGCCCCGCAGGGGTGGAGGGGAAGGGGAACCAGTCGGCGCGGCGACGGACGACGACCTCCACCGGGGCCCCTTCCCGGCGCTTGCGCGCCGCCGGGGACGACGGGAGAGAGCGTGGCCGGCCGCTCCCGTCACGAGATGTGATCGGCCCCTCCATTGTGGAGGGCGACTGCGGCGGTGGTCGCGACGTCGGAGCGGGCGGCGCGAGATCACCCGCGCCGCCCGCTCCGTCACGTCACATCGTCGACTTCGGCTCTGTGTCGACGATCGCCACCTTGAACGAGCCGGCCTTGATCTCCTTCTCCTTGGCGAGAACCAGATCGATCACGTCCTGCGGCACCAGCTTCGGGTCGAGGGGCGCGAGCGTGCAGCCGCCGGCCGCCATGTGCGACAGCGGCCCGTAGTTCTCGGCCTTGAAGCCATCGGAGAGCACCGCGGCGATCGCCTTGTCGATCGACGGCTCCATGTGCCAGAGCGCCGAGGCGATCACCGTGCCGGGATACTGGGCGGCGGTGTCGATGACGTTGCCGATCGCCTTGACGCCCTTCTCCTTGGCCGCGTCGGAGACGCCGAAGCGCTCGGCGTACATCACGTCGGCACCCTTCTCGATCATCGCGAAGGCGGTCTCCTTGGCCTTCGGCGGGTCGTACCAGGAGTTGATGAACGAGACGAGGAACTTGACCTTCGGGTTGACCGACAGCGCACCGGCCATGAACGCCTGCATCAGCCGGTTCACTTCCGGGATCGCGTAGCCGCCGACCATGCCGATGACGTTCGACTTGGTCGCCTTGCCGGCGACGATGCCGGTCAGGTAGGAGGCGTCCTGGATGTAGTTGTCGAACACCGCGAAGTTCGGCGCGGCCTCCGGGAACGACGAGCCCATCAGGAAGGCGATCTTCGGATAGTCCTTGGCGATCGCGCGGGCCGCCTTCTCGAGCCCGAAGGCCTCGGCGATGATCAGGTCCTTCTTGGCCTCGGCGTATTCGCGGATCACCCGCTCGGCGTCGGTGTTGGCGACGTTCTCCGAATAGACGTAGGTGATGTCGCCGCGCGCTTCCGCCTTCTTCAGCGCGATGTGGAGCCGCGAGATCCACTGTTGCTCGATCGGCACCGAGGTGACCAGCGCCACCGCGATCGGCTTCGCCTTGGCCTTGGCCTCGGACCCGCCGACGACGGTCGCCAGGGCGACGAGGCCGGCCCCGGCGAGGAGGCTGCGGCGGGTCGTGGTGAGATTCATCGGGGTATCGGTCACGTCGGTCTCCCTCTCCACTCGATCCGCGTGGGCTCGCGGATCCGTCTGCGGCTGTTCGGCGAGGCGCCTCCGGGCGCGGTCGGAAGGCCGAATGACACGATCCGCCGGCCGCATGTCGGCGGCCCGTGGGTTTGTCCACCGACCCGTCGTCGCACCACTCGGGCTCGTCGTTCGGAGAGTGCGTCTCCGACCGCCCGTCCGTCGCGATGATGGGTCGTTCCGGCCCCGTCGACACCCGGCGGGACTCCATCGGGCAATTCGATCAAACGGACAAATTTCCGGCAAGAGGAGGTGTGACTGTTTTTTGTGCACCGTTTGTCGTCCGACCGGCGGGTCGGGGGTGCGGCTGAGGTTCCCCCCTCCCTCCGTCGCCGGTACATTTTTCCCGAAACCCTCTATGAAGGGACGTCGCCTCGGGAGGAGGGGACGCCATGGCATCCCGGCCGGCGGCTCCACGCGTCGGCCATGAGCGGAGAGACAGACCGATGGTTCGCACCACCGTTACCGCCGTCACCACCGCGGCGGCACTTCTCGCCACGACCGCGATCGCCGCCGCCGATCCGGTGAAGATCGGCTTTCTGACCACCCTGTCGGGCCCGTCGGCGGCACTCGGCGTGCACATGCGCGACGGTTTCCAGTTGGCGGTGAAGGAGCTCGGCGGCAGGCTCGGCGGCCAGCCGACCGAGGTGATCGTGGTCGACGACGAGCTGAAGCCGGACGTCGCGGTCACCAAGGTCAAGGCATTGGTCGACCGCGATCGCGTCGACGTCGTCGCCGGCGTGGTCTTCTCCAACGTGATGATGGCGATCGCCAAGCCGGTGTTCGAGGCCGAGGTGATCCTGGTTTCCGGCAACGCCGGTCCGTCGCCGCTCGCCGGCAAGGACTGCTCGCCCTATTTCGTCGCCGCCTCCTACCAGAACGACCAGAACCACGAGACGATGGGCGCCTACGCCCAGTCGAAGGGGTACGGAAAGGTCGTCCTGATGACCCCCAACTATCAGGCCGGCAAGGACTCGATGGCCGGTTTCAAGCGCGCCTACAAGGGCGAGGTGATCGACGAGATCTTCACGCCGCTCGGCCAGCTCGACTTCTCCGCCGAACTCGCCAAGATCGCCGCGGCCAAACCCGATGCTGTCTTCACCTTCATGCCCGGCGGCATGGGGGTGAACCTGGTCAAGCAGTGGTCGCAGGCCGGGCTCGCCGGCAAGATCCCCTTCCTCTCCGCCTTTACCGTCGACGAGACCACCCTGCCGGCCGAGCAGGACGCCGCCCTCGGCCTGCTGTCGGGCGCCAACTGGGCGCCGAACCTCGACACGCCCGCCAACAAGGCGTTCGTCGCGGCCTACGAGAAGGAATACGGCGCGGTCCCCTCGCTCTACGCGGCGCAGGGCTACGACGCGGCGAAGCTGATCGACGGCGCCCTGAAGAAGACCGGCGGCAAGGCGGCCGATCGCGAGGCGCTGCGCAAGGCGATGCTGACCGCTCCCTTCTCTTCGGTCCGCGGCACCTTCACCTTCCAGCCGAACGGTTTCCCGAAGCAGGACTTCTATGTCGTCGAGGCGGTCAAGCGGGCCGACGGCAAGTACCAGACGCAGATCGTCTCGAAGGTCTTCGAGGCGGCCGGCGACACCTATGCGGGCGCCTGCCCGCTGAAGTGAGAGAGTCACGGTATTGCTTCTCTCGCGCCCGGCGCCCTTCTCCCTCCCCCCTCGCGGGGGAGGGTCGGGGAGGGGGTGGGTGCCGTAATCTCCACCTCTCCGGATCCGATCCGGAGAGGCCGTGTGGTCGGCGACGACCCCCTCCGGACCGGCTTCGCCGGCCCACCTCCCGCGAGGGGGGAGGGGAACCGCGCCGCTCGCATCTCCGCCCGACCTCGCCCGTCCCAGCCCCGACCGAACCCTCCGCCGATGAGCTTCACTCTCCTCGCCGTCCAGATCCTCAACGGGCTGCAGCTCGGCGTCGTCCTGTTCCTGGTCGCCGCCGGGCTGACGCTGGTCTTCGGGGTGATGGACTTCGTCAATCTCGCCCACGGCGTCCAGTACATGCTCGGCGCCTACCTGACCGCGATCGCGGTGTCGAAGACCGGCAGCTTCGCCCTCGGTCTCGTCGGCGGGCTCGCGGGATCGCTGGCGCTCGGCTTCGCCTTCGAACTCGTGCTGTTCCGCCATCTGGTCCGGCGCGACCACCTCGAACAGGTGCTCGCCACCTTCGCGGTGATCCTGATCGTCACCGATCTCGCCCGGATGATCTTCGGCCCGGCGCCGATCGCCTTTCCGCTGCCGGCGATGCTCTCCGGCTCGATCGCCCTGATGCCCGGCCTCGCCTATCCGGTGTGGCGGCTGGTGATCATCGCCGCCGGGCTCGCCACCGCCTTCCTGCTGTGGTTCCTGATCACCCGGACCCGCACCGGCATGCTGCTCCGCGCCGGCTCGACCCACCCCGACATGGTCTCGGCGCTCGGCGTCGACATCGATCGGGTCTTCCTGTTCGTCTTCGCCTTCGGCGCCATGCTCGCCGGTTTCGCCGGGGCGATGGCCGGGCCGATCCTGTCGGTCGAGCCGTCGATGGGCGACAACGTGCTGATCCTCGCCTTCGTGGTGATCGTCATCGGCGGCATCGGCGCGGTCCGCGGCGCCCTCGTCGCCTCGCTGATCGTCGGCCTCGTCGACACCCTCGGCCGTGCCTTCTCGACCGACCTGCTGCGCCTCGTCCTCGACCGCTCGTCGGCCGCTCAGGCCGGACCGGCGATCGCCTCGATGGCGATCTATCTGGTGATGGCGGCGGTGCTGATCGTCCGGCCGACCGGCCTGTTCTCCGGCGAGCGCGTCACCGCGAGGTCGAAATGATCGGCGACGCACTCCTCTCCCGGTTGGTCCGGATCCTCGTCCATCCCGCGACGGTGCTCGCCGGTCTCGCGCTGACCATCGCCCTCGGCCAGATCCTCGGCCAGAGCTTCTGGGTGACGCTCGCCACCCGGGCGGCGATCCTGGCGCTCGCCGCGCTGTCGCTCGGCTTCGTGCTGGGGCAGGGCGGTCTGGTCGGCTTCGGCCATGCCGCGCCCTTCGGCCTCGGCGCCTATGCGGTGCTGATCGCCGGCGAACTCGGGGTGCGCGAGATTCTGGTGCTGCTGCCCGCCGCCTTCGCCGCCGCCGCCCTCTTCGCCGCCGCGACCGGAGCCCTGGCGCTCCGCACCCGCGGCGTCTATTTCATCATGATCACGCTGGCCTTCGCCCAGATGGCCTATTTCGTCTTCGCCGGCGTCTCGGCACTGGGCGGTGACGACGGCATGAGCATCGCCGGCAAGGCGACCTTCCTCGGGGCGAAGTTCCTGCGCTGGGACGTCAACACCGCCTGGCTCGCTCTCGGCCTGCTCACCGCCACCTTCCTCTTCCTCTCCCGAGTCCAGCACGCCCGTTTTGGCCGGGTGCTCGCCGCGGCGCGCGACGCCGAGGAGCGGGTCGCCGCACTCGGCTGGTCGGTCTACCGGGTCCGGCTGGTCGCCTGGATCCTCGCCGCCGGGCTCGCCGGCCTCGCCGGGGCGCTGATGGCCGAGCAGACCGGGTTCGTCTCGCCGGCCCTGATGAACTGGCACCGCTCCGGCGAACTGATCGTGATGGTGGTGCTCGGCGGCGCGCGGAAGCTCTCCGGCGCGATCGTCGGCGCGGTCGTCGTCGTGCTGGTCGAGGAGTTCCTCGGCGGCGTCACCGAATACTGGAAGCTCGGCCTCGGCGTGCTGATCCTCGCGGTGGTGCTGACCCGCGCCGTCGATCTCTCCGCTCTGCTGCGTAGGACCGCGCGATGATCGGGCCGATCCTCGTCCTCGACGATCTCGTCAAGTCCTACGGGGCGCTGAAGGTCACCGACCACGTCACCCTCGACGTCGGCGCCCACGAGATCCACGCTCTGATCGGCCCGAACGGCGCCGGCAAGTCGACCCTGGTCGGCGAGATCGCCGGCACCGTCGCCCCCGATGCCGGCCGGGTCGTCTTCGCCGGCGAAGACGTCACCGCCTTCGATCCGGCCCGCCGTGCCCGCCGCGGCCTCGCCCGGGTTTTTCAGACCTCGCGCGTCGTCCCCGGCTTCACCGCCCTCGACAACTGCATGCTGGCCGCCGCAGTCACCGACGGCAGCGCCTATCGGTTCCTCGCCGCGATGGCCGGGGAGAAGCGCACCGCCGAGCGGGCCCGCGCCGCGCTCGACCGGGTCGGCCTCGCCGATCGCGCGGACGTCCTCGCCGGCAGCCTCGCCCACGGTGAGAAGCGGGCGCTCGAACTGGCGATGGGTCTCGTCCAGGAGCCGCGGCTGCTGCTGCTCGACGAGCCGATGGCCGGCACCGGCCGCACCGAGACCGAGCGGCTGACCGAACTCCTGGCGAGCCTCGAAGGCGAGGTGGCGATGCTGATCGTCGAACACGACATGGCCACCGTCTTCCGCCTCGCCCGGCGGATCACCGTGCTGATCTCCGGCGCCGTGGCGATCACCGGTTCGCCCGACGAGATCCGCGCCGATCCGACGGTGCGCGCCGCTTATCTCGGCGGGGAGGTCGCCCGATGACCGGACACTCGCTGGTCGCCCTCGATCGGATTTCCGCCGGCTACGGCGAGGCCCGCGTGCTGTTCGACCTGACGCTCGACGTCGCGGTCGGCGAGGTGGTGACCCTGATGGGTCGCAACGGCATGGGCAAGACCACCACCATCCGCACCCTGTTCGACCTGTTGACGCCGTCCGCCGGCCGGATCGTCGTCGACGGCCGCGACATGACCGGACGCCCGCCCCATGCGATCGCCCGCCTCGGCCTCGGACTGGTGCCGGAGGGGCGGCAGGTGTTCCCGCGGCTCAGCGTCGACGAGAACCTCGTCGCCACCGCCTCGACCGCGCGCGGCGATCGCTGGACGCTCGATGCGGTGCGCCGGCTCTTTCCCCGCCTCGCCGAACGGCGGCGCAACCTCGGCGACGAACTCTCCGGCGGCGAACAGCAGATGCTGGCGATCGGCCGCGCCCTGATGACCAATCCGCGCCTGCTGGTTCTCGACGAGGCGACCGAGGGGCTGGCGCCGGTGCTGCGCGACGAGATCTGGGCGGCGCTCGCGGTGCTGAAGGCGGAAGGCCTCGCCATCCTGGTCGTCGACAAGCACCTCGAGGCTTCGGTGAAGCTCTCCGACCGCCACGTGGTGATGGAGAAGGGGCGGATCGTCTGGTCCGGCGCCTCCGCCGATCTCGCCGCCGATCCGAGCCTCGCCGCCCGCCATCTCGAACTCTGAAGGGAACCCCGGTGACCGAGACGACGGCGATCGATCCGGAACTCGAACACGCCCATCTCGGTGGCCAGCTGCGCCCCGATTGGCCCGAGCGTCTCGCCCGCTTCGCCGCGGCGAGCGCCGAAGTCCTGGCCCGCCCCGAGGTGGTCGCCGACGTCGCCTACGGCCCGCATCCGCGGCAGCGCTTCGATCTCGTGCCGGTCGGAGGCGAAGCGCGGGCGGTGGTGGTCTTTCTCCACGCCGGCTGGTGGCGCTCGCGCGATCGGCGCGACTTCGCCTTCCTCGCCGATGCCGTCGCGGCCCACGGCTGCGACACCGTGCCGGCGAACTATCCGCTCGCCCCCGAGACCTCGGTCGCCGGCATCACCATGGCGGTCCGCGCCCTGATCCCGGCGGTCGCCGCTCTCGAACGCAGCCGCCGCGGCCGGGTCCCGCCGATCCTCGTCGCCGGGCATTCGGCGGGCGCCCATCTCGCGGTCGAACTGGCGATCGCCGAGCCGCCCGAGGGCGTGCCGCCGGTCGCCGCGGTGCTCGGCCTCTCCGGCGTCTACGATCTCGCACCGCTGGTCGCCACCTCGCTCGCCGTCGACCTCGGCCTGACCACCGACGTCGCCCGCGCCGCCTCGCCGATCCATCGGCTCGGACCCCGCGGCTGTCCGGCGCTGTTCGCGGTCGGCGGCGGCGAGACCGCGGCCTTCCTCGATCAGAACCGCCGCATCGCCGCCGCCTGGTCCGCCGCCGGCCACCTCTCGGAGTGCCTCGAGGTCGGCGCCGACGACCACTTTTCACTGCTCGACCGGCTCGGCGAGGCGGGTGGGCCGCTCGCCGACGGCTTCGCGCGGCTGGTCGGCGAGATCGCCCCTGCTCGAGATTGAGGCAGCCCCATCGGTAGGATGACGGATGGGATGTTTGCGCTTTTCGGGCGAAGGGAAGCATTATCTGATCGAACGTTCGCCGATCGGCGGGAACACGATTCCCGGCGCGTGGACGTGTGTGCAGTCCCCCGGCCGGGACAGGAACGAGGTCCGATGTCGACAGTCCCGCCTCCCACGGCCCGTGCCGTGCCGTCGACCGCCTCGGATGCGGTCGGACGGGTGGGTGTCGGTTCGACCGGCGGCCGGGACTTTCCTTCGGTGATCGTCGGCCGTCGCGGCCCGACGGCGTGTGCGGAGACCCTTCGATGAATCCTCCCGTCGACATCGCCCGGCTGATCGGCCGGATCGAAGCCCTCGGTCGTGTCGGCGCGCTTCCCGGCGGCGGCGTCTCCCGTCTCGCCCTGACCCGGGCCGACGGCGAGGGCCGGGCCCTGGTGGTCAGCTGGATGCACGAACTCGGGCTCCAGGTGGTGGTCGACGCGGTCGGCAACGTCTTCGCCACCCGTCCGGGCACGGTGCCGGGGCCGAGCGTGATGATCGGCTCGCACATCGACACGGTGGCGACCGGCGGTCTCTACGACGGCAATCTCGGAGTGCTCTCCGGGCTCGAGGTGATCGCCGCGCTGAACGACGCCGGCATCGCCACCCAGCGCCCGGTCACCGTCGCCTTCTTCACCAACGAGGAGGGCGCCCGCTTCCAGCCGGACATGCTCGGCAGTCTGGTCCATGCCGGCGGCCTCGACCTCGCCACCGCCCTCGACACGGTGAGCATCGACGGCAAGCGGCTCGGCGACGAACTGGCGGCGATCGGCTGGGCCGGCGATGCCGCCCCCGGCACGGTGGAGGCCGCCGCCTATCTCGAGTATCACATCGAACAGGGTCCGGTATTGGAGGCCGAGGGCCTCGACATCGGCGTGGTCGAAGGGGTGCAGGGCATCTCCTGGACCGAGATCACCCTCTCCGGCCGCGCCTCGCACGCCGGCTGCACGCCGATGCGGCTTCGGCGCGACGCCGGCCTCGCCGCGGCGCGGATCGCGGCCGGAGTCGACGAGATCGCCCGCGCGATCGGCGGCGACATGGTCGGGACCGTCGGGTCGCTGAAACTGACGCCGGACCTGGTCAACGTCATCGCCGAGAAGGCGGTGATGACCGTCGATCTGCGCCATCCGCAGGAAGCGACGCTGGTCGAGGCGGAGGCGCGCCTCGCCGCGCTGATCGCACGGGTGGCCGAGGAAGAGAAGGTCGAGGTCTCGACCCGCCGGCTCGCCCGTTTCGAGCCCGTCGCCTTCGACGCCGATCTGGTCGGCCGGGTCGAAGCGACCGCGAAGGGTCTCGGCTTCGGCCATCGCCGGATGCCGTCGGGCGCCGGTCACGATGCCCAGATGCTCGCCCGCACCTGCCCGGCGGCGATGGTCTTCGTGCCGTCGGAAGGCGGCCTCTCCCACAACGTCCGCGAATTCACCGCGCCGGCGGCGATCGAGAAGGGGCTGAAGGTGCTCGCCACTCTCACCCTCGAACTCGCCGGCCGGGCCAATGCGACCGCGCCCGAGGAGGTCTGAATGTCTCGTACCATCGTGGTCGGAGCCGCTCAGCTCGGGCCGATCGCCCGGGCCGAACCGCGTGAGGCGGTGGTCGTCCGGATGCGGACGCTGCTCGACCATGCCGCCCGGCGCGGTTGCGATCTCGTCTGCTATCCCGAACTGGCGCTGACCACCTTCTTCCCGCGCTGGTACATGCCCGACTGGGACGAGGTCGACACGTTCTTCGAAACCGAGATGCCCAACGCCGCCACCGCACCGTTGTTCGAACGTGCCAAGTCCCTCGGCATCGCCATCTCCTTCGGTTACGCCGAGAAGACGGTGGTCGACGGCAAGGTCCGGCGCTTCAACACCTCGATCCTGACCGATCGGGAAGGCGCGATCGTCCATCGCTATCACAAGATCCACTTGCCGGGGCATCCCGAGAACGAGCCGTGGCGGCCGTTCCAGCATCTCGAGAAGCGCTATTTCGAGCCCGGCGAGACGCCGTTCCGACCGGTCGAGGCGCTCGGCGGCAAGCTCGGACTGGCGATCTGCAACGACCGGCGCTGGCCGGAGACCTATCGCGAGCACGCCCTGCGCGGCACCGAGATGGTGCTGATCGGCTACAACACGCCGGTCCACTATCCGCTGGCGCCCGAGCACGACCATCTGCAGTGCTTCCACAACCAGTTGTCGCTCCAGGCCGGGGCCTATCAGAACGGCATGTGGGTGGTCGGGGTCGGCAAGGCCGGCAAGGAGGAGGGCTGCGACCTGATCGGCCAGAGCTCGATCGTCGCGCCGACCGGCGAAGTGGTGGCACAGACCTCGACGCTCCTCGACGAACTGGTCACCCACGACTGCGATCTCGACCGCTGCGCCGAGATCCGCGCCAACATCTTCGACTTCGCCAAACATCGGCGACCGGAGATGTATCCGCTCCTCTCGACCAAGGCGTGATCCCCATGTCGGCGCTCTTCCCCGTTCCCTTCGCGACGCTGGTCGACCGGATGGTCCGCGAACTGGCGGCGCGGAAGGCCGTCTACGATCTGCGGCGGTGGAACTTCGCCACCGCCCCCGACGGGCTCGACCTGTCGATCGACCTCCACGGCGCCCGCGCCGCGACCCCGTTCGGGCCGGCGGCCGGCCCCCACACCCAGCTCGCCGGCAACATCCTGCTGTCGTGGCTGGCCGGCGGCCGGGTGATCGAGCTGAAGACGGTGCAGGTCCTCGACCGGCTGGAGATCGCCCGGCCCTGCATCGACCTGCGCGACGGCGGCGTCGGTTTCAACGTCGAGTGGTCGCAGGAACTGACGCTCGAGCAGTCGCTCGAGGAATACGCCAAGGCGGCGATGCTGATCGCCATCGCCGGGAGCCTCGGCCTCGGGGCCGGGCTCGAGGCGACGGTGTTCGACGTCTCGGTCGGTTACGACCTCGCCGGCATTCGCTCGGCCCCGGTCCGCGCCTTCCTCGACGGCATGAAGGACGCGAGCGCGGTGGTCGAGAAGCTGCGCGCCGAGATCCCCGAAGCCCACGCCCGCTTCCGCGACCTCGCCTATCCGACGAAGCTCGCCTCGTCGGTGACGCTGTCGACCTTCCACGGCTGCCCGCCGAGCGAGATCGAGGCGATCGCCGGCTTCCTGATGCGCGAGGTCGGGCTCGACGTCGTGGTCAAGCTGAACCCGACCCTGCTCGGCAAGGCCGATCTCGAAGCGATCCTCCACGATCGCCTCGGCTTCACCGACGTCGCGGTGCCCGTCGAGACCTTCTCGACCGACGCGACCTGGGACGACGCGGTCGGCATCGTCGAGCGCCTTGCCGCGGTCGCGGCGACCGCCGGCCGGAGCTTCGGGGTGAAGTTCTCCAACACGCTCCTGACCGTCGATCGCGGCGGCTTCTTCGCGGCCGGGACGAAGGCTTCCTACCTCTCCGGCCGGCCGTTGCACGTGCTGGCGATCGAACTGGTCCGCCGCTTCCGCGACCGGTTCGGCGATCGGTTCCCGGTCTCTTTCTCCGCCGGCATCGACGTCGAGAATTTCGCGGAAGGCGTGGCGCTCGGGCTGAAGCCGGTCAGCGTCTGCACCGACCTCCTGACCGGCGACGGCTACGCCAAGGGCGCGACCTATCTCGCGGCGCTCTGCGAGAAGATGGCTGCGGTCGGTGCGACCGACGTCGACGGCTTCGAGCTGAGGGCCTTCGGCGAGGCCGAGGCCGCGCTCGCCGAACTCGGGCTCCCCGAGGCGAAGGCGGCGGCCTGCCGTGCCGCGCTTTCCGGCGGAAACCCGCGCGCCGCGGCCGGCGACGACTTCCCCCGTTGGCTCTCGGCCACGCTGGTCCGCAACACCCGGGTCTACGCGGAGAAGGTGCTCGCCGATCCGCGCTACCGACGGGCCGCGAGCGTCGCGTCGGTCGAGAAGTCCGGCGCCGTGCTCGATCTCTTCGACTGCGAGACCTGCGGCCGCTGCGTCTCGGTCTGTCCGAACGGTGCGGTGTTCCGCTACGACTTCGCCCCCCGGACGATCCGGCTCGGCACGCTGGTCTCCGGCCGGTTCGCCCTGCACGTCGAGAAGCTCGGCGAACTCGTGATCGACCGGCCGAAGCAGATCGGCATCTTCGCCGACCTCTGCAACGCCTGCGGCAACTGTGTCGCCGCCTGTCCGGAGGAGGGCGCGCCGCATACGGTGAAGCCGGTGTTCTTCGGCGGCCCGGCCGCCTTCGACGGCTCGCCCGACCGCGACGGCATCCTGATCGAGAAGGTCTCCGACGGCCGGCGGATCCTCCACCGACGCGGCGGCGACGTCCTGACCGTCGAGCCGCGCGACGACGGCAGCGTGCGGGCGGCGGGCGAGGGCTTCGACCTCGTCTTCCCGTCGCTCGACCAGCCGATGGATGCGACCGGCACCATCGATGCGGAGGTCGATCTCGGCCGCATCCGTCTGGTTCTGGCGCTCGCCGGGGCCGTCGCCGACGCGAAGGCGCCCAACTGGGTCTCCGCCTCTCTCGCCTGATCCCGCCACGCCGACCTCGCGGAAGCCTTCGATGACCACGATCACCTTCACCCTGAATGGCGCCGAGCGGCAGATCGACGTCGCCCCCGGCGAGACCCTGCTCGAGACTCTGCGCGAGCGGCTGAAACTCACCTCGCTGAAGGACGGCTGCTCCGGCCAGAGCCAGTGCGGCGCCTGTCTGGCGCTGATCGACGGCCGGCCGCGCAAGACCTGTACGATCGATCCCGCCACCGTCGCCGGCCGGAGCGTGACCACCCTCGACGGCGTCGCCGAAGACGAGCGGCGGCTCTTCGCCGACGCCTTCCAGGCGGCGGCCGGCGTCCAGTGCGGCTTCTGCACCCCCGGCATCGTGCTCCGGGTGAAGGCGCTCGCCGATGCCGCGGAGAAGCCGAGCCGCGCCGAGATCGCGAGCGCGCTCGACGGCCACCTCTGCCGCTGCACCGGCTACGTCAAGGTGATCGATGCGGTCGAGCTGATCTGGGAGGCCAAGCACGGCGGGCCCCGTCCGGTGCCGCTCTCCGACGGCGGCGTCGGCACCTCGGTCGAGCGCTACCGCGGCGGCGATCTGGCGCTCGGAACGAAACCCTTCGTCGCCGACCTCGACGCCCCCGGCCTGCTCCACGGTGCCTTCGTGCTGTCGCCCCACGCCCGCGCCCTGGTCCGTTCGATCGACGTCTCGGCGGCGAAGGCGCTGCCCGGCGTGGTCGCGGTGGCGCTCGCCGCCGACGTCCCCGGCGACCGCTGGGTCGGCCAGATCTTCCGCGACTGGCCGGTGATCGTCGCGGCCGGTGAAGAGACCCGCTACGTCGGCGACGTCGTCGCCGTGGTGGCGGCCGAGACGCCGCGCATCGCCCGCGCCGCGGCGGCGCTGGTCGCCGTCGACTGGCAGCCGCTGGAGCCGATCCTGTCGCCGGAAGACTCCCTCGCCCCCGGCGCCCGGCAGGTCAATCCGCGCCACGTCAACCTGCTCTCCGACACGCGGATCGAGCGCGGCGACATCGAGGCGGCACTCGCCGCTTCCGCCCACGTCGCCACCGGCACCTGGACCACCCAGCGCATCGAGCACCTGTTCCTGGAGCCGGAAGCGGCGCTGGCGGTGCCGCTCGGGGACGGCCGGCTCCACCTCTACACCCAGGGCCAGGGCATCTTCGAGGACCGCAAGGCGGTCGCCGCGGTGCTCGGTGAACCGGAAAGCGCCATCCACGTCGAACTGGTGCCGACCGGCGGCGCCTTCGGCGGCAAGGAGGACATGACCGTCCAGGCGCAGACCGCGCTGATGGCGCGGCTGACCGGCCGGCCGGTGAAGATCGTCCTGACCCGCGAGGAATCGATCCGCATCCATCCGAAACGCCATCCGATGACCATGACCTACACCGTCGGCTGTGACGCGGAAGGTCGGATCACCGCGGCGAAGATCGACCTCGTCGGCGATTCCGGGGCCTATGCCTCGGTCGGCGACAAGGTGCTGGAGCGCGCCGCGGGACACGCCTGCGGACCCTATCGGGTCCCGACCCTGAAGATCCGGTCGATCGCCGCCTACACCAACAATCCGCCCTGCGGGGCGATGCGCGGCTTCGGCGTCAACCAGACCAGCTTCGCCATGGAGGGCTGCCTCGACGATCTCGCCGAGAAGGTCGGCATCGACGGCTGGGAGATGCGGTTCCGCAACGTCGTCCGGGTCGGCGACGTCTTCTCCTCCGGCCAGATCCTGGAGAAGTCGGTGGGGCTCGAGAAGACCCTGCTGGCGGTCAAGGACGCCTATTACGGCGCGAAGGCCGCCGGTCGGGCGGTCGGCGTCGCCTGCGCGGTGAAGAACTCCGGCATCGGCAACGGCGCGCTCGAATGGGGCAAGTGCCGGCTCGAGGCGATGGCCGACGGCACCGTCTCGCTCCACCTCGGCTTCACCGAGATGGGCCAGGGTCTCTTGACGGTGATGGCCCAGTCGGCGGCCGAGGTGACCGGACTGCCGTCTTCGATCTTCCGCCCGAAGGTCGACGGTCGCTTCGAGGTCGGCGTCGGCCAGACCACCGGATCGCGGGCCACCCTGCTCGGCGGCCGCGCCACGATCGAGGCGGCGAAGGCGCTCCGGGCCGATCTCGACCGCGGCCTGACGCTCGCCGAGATGGTCGGCAGGGTCTGGGTCGGCGACATCCTGATCGACGACACCACCGCGCCGGGGCAGCTGAAGAACGGCAAGATCAAGACCCACACCGCCTTCGGCTGGGCGACCCAGGTCGCGATCCTCGACGACACCGGCCGGGTGGAGAAGATGATCGCCGCCCACGACGTCGGCCGGGCGATCAACCCGAAGTTCTGCGAAGGCCAGATCGAGGGTGCCGTCCACATGGGCCTCGGCTACGCCCTGACCGAGCAGTTGCCCTGCCGCGACGGGATGCCGGTGTCCTTCGACCTGCGCGACATCGGCGTGCTGCGCTCGACCGACATGCCCGAAGTCGAGGTGATCCTGGTCGAGGATCCCGAGCCGGAGGGTCCGTTCGGTGCCAAGGGGATCGGCGAGATCGGCCTGGTGCCGACCGCCGGTGCCGTCGCCGCGGCGCTGGAGGCCTTCGACGGTGTCCGCCGGACCGTGCTGCCGATGGTCGACAGCCCCGCCGCGGCGAACCTCGGCGTCGGCCTGCGGGCGAGCCCCGCCGAGCGGGAGCACTGGCATTGAGCGCGCTTCTCCTCGGCCCCGACCGGACCGGCCGGGTGGTGGCGGTGGTCGACGGCCGCATCGCCGCCGAAGCCCCGCCCGACGCCGAACCGATCGCCTGCGCCGACGGCGAGATCGCCCTCGGCGCGGTCTGTGCCCACACCCATCTCTATTCCGGCCTCGCCGTCTTCGGCATGCCCGGCGCCGAACCGGCCCCGTCGACCTTCCTCGAGATTCTCGAGCGCGTGTGGTGGCGCCTCGACCGGGCGATCGATGCCGAGACGTTGCGGGCATCTGCCCGGGTCTATGTCGGCGAGGCGCTGCTCGCCGGCACGACGACGCTGATCGACCATCACGAGTCGCCGCTGTTCATCGAGGGATCGCTCGCCGTCCTGGCGGAGGTCTGCGAGAGCCTCGGCATCCGCGCGGCGCTGTGCTGGGGGGCCACCGAGCGCAACTTCGGCCGTGACGAGGCACGCCGCGGCCTCGCCGAATGCGCCCGCCTCGCGCCGTCCCGTCTGATCCGGCCGCTGGTCGGCCTGCACGCCGGCTTCACCGTCTCCGACGCGACGATCCGCGAGGCCGGCGCGCTCGCCCGCGATCTCGGCGTGCCCCTGCACGCCCATCTCGCCGAAGCCGCCGACGACGTCGCCGACGCGAAGGCGCGCGGCTATGCCGGAACCCTCGACCGTCTGATCCGGCTCGATGCGGTGCCGGAAGGCTCGATCTTCGCCCACGGCGTCCATCTCACGTCCGACGAGGTCGTCGAGATCGCCGCCCGCCGCTGCTGGCTGGTCCAGAATCCGCGCTCCAACGAGGGCAACCGGGTCGGCTATGCCGGGGTGCTCGCCCATTCCGATCGGGTGGCGCTGGGAACCGACGGCTGGGCCGCCGACATGGGCGTGGAAGAAGCCGCGCTCGCCCGCCTCGCCGCGGAGAACCACGACACCGCCTGGCGTCCGCGGCTCGCCGCCGGCCGCCGCCTGATCGCCGATCTCCACGGCGTCGCCGCGACCGACTTCGCACCCGGAGCACTCGCCGATCTGGTGGTGCGCGACGCCGCCGGTCGGGTCCGCGACGTGATCGTCGAGGGACGCGTGGTGGTGCGCGACGGCGGCCTTCTCGGCGCCGACATCGGGGTGCTGCGCGCCGAGGCGGAAGCCGAGGCCCGCCGCCTCTGGACCCGCATGGCGGCGCTCTGAGGCCCGCCGCCGTCGACCGACCAGCCGAAGACGAAAACGGCGCTCGTTCCGGGGGAACGAGCGCCGCCATCGTCTCGGGTCCGCTCCGGAGGGGGCGCGGGGTCCGAGCCGTCCGGGGGGGGGGGCGCTTCCGCCCCCCTCGATCTCAACGACCGATCATCAGATGCGGCAGCCACATCGTGAACGGCGGCCAGAAGGTGATGGCGATCAATACGGTGACCAGTGGGATCAGCCACGGCAGGATCGCAATCGACATCTTCTCGAAGCTGATCTCGGCGATCCGGGCGGTGACGAACAGCACCACCCCGATCGGCGGATGGATCGTCCCGAGGATCAGGTTGAAGATCATGATGATGCCGAACTGGACGGGATCGACGCCGAAGCCGATCGCCGCCGGCACCAGGATCGGGATCAGGATCAGGATCGCCGCCAGCACCTCCATGAAGCAGCCGACCGCGAACAGGATCAGGTTGCAGACGATCAGGAACATCACCTGACTGCCGATCGTCTCGACCAGCAGCGGCGCCACCGTCTGCGGCAGCCGCGAGATCGACATGCACCAGCCGAGCGCCGCCGCGGTCATCACCAGGGCGACGACGATGCCGGTCATCTCCGCCGATTCGACGAGGATCCCCGGGATGTCCGCGAGCTTCAGCGTCCGGTAGACGACGAAGCCGAGGAACAGCGCGTAGAGGCAGGCGACCGCCGCCGCCTCGGTCGGGGTGAAGTGGCCGGAGAACATGCCGCCGAGCAGCAGAGCCGGCGCGCACAGCGCCCAGAAGCTGTCGCGGAACGCCTTCCACAGGCCGATGAACCCGACCCATTTCTGTCGCGGGAAGTTCTGCTTGCGGGCCATGTAGACGATCATGCACATGAGCGACAGGCCCATCAGCACGCCCGGCACGAAGCCCGCCATGAACAGCTTGCCGATCGAGACGTCGGCGGTCACCCCGTAGATGACCATCGGCAGGCTCGGCGGAATGATCGGGCCGATCGTCGCCGCCGCGGCGGTGATCGAGGCTGCGGTCTCCGGCCGGTAGCCGGCCTTGCGCATCGCCCGGATCTCGACGCCGCCGGTTCCCGCCGCGTCGGCCACCGCCGAACCGACCATGCCGGCGAAGATCATCGACGAGACGACGCTGGCGTGGGCGTAGCCGCCGCGCACCGGGCCGACCAGGGCGGTCGCGAAGTGGACGATCCGGTCGGTGATCTTGGCCGCGGCGAGCAGATTGCCCATCAGGATGAACAGCGGCGCGGCGACCATCGGGAACGAGTTCATCGCTTGCGCCATCTTCTGCGGCACGATGCCGACCGAGAGGCCGCCGAAGTAGACGAAGGCCATCGCCGCGATGCCCATCGAGGCGAAGAGCGGCGTGCCCAGCATGATGGCGACGAACCAGGCGGCGCCGACTTCGTACATGATGGTGATCATCGCGCCGTCTCCTCGACCGGGCCGCGGAAGTATTCCCAGGCCTCGACCGCCGCCTGACACGCGGTGACGGCACCGGCGACGATCAGCGGCACGTAGACCCAGCCCATCGAGATCTCGATGGTCGTCGCCTCGAGGTCGTGGTTCTTGATCGTCAGAGCGACGCCGTGCCAGCCGACCGCGACGCCGAAGCCGATCATCGCCAGCTCGATCACGAAATCGAGCCAGCGCCGGACCATCGTCGGCAGCAGGTCGTGGAAGAAGCGGATCCGGACGTGCGCCCGCTTGCGGGTGCCGATCACCCAGCCGAACACGGCGAGCCAGATCATCACGAAGCGCGACAACTCGTCGGTCCAGGCGAGCGGCACGTTCATCCCGCGGGTGAACACGCCCGCCGAGACGAGCACGAGCAGGGCGACGAGGAGGAGGGCGGCGAAGGTCGCGAGGAAGATGTCCAGCGCGCGCACCAGGGGATTGGGCATCGGGCGTCTCCGGAAGGGCCGGACGCCGGAGGAGCGCCCGGAGCCCGCACCGCCGGAACGGTGCGGGAAGCGGTACGGAAGGACCGGTCGGCGAGAGCCGGCCGGTCGAAGTGGGGAGGCTGGCGCGAGGCCGTCGGCTGTCCGAATGTGATCTCCACCTCGTTCCCCCCCTCGAGGGAGAGGGACAGGGAGAGGGGCTCGGCGCAGCCTCGTGGTCCGAAGCGGGGGAGAGGTCCCGCCCCCCCTCTGTCTCTCCCCCTCGAGGGGGGAGAGGACCGGAGGAGGGGATCTTCGGAACGCGACCGGATCACCCGGAGGCGAGGCCCACGGCCCTCACATGCCGGCGATGCGATCCCAGAGGCCCTTGCCCCACTTCGCCTCGAACTTCGCCGGGACGGTGGCGAGGACGGGCTTGCGGAACTCGTCGGGGTCCGGGGTGACGATGGTCATGCCGGCCGCCTTGAAGGTGTCGACCAGCTTCGATTCCTGATCGGCGATCTCGTCGTCCTGCATCTTGCCGTACTTGGCGATCGTCTCGCGCAGCACCGTCTGTTCGGTCGAGGAGAGCGCCTTCCAGACCGGCTCGTTGATCGCGATCAGCCGCGGCGTGATGACGTGGCCGGTCAGCACCAGATACTTCTGGACCTCGTAGATCTTGCCGGACTGGATGGTCGGCAGCGGGTTCTCCTGGCCGTCGACGGCGCCCTGGGAGAGCGCGAGATAGAGTTCGTTGAAGTTGAGCGGCGTCGGACGCGCGCCCCAGGCCTCGGCCATCGCGCGGAAGGTGTCGACTTCCGGAATCCGCAGCTTGAAGCCGGCGAGGTCGGCGGCCTTGGCGACCGGCTTGGAGCCGGAGGTCAGGTGGCGCTTGCCGTAGTAGGTGGCGCCGATGACCCGCATGTGCCGCTTGTCGGCGAGGACGGCGTTGAACTCGTCGGTCAGCGGCGAGGCCATCACCTTCCGGAGATGGGCGGCGTCGCGCCAGATGTAGGGCGCCTCGAGGATCGACATCGCCGGGACGAACTGGCCGAACTGGGCCGCGCCCTCGTCGACGATCTGGATCGCGCCGCCCGAGGTGGCCTCGATCAGATCGCGCGAGCCGCCGAGCTGGCCCGAGGGAAAGGTCTGGATGTCCAGCGATCCGCCGGTCTTCTCCTTCACCTCCTTGGCGACCCGCTCCATCATCACCGCCGACGGATGGGTCGGGGCGAGCACGCTGGCCCACCTGAGGGTGGTGGCGGCACTCGCCCGGCCGGAGGTGAGAATGAACGGCGCGGCGGCGCCGGCTGCGAGGACACTGCGGCGTGTCCAATTCTGACGGGACATGCGATTTCCTCCAGATGTCGTTGCGCCGTGACGCAGCCTCGGTCCCGACGACGGCGGGCGTCGGGATCGCGGGCGGCCGGGCGCACCCGGCCGCCGGGATCGATCAGTGCAGGTAGCCGAACATCCGCGGCAACCAGAGGACGACCGAGGGGAACACGATCATCACGACGAGGGCGAAGACCTCGACGACGATGAACGGCCAGACCTCGCGGATGATCGCCTTCAAGGGGATGCCGGTCAGTCCGTTGATGACGAACAGCAACACTCCGTAGGGCGGCGTGATCAGGCCGATCATGATGTTGACCGTCATCACCACACCGAAGTGGACGAGGTCGATCCCCAGCGCCTTGGCCGCCGGCAGGAACAGCGGCACCACGATGAGGATCAGCGTCGTCGCGTCGAACAGGCAGCCGAGCAGCAGGAACAGGATGTTGACCGCGATCAGGAAGACGATCGGCGAAGTCTCGATCGCCAGGATCCGCTTCGACATCAGCGCCGGGATGTTCTCGCTGGCGACGAGGTAGTTCAGCACCAGTGCCGAGGCGATGATCAGGCCGACCACCGCGGTGGAGCGGGCCGCGTCGAGCATCAGATGGCGGAAATCGGCGAGCGACATGCCGCGATAGACGACCGCCGACAGCACCAGCGCATAGGCCGCCGCCACCGAAGCCGCTTCGGTCGGCGTGGTGGCGCCGCCGTAGATGCCGAACAGCAGGATCACCGGCAGCATCAGCGCCGGGAAGGCCCGGAAGGTGATCCGGGGCATCTCGCGCAGCGGCACCGCTTCGTCGCGCGGGAAGTTGCGGTGGTGGGCGATCCACGAGTTCATCGCCATCAGCACCACGCCGATCAACAGACCGGGCAGGATGCCGCCGAGGAACAGATAGCCGATCGAGGCGTCGGAGATCAGCGCATAGAGCACCATCGGGATCGACGGCGGGATGATCGGTCCGATCACGCTCGCCGCCGCGGTCAGCGCCGCCGCATAGCCGGCGGGATAGCGGTTCTCCTTGCGCATCATCTCGATGATGACGCGCCCGATGCCCGCCGCGTCCGCCACCGCCGAACCGGACATGCCGGCGAAGATGATGTTGGCGATGACGTTGACGTGGCCGAGACCGCCGCGGAAGCGGCCGACCAGGGCCAGACAGAAAGTCAGCAGTCGGTCGGAGACCGAGCCGGCGTTCATGAAGTTCGCCGCCATGATGAACAGCGGCACGGCGAGCAGCAGATAGCTGTCGAACAGCCCGTTCATGCCCTGCTCGACGATCAGGCCGAGGTCCTGATGCGACGTGAACAGATAGGCGATGGCGCCGACGTAGGTGGCGAAGGCGACCGGCACGCCGAGCGCCGACAGGCCGAACAGCAGGACGAGCGCGAGGGTGAAGGCGAAGCTCATTGACCGTCCTCCGTCGACGTGTCCGCCGCGACTTCCACCTTTTCACGCCAGCGCGGGCCGACGAGCGCGACGACGAGCGCCACGCAGCGCCAGATCACCGCGATCATGAACAGGATGAAGACGCCGTAGACGAAGTCGAAGCGCAGGTGCAGCACCGGCGTCGCGTTCGCCTTCATGTAGGTGACGTAGTCCCAGGCTCCCGGCAGGTCGATCAGGAACCCGACACCGATGGCGATCGCGCCGATCCCCGCCATGATCCGACGGACCGGCGGGGAGGCGTGGTCGTAGAGCACGGTGAAGGTGACGTGATCCGACTCCTTCAGAAGGAACGCGGCCGTCCAGAAGACGCCGAAGAGATAGAGGACGACGCACAGTTCCTGAGTCCAGTCGACCGGATCGTTCAGGAGATAACGCATCACGACCTGGAGGATGAAGCCGGCGAACATCGCGGTGAAACAGATCACCGCGATGAATTCGGCGGCTCTCCTGAGGTTCTTCACCAGAGGAGCCATGGATGGGTTCTCACTTCACGGCGTTGACGCGATCGACGATGCCCGCCGGCCAGTCCTTGGCGAAGTCCGAGGCGAGATAGGCCTTCTGGACGGTCGAGCGGAAGGTGGCGACGTCGGGGGCGTAGACCTTGAGGCCTTTGTCCTTGAAGAACTGCACCAGCGCGGCCTCGTCCTTCAGGCGGTTCTCGGTGTTCCACTCGACGGCCTTCGCCGCGGCGGCCTTGACCTTGGCCTTCTGGGCGTCGGAGAGCTTCGCCCAGGTCTTAGAAGACATCGAGAAGAAGATCGCATCGACGAGGTGGTCGGTGAGCACGATCTGGTTGGTGACTTCGTAGAACTTGGCGGCCTGATCGGTCGGCAACGGGTTGTCCTGGCCGTCGATCGCGCCGGTCTGCAGAGCGGTGTAGATCTCGCCGAAGGCGACCGGGGTCGGGCTGGCGCCGAGCGCCTTGCCGAGGAACAGCCAGGCGTCGGAGCCGGGCATGCGCAGCTTGATGCCCGCCATGTCGGCCGGGGTCTTGATCTCCTTGGTGCCGCGCAGGTTGACCTGGCGGGTGCCGAGGTAGCCGACGTCGAGGATCTCGACCTTCATCTTGTCCGCGACCATCTGGTAGAACTCTTTACCGATGTCGCCGCGGAACACCTTCTTCTGGTGCTCGGTGTCGCGGATCAGGTAGCCGGCGGTGAACACCGACCAGGCCGGGATGATCTTGGCGATGTCCTGCGCCGAGATCATCGCCATGTCGAGATTGCCGCGCTCCATCGCCGCCGGCTCGGTGCCCTGCTTGAACAGGGTGGCGTTCAGGTGGATCTCGATGTCGAATTCGCCCGGCGCCGTCTTGGCGAGCTCGTCCTTGAACACCGTCAGCATCTTGGCGTGCCAGTCGCTGTCGACGGCGGGCGAGGAGATGCGGATCTTGATCGGATCTGCGGCGAGAGCCGGACCGGAGGCGGCGGCGAGCGCGAGCGTGCCGAGGAGAGCGGTACGACGGGTGATCTGCATGACGATTACCTCCCTTGGGGCTCCCGGCCGACCGTGTGGTCCGGTCTTCTCTCCGGGGATCGATGGATCTGGTCAGACTTTCAGTGCCAACTCCCGTGCCATCGCGATGTGGGCGGCGATCGCGTCGGCTGCCCGGACGCGATCACGCGATGCCATCGCCTCGAGCACGGCGAGATGCTCGTGCATGACCGGGATCACCCGGCCGTCGATGCGGTACCGCTCCTGGGCGATCAGCCGCATCTTGATCGAATTGACCCGATAGGCCTTCGAAATGATCTCGTTGCCCAGCGAGTCGATCAGCAGGTCGTGCAGACCCCAGTCGAGGGTCTGCGCCCTCTGCTCGATCTCCGGCGTCTCGCCGCCCGCCTCGACCTCCGCGACGATCGCGCGGTGATGGGCGGTCAGTTCGGCGATCACCTCGTCGGAAGCCGAGGCGGTGAACTCCATCACCGCCTCCCGCTCCATGAACAGGCGGAACTGGAAGGCGTCGCGGATCAGCGCGACGTCGATGTGGGCGATCTGCATGCCGCGCTGCGGCACGGTGCGGATCAGCCCCTCGACTTCGAGCCGCGGCACGATCTCGCGAATCGCGCCGAGCGGCATGCCGGTCAGTTCGACGAGCTCGCGTTGCGAGACGAACTGCCCCGGCCGCACGTTGCGCGCCAGCAGATGTTTGGTGAAACGCGCGTAGGCCTTCTCGCGTTGCTTCAGTCCGCCTGCTTCCGCCACCGCCCAGACCCCCGTCGGCCCGGATCTCGGGCCTCGACACGAACTCCGGAGTTCGACCGCCCACGCCGGGACTCCGGCGCGGGCGAACGATCACCTCACGCGGCAGAGAACACCCGATCGTGCAGAGCGGCAAGCGCGGCCGCGTCGGCGTCCGGGGTCGGAACGAAGGGCGCGCGGGTCCGCTTCCAGGTCGCGTCGCCGGTGACATGGGCGACCAGCGCCTTGACCGCCGGGGTCACCGGGACGCTCACCACCTTGTCGACCAGTTCGCAGATACCGGGATTGTCGCGGCCTTCGCGGATCATCGGCAGCAGCGCTTCGATGCAGATGTTGCCCATGCCGGAGATCGCGCCTTCGGCCCCGAGACGGACCGCGTGGGCGAGGTGACGCTCGTCGCCGACCAGCACCGACAGCGCACCGCGGTTGGCCAGCAGCGCCTCGGTGTAGGACCATTCTCCACCGGAATCCTTCAGCGCGGTGACCACGCCGGGGAACTCCTTGGTCAGCCGGACCACCAGCTCGAGCGGCAGCGGCACCGAGGTGACCGACGGGATGTGGTAGAGGATGACGTCCCGGCCGGCCGAGCCGAGCGCCCGGAAGACACCCGCGAACCAGCCGTGGAGCCCCTCGACCGACGGTCCCTTGAAGTAGAAGGGCGGCGGCAGCAGGACGTTGCGCACGCCCGCCGCGAGTGCTTCGGCGGCATGGTCGGCGGCGTCGACGACCGCGGTGTCGGCGATGCCCCAGACGATCCGGCTCGCCGGAACGCCGCCCGCGGCCATCGCCGCGATCACGCCCTTGCGCTCCGACCGGGCGACCGAAGCGCCCTCGCCGGTGGTGCCGAACAGCGTGACGCTGGTGCAGCCCCGGTCGATGCACGACTTAGCGTGAGCGACCATCTTGGCGACGTCGATCGCGCCATCCGCCGTGAACGGCGTGGTGAGCGCCGCCGACAGCCCGAAACGTTCCTTGCCCGTCACGTCCAACCCTTTCTGCCGGCCGTCGGGCCGGTCTACGACCATCGTTGAGCGCAGACTGATGGTAGGCGTGACATGTTACAATGTAGTCTTTCGTATTAAGGTGATCTACGGCGCGCGCCGGCGCCCGCGCGGGTGGCCGCGCTAGGCTCCGAAGAGCGTGTGGCCGCGCGGGACACCGGCGCGCCGGAGCGCTCGTCGGGGGGGGCGGAGACGACGTCGCCGGGCGCGGGGCCCGGCGACGGTTTCGATCCGAGAAGGGAGGAGAGGGCGGTCAGCCGGCCCGCAGCTTTCCGACGAAGGAATGGACCTCGTTCGTCAGCCGATCGGCCTCGGAGGTGAGCGAGGTCGACAGTCCCATCAACTGCGTGGCGGCGGCGCCGGTCATCTCGGCGGCGTGGCCGACGCCGTTGATGTTGTCGGTGACGTGTCGGGTTCCGTCGGCGGCCCGGTGGGTGTTCGACGAGATCTCGCGCGTCGCCGAGCCCTGTTGCTCGACCGCGCCGGCGATCGAACCGGTCAGTTGACGGATCGTGCCGATGGTCTGGACGATCCGGTCGATCGACGCCACGGTCTCGCTGGTCGCCGTCTGGATCTCGCCGATCTTCAGAGCGATCTCGTCGGTGGCCTTCGACGTCTGCGCGGCGAGCTGCTTGACCTCCGAGGCGACGACGGCGAAGCCCTTGCCCATCTCGCCGGCCCGCGCCGCCTCGATGGTGGCGTTGAGCGCCAGGAGGTTGGTCTGG
>CALFRR010000046.1 GCA_937919435.1 uncultured Alphaproteobacteria bacterium | reverse complement strand
GACAGAAGGCCGGAAACTCTACCTTCCGGTGCTCCAAGGTCGGGGTGCGGACCACTTGTTTCGGCGAACTTTTTCCACCGCGTTCCCGAGGTTGCCCGCCTGATCCCAGAATTTCCCGCCTCTGCCATCTGGTTTGGCGGGTTACACCGATCCCGTCACCGCCCCGGCGACGAGATCGAAATCTCGCGAACTTCAATGGGATGACTGGAGCGGGCGATGGGAATCGAACCCACGACATTCAGCTTGGGAACATTGAATTCTCGTACCCCGTATCCTATTGACGTCGCCTCGCTTTTCCCCTCCCGGACTTCGCCTGTTCGGGAATATTTCGGGACTTCTCGCGGTCTTCGAACGCCGCGCGGCGGGCTGCTTCGTCGGCCGGTCGCGACGCCATGGCCTCGGCGATGTCGTCGAGCACGGCGTGGGCGTACTTCATCGTGGTGGTGACGTCGGCGTGACCGAGCATCTGCTGTACCGCCCGGAGGTTCTTCGACGCGCGTAGCGTGCGGGTGCCTGCGGTGTGCCTCAGATCGTGGATGTGCAGGTCGGTCACACCGGCCCGCGCCACCGTCCGACGGAACGTCGACGCCCACCCCTGCTCGGTGATCGGGTAGCGCTCGCCGCGCTTCGTCGTCTTGCCGGTCTTCGGGTTCGTCCACGTCTTGGCTGCGACGAAGGTGAACACCCGTGTCTGGTGATGCTCGCGGAGCGGCCACAGGAGATCGGTGATCTCGGGTGTGATCGGCAGGGTGCGTGGCTTGTCGCCCTTGCCGACGACGCGGATGACGCCGGCCCCCCAATCGACCTGCGGCCATGTCAGGGTGACGACCTCGCGCCGGCGCAAGCCCGTCGCCTGTGCGAAGAGGCGTGCCTGTCGATAGTCGTCGCGCTCGACGTCCTCGATCGCCGACTCCTCGTCGAAGCGCATCTCGCGGACGCGCTCGGTCGGCTCGGCGAGAATGTGGGCGGCATAGTCCGGCTCGGCCGGTATAGGGCGCTTCCAGACCTTCCGGGCTCGGGTGAGGATCCGGCGCAGCAGCTCGGTGACGGTGCGGTTCACCGTGCCGACGCTGACCAGACCGAGCTTCGGGCGACCCATGCGGGCGTCTCCGCGGCGGCGAGCGACCAGCCGCGCGAGCATGTCGTCGTCGACCTCGGTGATCGGCGTCGTCGGCCCGATCCAATCCACCAGCCGTTGGATGTTCTCGAGCAGGTCGCGCTCTTTCGAGTGCTGTCCGACCTCGATCCAATAGCGATCGGCGGCCACGTCGAGCGTCATCTCGGCGCCCGGCCGTTCGGCCGCGGCGCTCTCCTTCACCCTCTTCTTTTCTGCCCGCTCGATTGCTTCTGCTTCTCGGCGATCAGCGCGGCCCGTCGAGCCGTGAAACCGATGACCGCGGACGACGAAGTCGAAGTGGTAGAACGGCGAGTTCTTGGGGCGGTAGACGGACATTCGCGACGACTCATGCGCTCGAGGAATTCGAGGATGTCGGCGAGGCGGAACTCCCGCCGCGGCCTCTTCTCTCCGAACCCGATCGACAGATAGCGGATGTTCCCCCTGCGGACATGTCCGCGCAAGGTCTTCTCGTCGAGGCCCAACAACTTGGCCGTCTCCGGCGCGCCGATCGACACGCGATCGGCGAAGGCGGCGAGCAGCGGCGCCGGGATCGGCTGTGCATCCTGCATCGCCTCACTCCTCGCATCTCGCCGCGCCCGGGCACCAATGGCGGCAGCGATCCGCCCAGGCGGCTCGGCCGGGCCTGTAGGGGAGCGCGGTGCCGGCGACGAGCATCGCAGCGTCGACGTCCTTGCCGTCGACCGACAGGCGCGCCATGGTACGGTGGTAACGATCGACGCCGGTGCGGATGACCTCTACCGGCCGACCGCGGATCAGACCGGCGAGCGCCGCCTTGGCCTCGAGGCCGGCGGTCGCCTCGGCCGGGCAGCGGGCGTGCGTGCCGACCTCCGGCGCGTCGATGCCGGCGAGTCGAACGCGCTCGGCACAGCCGGGGTAGATCCCGCGGGCGGGATCGCACGGCAGCGCGACGGTGTCGCCGTCGATGATGGTGATCCTGTTGCCGTCAATGGTTTCGGCACTGGCCCGCGTCGCTCCCACGACCGTTGCACCGAGGATCGCGCCGAGCAGGATCAGGACCCATGCGCGGAACGTCTGCTCATCCATGGGGGCCTCCGATCTGCTTCGCTCGCGCCTCGAGCAACGCTCCGGCCTTCACGACCAGATTGACGCCGCGCATGATCTCGTGGGCGAGCGCGGCGCGGGCCTTGGCCTCTCCGGTGGTGATCCGGCCTTCACGAAGCGCGGTCAGGTCGTCGGCAAGGCCGGCGATGATCGCTTCGAGCGACAGGCGTTCCGACAAGGTCACATGGTCCGGCATGTCGCCTCCCTCCGCAGTGCGGCGGCGAGCGCCGCCAGGCGGGCAATCGTCATCTGGTCGCGCCATGACGCTCCGGCAGGCCGGCGACGGTCGAGGCATTCGTAGCAGATCGGTGGGCAAGGCCGTGGCGCTGCGTCGGACGACCAGATCGTGATCCGATCGACGCGACCGCAGACGATGCAGGTCTCCACGACCTCGTGCGGCGGCTCGGGCTCGTCGTGTTCGAACATCAGAAGGATTCGACCGTCCGGGAGACGAAACGTCATCACTCACCTCCCGCCCATCGTGTCGTCGTCCCAGCCACCCGACATCGGGCCTTCGTAGTCGTCGGCGTCGCCCGCGGGCGGGCGGGTGCCGGTCGGCTTGTCGAGCAGCACGAGGTGGGCGTGGAAGTCGTTGAGCACGATCTCGGTCGTCCACCGCTTCTCGCCCTTGCCGACGTTGCCGATCAGGATCGCCTTGTTCACGCTGCCGGACATGTCGAGACCTCCGGATAGGCGTTGTGCTCGATGCCGTCGAGGAGACGCCCGGCGGCGCGCTTGCCGACGCGCCAAACGTCCGGCTCGTCGTCGATGTGCATTTCCCCACCTTCACGCGGGGTTATGGTGCGCTGATCCCATCGACCGTTGAAGTACCACGCTCCACGCTCGGAGCGGGTTTGGGCGCCGGAGGCACACTCGCCAGGAGCCCACTCGCCCCATTGCTTGAAGAGGAACGGCACGCCGCCCGCGGCGCACTGGTCGCGGAGCGAGCGCGCCCAGTCCGGATGCATCGGCCGAGCGCCTGGGCCGCTCTCGCCGCCGCAGATGACCCAGTCGAGGCAGGGCGTATCGGGGTGATGTTGGACCGCGTCGGCCTCACATACCGGGCAAACCGCGCCGAAATCTTGATGTCCGCACAAAGGGCAGAATTCGCCGAAGGTCTGGCTTGTCATCCCGCAATGGTGACATTTCTCGCGTGGCGGGGCCGAAGCCGAGCGCCATCCACACGCCTCGGTACACTCGTGGCAACCCGGCATCCACTCGCCGATGTTCATCGCCCCGAGCATCGGCTCGATCGAGACGAACCGCACCGCCGCCGGCGTGTCGAGCAAGATCGGGATGCGTTCGTCGGCGCGGGGCTGGTCCTCAGTGGTGACCCCCAGCCAGACGTTGGGGAGGGGCCAGTCCATTTCGATAACCTGGATGGGTCCCACGAGGCGTGGCATCTCCGACCGAATTCGAATGCCAGGATTGGCGCGTAGATACGACCGCATCCGCGCCGGCCGCTTCGTCAAGAGTTGGAAGGTATGCTGCGGACACAGCGCCATGACGGCGAAGATTTTGTCGATCCACTCGTCCGCTACTGACTCGTGGAACAGATCGGACATCGAATTGACGAAGATCCGCCGCGGCGACCGCCAGCGCAGAGGCTGCGTCAGCGCCTTCTCGTCGAACCTCGTCTCTCCGGTCCACACCGGGCCGGCCTTGGTGTCGCGCGTCAGGCCGGCGCGGCTCGGCAGATGCTTGAGCCGCGTCCCGGCGAGCCGCATGGCATAGCAGTTGGTGCATCCAGGCGAGACGACGGAGCATCCGACGATCGGGTTCCACGTCGCGTCGGTCCACTCGATCGAGGTGCGGTCAGCCATTGGAGCCTCCGTCGAGGTCGAGGGTGAGGTTTCCGGGCCGGTGCTCGCCGCACCAGTCGGTGTCGATGGTCGGGGGCCATGCCGGGGTGTCGTCGTCGTCGCCGTAGGAGGGTCGGGCGAAACGGAGGCGCGGCGCGGAGCGACGGCAGTGGCCGGTGTCACTGCCCTCCCCCTCCGGGTGCCAATAGACGCAGGTGGCGCAGGTGGGTTCGGACATGGTCAGTTCCTCCCTTCGCAGATCTGTCGACCGTCGGCACCGAGCCGCGGCGTCAGGCCGCCGAAGCGGCTCTCGAGATACTGGCACCCGGTGCCGTGATCTCTCCGAAGGCCGAGGCCTGACCTGTTTCCGTAGCTGTCGGTGTCGTCCTGGGGCATGTGCAGGATCGGAAAGAGCGCGCGGTCGACCTCGACGAGACCGATCATCCCGACGACCATCAGACCGACCAGCATCAGCATGTGGCGCATGAACTCGCCCATCGGTCAGGTCCTCGCCTTCAGAAGGTCGATGACCTCATCGACCGAGATGCAGATGTCGGTCGCCAGAAGCGCCATCAGTTCGGGCTCCTCTTCATCGGCCGTCAGGATGATGCAGCGCTTGCCGGCGCCGCAGAACCACCCGGCCTCGAGGTGAGCGGAGCGGCCGCAGGGCAGCACCAGGACGCAGACGTCGGCCCACTGCATGCCGCGGAGGTCGTTGACGAAGCCGAGGGCGCACATCGGCGAGGTCGTCAGGATCTTGCGATAGGTGTGAGCGTCTAGGACTTCGCGCGGCGGCATGCCGGCAGCAGACCACGCGAAGCCCGGAACGCCGTTCGGCGGGGCGCGGAAGTCGTAGACCTCGTGACCGGCGGCCCGGAGAAGCTCGACGACGCTCGGCTGTATGGTGTTGCGCCAGGAAGAGGCGACATAGATTCTGCTCATGATCACACTCTCATCGGCATGAGGACGACGAGCCGGTCGGCAGCGGCCGTCGGGGGGTCGGCGGGGACGAAGAGCGTCGCCGAGCCGGGGTCGGTCAGGCGGATCGTCACCCGCTCGCCGTCGAGCGAGGCGAGGACCGCGGCGAGGTAGCGGGCATTGAAGCCGATCTCCAACGCGAGGCCGTCGGCGAGCGCGGCGCTCATCTCCTCCTCGGCGTGGCCGGTGTCCGCGTCGGTCACCGAGGCGATCAGTCGACCGTCGCCGAAGGTGAGCTTGATGGCGTTGCCGCGCTGCGACTGGACGGTCGCGACGCGGTCGACGATCTGCCCCATCTCGGCGCGGGCGAGGGTCGCCTCGCCGGCCCAGGTCGCCGGGATCACCCGTCCGTAGTCCGGGAAGGTGCCGTCGATCAGCTTCGAGGTCAGGGTCGTGTCGCCCACCTCGATCCGGATCTTGGTCTCGTCGAGGGCGACGACCGCCGGCTTCGGGTTGCCCTTGGCGAGCTTGACGATCTCGCCGCAGGTCTTTCTCGGCACGATGATGCCCGGCATCCCGACGGCGCCGTCCGGGGCGGGGATCGACCAGCGCGCCAGGCGGTGGCCGTCGGTCGCCACCAGGATCAGGCGACCGTCCACGACGTGCACGAAGGTGCCGTTGAGATAATAGCGCGTCTCCTCGGTGGAGATCGCGAAGCCGACCGCCTCGAGGCCGGCGGCGAGGACGTCGCCGGGCAGGCCGAAGGTGTGCGTCGGCGCACCGGCGGAGAGGTCGGGGAAATCGACGATCGGCAGCACGCCGAGGTCGAACTTGGCGCGGCCGGCGCGGATCTTGGCGGTCGCCGCCGCCTCGTCGGCCGTCTCGATCGCGATCGGGCCTTCGTCGAGCTTGCCGACGATGTCGCGGAGCCGTCCGGCCGACAGGGTGATCGCGCCGGCGGCGTCGACGGTCGCGTCGATGGTGGCGCGCGCCTCGATGTCGAGGTCGGTGCCGCGCAGCACCAGCCGCCCGGACGCCGCTTCGAGGGCGATGTTGGAGAGGATCGGGATGGTGTTGCGGGCCTCGACGATCCGCGACACGGCGACGAGCGCGGGGTGCAGGTCGCGACGGGCGACGGTGAGTTTCATGGGGTGGCCTCCGCCGAGTTTTTACTGGTCTCGGCCGGCAACCTGGACATTTCTTGCCCAAATCGAGCCCAGACAAGCCGGCGCGCTGCCGCAATGGCAGTGTTGCGATCGCCGCCTGGATAGGTGAAGGAAGCCGCCGGGCGCATTAGAATGGTCGTGACCATCTCGAGATAGAGAGTTTTTCTGCGATTTCGGCTGATCATCCTGGCGACAGGACCAAAGTCGGCGTGAGCAATGACCGGTCTTTGGCGTGCGGCGGCGAGAGCTTTGTTGATTCCGTTGCGATCTTCCCTGGCGAGGAAGTGAAGCGCGTCGAGAGAGTAGGGAATGAGTGGGCTGATGACAGATGAAGCGACAGTTTTCCCGGAACCGCCTTCGCCATCGAAATAAAGCATCTGTGGCATTGGATATTCCGGGATCGCAACTGCGAACAGTGCGTCGAATATCCAATCGGCGAGCCGCTTCATTTGCCCGGAATCGATATTGAGCCAAGCACGGATAGGCGCGAGCGTTTCAGCCCGGCTTATTTCTCTGCCACACATGACGTTCTCCATTTTTTTGTTCGGAATTGGTCAAGACATAGCGCGATCTGCGGATTCCGAGATCCGGGTCGCCGCGCCAGTGCGCTCGGACAATCTCCGGCCGGCCGTTGCGCACCCGCAAATGAGCACGGCAGAAGTGGAAAGCTCTGTGCCCAGTCAGATGGGCTTCCACTGAAGCATCTGCCGCGGCATCAATGGCAGGAGCGATGTCGAGCCTGATTTCGGTCCACGCGTTGAGTGGGAATTTCCCAACGATCTTTCTTCGCCTGAGAAGCTCTCGCTCAAGACCTCGGTGCGGCATGTGCTGCCGCCGACCAATGAGCCTTGGTGAGTTGATAAGAACTATCGCGGTTAGAAGAACCCGGCTAGTGGCTACTGCCAACTGCATCCACCTCTCATCTGTCGAGGCGAGTAGGTCGGAAACACTGGTTGTTCTGAGTAATCGATCGGTTCTGTCGATGAATAATATTTCATCTTTTTCTTCGTCTATCAGCCACCCCACCCTATCACCGCCCGCAACCTGAAATTCGATCCATGTCTTTGGGGCCGGAAGAAAGGTTGAGCGGACATCGACAACCAAGTCACCCGCCGAATCCAACATCGATACGAGCGTGTCGAGAACTCCTGACACTTCGAAACAATGGATGTCGTTCATCCGATTCAGAACCCCAACACGATCTATGATCGTGCGGTCCTGCGGTTTCTTGATCAGTTCTTTGACGACAGCCATGGCGAGCGGTGTCATGGGATTCCTCGTCTCGGAAAATCGCCGGGCGGATTGATCCCGCCCGGCGGAGGTGGCAAGCCGACGCGCGTGCCGGCTCGCGGGAGGATCAGGCCTCGGGGGCGCCCTCGTAGACCGGCAGGCCGGTGTCGCGACGGACGTAGAGGAGGTCGTCGGTCAGGCGCTGGGTGATCGCGAGGTCCGGCCGGTGCATGGCGAAGAACCACTTCGTCACGCCGCCGGCGACGCGGTAGCGCAGGCGGACGGGCACGCGGACGACGTCGCCGCCGAAGAAGGGGGCGACCTGAAGGAGGAACATCCCGGGGATCACCAGCGGCTTGCCGTCGCTGCCGAGGTGGTTCTCCTCGAAGGCGATCTGCGCGGCGCCGGACTGCAGCGTCACGATGTTCTTGACCTTCGCTTCGACGTTGATCTGCAGGCCGCGCGAAATCTGGATCAGCGCCGACGGCGTCGCCACCGTGGTCTGGAAGTCGCGTTCCATCCAGATCCGTTCGGCATCCTCGGGGCTCGACAGGTCGGCGATGTGGTCCTCGATCCAGGCGGCGAACTCGCCTTGCGTCATCGGCTCACCGTTCATCCTCACCCACTCCTTCCACGTGTCGGAGAGCGGATAGGCGTAGACGATGCGGTGGCGCAGGTTGTCCGGCCGCGGCGCATAGGTGCCGACGACCTCCTCGAGGCGTTCGGCGGACTCGGCCTCGACGGGTCGGCCGATCTCGCCCTCGACCGGCTCGGCGCCCTTCTCGTGATAGTCGATCACCGCCAAGAGCGACGGCTTGCGCCAGTCGGTGTCCGCGAAGACGACCGAATGCGGCGTGTGGTGGCGGTTGGTCAGGTCGATGAACGACTGCAGCGTCAGCGCCGTGGCGGTGCCGCGCTTCGCCGACGGGCGGTCGCGCCAGGCTTCGAAGAAGGGCTTGAGGTTGATGATCTCCGGCGTCTTACCGTGGCGAGTGGCGAGCGGGATGCTGTTGGGGACCCCGGGCTCGAAGGTGGCGTTGTTGATCGTGTCGTAGGTGACCGCGTGGGCTTCCGCCGACATCTCGCGCAGGTCGGAGATGAAGCTGTTGACGAGACTTTCCATACTCATCGGATTGTTCTCCTTGAGGTGGTGGCGCGATCAGGCGAGCGCGTTGGTGGGAGCGACGACCGCGCCGCCGGCGCGGGCGTTGGCGCCGAAGTCCATGCGGGTCTGGGACGGATGCTCGGTCGAGACCGAACCCTCGGCGTCGATCCAGAACACGCCGTCGGCGCGCGGCTTCTTCGGCTTCTTGGTGGTGATGTCGGGGGACATGGTGACCATGCCGTCCTCGACGGTGAGGTCGATCACCAGGGTGACGCGGCCCTTGGCCTTGGCCTTCTTGCGGCCGCCGCAGTGCTCGTGCAGGGCGGCGAGGGTGCCGGTCAGTTCGGCGTCGAGTTCGGCGGCGAGTTCGCCGTCGCCGATCAGGCCGATGACCGTGGTGGCGCTGCGGATCTTCTTCACGGGGGTCCTCCGTCGTTGGAGAGGTTCGCGGCTCACGCCGCCGCGGCCGGGCGGATGCGCCATTCGTCCCAGAGCGCCATCCACTCGTCGGCGATGCGCTTCTGCGGCCAGGGGGAGAGGGCGCCGTCGGTCCGGACGTCCGGGGCCGAGAGGCACTCGGCCGGCCAGGACGCGGGATCTCGGGCCGGGTCGAAGCCGAGGATCTGGCGCGCCTCGGCGGCGAGCATCGCCATGTCCATCCGGTGGACGATCGCCCGGGCGCGATCGGAGACCGTGAGCCCGGCGATGCGATGGATCTCCGCATCGAGCCGCCGTTTCAGCTCGGCGAGCGTCCGCTGAAAGAGCACGCGGCCGGCGGGACCCATCATCTCGCCGAGCGTGGCGGCGACCGGCGACGCGATGTCGCCGATGAACGCCTCGTGCGCGTCGTGCAGCAGGAAGGCGAAGCCGAGATTGACGTCGCCGGTCTCGGCGGCGAGCGCCTTGGCGCCGACCACGCAGTGCTGGCCCACGGTCCAGATGCGGCCGTCGGCGCGGCGGATCGACATGTGGGCGCCGAACCGGGCGATCCGCGCCAGCGGCTCGGCGATGTCGCGGCGGACGTCGATGCGGGTCAGGTCGGGTCTGGCGAGATCGACCCGGACGCGGGTCGAGGAGAGCAGGACGGCCATGGGATACCTCCGGGTCACGCGCCGAGGCGCATGCGGGTCTCGGGCGAACAGGCGTTGAGGGCGAGGTTCCGCCCGGCGTTGGAAAGGGTGAGGACGTCGCGGCCGGGTCCGGCCCGGAGGACGAAACCGATGTCGGCGAGCGCCGAGACGTCGGAGGTCGCGACCGAGGCGCCCCAGTCGCGGACGAACCAACGCCCGTCGCGTCGGCGCAGCAGCGGCGCGTCGCGGGTCGCCATGGCGACGAGGATCGAGCGCTGCGTTTCGGTGATGCGTGGAGCCCGCCGGCGGGCGCCGGTCATCCGAGGCGCCCGACGAAAGCGGCGACGAATCCGATCGTCCACGCGACGAGAGCGCATCCGGTGACGACGACCGCCACCAGGGCGACACCGAGCGCGAAGGCGAGGATCGGCGATCCCTCCGCCCTCTGCGGGCAGCCGGTCGGGCGGACGTTGATCTCCCGTCGCCCGCAGGTGGCGCAGCGGCTGTCGCCGCGCCAGTCGGACACGAACAGGCAATCGAGCCCGAAGCGTGGAGCATGGTCTGGCGGCGTCGGCCGCGGGGGTCTCCGCGACGGATCGGTCGGACGCATCGGAACGACGGGTAACGGGGTCGCCATGGTCATCCGAGCGGCCTCCCGAGACAGATCGCGAGAGCGCCGAACCAGGCGAGCCCGAACAGCGCGGCGGTCGGTCCGTCGCCGGACAGCGTGGTCATCACCCGTTCGAGCGCGCCGGGGCGGGCATCGGGCGACCGGGTCGCCTCGACCAGTTCGGCCATTTCGGCACCGGCGGGCCGGCGATCGAGGCGGCGCAGGCGCTCGACCTCGATCTGCGTCAGGAAAGCGGGCGAGCCGGCGAGATCACGGGCGGAGGCGCCGAACCGCATCGCCTGAGCCTGTGTCCACCCGAAATCGGTCAGGTCGACGAGACCGTACTGACCGCCGCGCCGCGCCGCGAGAATGTCGCGGGCCATGCGTTCGATGATCGACTCTTCGGCGAGATCTCGACTGTCGAGATGAAGAGGATCAGCCATGGTCGCCTCCCTTGGCGAGGCGCAGGGCGATGACGCCGAGCGACGAGGTCTCCGAGAGCCGGTCGAGCCGGGCCGAGCGGTGCGACAGGCGCCGATCGGGCAGCAGCACCGGCTCGAACGCGGGCTCGGGCGAGGACCAGAGCCGGCTCCAGGCGGCGCGGAGGGTGGAGAGCAGGGTCATGTCCCGCGGTCCTTCAGAGGCGCCCTTCCGGCCCGTGGATGCGGACCAGGGTGCGGTGGCGACGATGGGCGGAGGCGGTCGGCTGCCAGCGATAGGTGACGAGGCGGCCGGGCTCGGGCGGGTTCGCGGCGAGCGCGCGCCGCCCGGCCTCGGTCATCGCCTGAATGGCGACGGTCAGCTTCTCGCCGGTCTCGAGGTCACGGACGACCAGTGTGTGCGGCAGGCCGGTCTTGCGGCCGTTCACGACCGCGACGAGGGCCGCCTCGGCGTCGAGGAACGGCTTGCGCCTCATCAGCGCGAAGGAGCGGCCGTGGACGTAGGCGCCGTCGAGATCGCGGACGATCGTTCCCTCGTGGCCTTCGGCGAGGTGTCGGGCATAGGCGCGGTCGAGATCGTCCGGCGTGGCGACGATGGCGGTCTCGACCGCGACGAGCGCCCGGGCGTCGATCATCCTTCCCCGACCGTAGAGACCATGGACGACGATCGTCAGGATGTCCGCGCGGTCCTTCCAGGGGGTCGCGTCGGGGCACGGGAAAGGGTCGCCGGCACCCGGCTCGACGTAGAGGTCGAAGGCGTGGAGCCGCGGCCGTCGGCCGGCGACGGGCTCGCGGGCGCGGACGACGGCGGAGATCTCCTCGAGGGTCCACCCGGGATCCCAGATCTCGCCGTCGAGAACCACACCGACCGGCAACATCTCTCCGAGAGCCGTGATCTCGGGGAGCGACACGATCGGCAGCCGGTCGCGGGTGACGAGCCCGTCGCGGGAGAGGGTGGCGCGGACGCCGTCGAGCTTCGGCTGCACGGCGACCGGGAAGGTCACCCGCGCCGGGTCATAGATCTCGGCGAGCATGACGCCGCCGGTCTTCGGGGCGCGCTTGCGCGATCCACGGCCGGGGACGCCGGTCTCCGATCCGTCGAGGCCGACGAGGGTGAAGCCGTGGCGCTTCTGCCGGGGCTCGGTGATTTCGCTGGTGGTCATCGCATCCCATCCCGAAGCGGTGATGGGGTGCATGATGAGCCGGAAAAATCCGGTCGTCAACCGGATAACCGGAAATATCCGGCTTCAAGGGTGGCGAATTATCGCGGCCCCCGGAGAAGCACGCTCGACCGGTTGCTGATCTGCCTGCGGTCAAGGGCGATTCGATGTACCCGACGCTCAGCAACGGCGACCGCCTGCTCGTCGACCTCAATGACACGGTGCCCAACGATGGTGGCATTTTCCTGTTGGACGAGGGCCACGGGCCGATCGTCAAACGGGCGCGCATCATTCAGAACGACGACGGTCCTGATATCGAAATCATTTCCGACAACGCGGCGCTTTCGCCGACCCGACGTGCTGCGGCAGATGTGCGAGTCATCGACCGCGTCAGGGGACGGTGGACTCGAATCTGACTATTACCGGCAACGATCGGTCATAGCTATGTTCCATTCTACAAACCCGGTGCGCTCCGCACCTCTGGTCTGGTCCCAATCCAGCGGCTGAATGGATCGTCGCCCGTCGATCACGAGACGCCCGCGACCATCGCCGATACGACTTGGGGCCAACCCCGTATACCAATAGGCGCCGGATCGTTCGATGACGACGACTGCGCCGAAACAATATCCAGACACTCCATCCCCAAGATCGACAATCAGGTTCGGCCCCCACGTCGAGCCGTTTTCGGCGAGGAAGCGGACGTCAGCGTCGCGGGCGAGGGCCCCGGCGGAGAGTAGTAAGGAAGCCAAGCAGACGCTGCCGATGGTCGGTATGGCGGTCACTTGACACCTCCTGCCGCACCGAGAACAAACCCTTTCACGATATCCCCCATCTCATACTCCGAAAAGTTCTGACGTTTTCATCACGCGATGGATGGAGACCACTGTACTACGATCGTATTCGATCAATTTTTCAGGGTTGATCTGCTCGACGACAACTTTCTCGTCGGAGATTTTGACGAGTCGCTTGATCCATCCTTGAGTGATGTCACCTTCGAAGGCGCGCGTCTGAATGATGACGATGTCGCCATTGGCTGCGGGCCGGTCGGGGTTCACGAAAACAAGGTCGCCCGGCTCGTACTTCGGTGACATAGAGTTGCCGACGATATAGAGACCGTAAGAATTCACCGAATGAACCAACGTCGGCGGCCGTCTCACGTAGTCGATAACACCATCCACGATGAACGCCCCGACCGATGCCCCTGCGGCAACGCCGAGTATAGGCATGTTTCTCGGCATCTCAATGAGGTCTGGAAGCGTTACGGCAGCATGCACCGCGCTCCCACCTGCGAAACCGAAGCCGCCTGACGGCTTTGGTGTGCCTGCGTTCATCCGTGAAGTGATGTCTTCGACGGTCCAATCGAGTGCTTTCGCCAATTTCGGCAAATTCTCGGCGCGCACCGATGCCTTGCTGCTGGCGAGTAGATTGGTGATGAAGCTCTTTCCAAGGCCGCCAATGCGTTCGGCCACGGTGTTTCCGCGTCCGAGCTCGCGCAACCTGTCTTGGACGATCTGTTTCATATCCATAACCGGATTTATCCGAAGCAGGAGGGTAAACGCGAGCCGGATTTTTCCGGTTGACGACCGGATAAAACCGGTGCTTGATGGTCACATGAGATCGAGTTTGACCCTCCATCTGCTGACGCTCGCCGCGGCGTATTGCGACCGCACGGGAACTGCCGTGTCGACGCTCTCGCAGCGAGCGGCCAACGACTGGCGGTTCTTGGACCGCGTCAGAGAGGGGCGCCTCGACTTCAGAATCGGGACCTATGACCGCGTGGTCGGATGGCTCTCGGCCAACTGGCCCGTCGATCTGCCGTGGCCCGCGGATGTTCCGCGTCCGGAGGTCGTCCGGGCCGAGGAGGAGGCTGCATCGTGAACGCACAGAGCAACATCCGAGATCTCGCCGCCAGAGGTGTCACCCGGAGCGACGACGGAACCGGGGTGGTCGTGTCGTTCGTCGACGCCGCCGAGGTCGTCCGTTTCCGTCTGTCGTTCGACGACGCGGCGTTCCTCGCCGGAGCGCTCGTCGATCAGATCGGCTGTCGTTCCCATTCGCCGAGGTCGTCGGACAGCCCGACCCTCGACGTGTCCACTCCGTTCGACGGAGTGAAGGTGTGACCACCGACGAGATCATCCAGCGCGGCTTCCGGACTGTGATAGCTGCCGAGACTGTCGTTTCGGTAGATCACCAGCCACCGGCCCTCGTACGGGGTGATCGCGAACGTTCCGAACTTCGTCCGATGAACATAGGCGAAGGCCATGACACCTCCTGATCTCTGACGCCGGGCCTCATCACCCGACGCCGTCAATCTGCACCCTCGATCCGAGTTTCGCACCGAAAAACCACGGGAGAGATTTTCGTGGACAGAGACCGTGTGCCCGATGGGCTGATCCCTCTCATCAAGATCGCCACCCGCTCGATGGTCGCGGCCTGCGCCACGCAGGGCACCACCGGCCCGCAGCGCGTCGAGGAGATGACCGGCTATTCGGCCGGGGCGATCTCGAGGTGGCAGGGCGACGCCCACAAGGACCTGATCCCGATCGAGGTGGTGTTCCTCGTCGAACACGCGATCCAGAAGCCGGTGTTCAGCCGGGCGCTGGCCTCGCTGACCAGTCATCGGCTGGTCGCGGTCGCCGACGAGCCGGTCGCCGGGACCTGCGAGATCGACGGGCTGACCACCGACCTGATCCAGATCGTCGGTTCGGGCAGTCGGGTCGGGGCGACCCTGGGTTCCGTGCTCGAGGACCGCAAGGTGACCCGACGCGAGGCGCGCGACACGCTCGCGGTGATCGGCGAGCACGAAGAACGGCTCGCCGGTGCCAAGCGGCGGCTGGCACGGCTCGCCGACGACGGAAGGGGCGAGCGATGACCCGACCGCCCGGCACCCGACGTTTCGACGACGCCACCGAGGCGCGGATCTGCACGCTCTACGCGGCCGGCCGGTCCTCCTACTCGCTGGCGGCCGATCTCGGCTGCAGCCCTCAGACGATCGTCAACATCGTCGTGCGACGGGGCGGCACCGCCCATCCGGTCGGCGACAAGACCTGCGGGCGGTCGGCGCGGGCGCGCGGGAGCCGGCGATGACGCACCCGATTCGACGGCTGGTGAGGGCCGCGACGCTCGTTCTGCCGCGACCGATCGTCGGTCGCCCGTCGGCGGCGCCGCGCCTGATGCGGGTCGCCGTCTGGGCCTGGGTTCGGGTGATGCCGCCGCGGCCGGCCTCGATCTGGTCGACGTCGGACCGTGTGGCGATCGCACGAGAGATGCGGAGGGAGGGATGAGCGAATCTTACCTCGATAGTCGCGTCGTCCTTCACTCCGGAGATTGCCGAGAGGTCATCCGCGGCCTTCCCGATGCCTCGATCGACAGCGTCGTCACCGATCCGCCATATGCGCTGGTCTCGATTGTCAAGCGGTTCGGCAAAGCCGGGGCGGCGCCGGCGAAACATGGCGTCGACGGTGTCTATGCGCGGGCTTCGGCCGGGTTCATGGGGCAGAGTTGGGATACCGGGGAGACGGCGTTCGCCACCGAATTCTGGGTGGAAGTGCTGCGGGTGCTGAAGCCGGGCGGCCATGTCGTGGCCTTCTCGGGTACCCGGACCTATCACCGAATGGTGGTGGCAATTGAGGATGCGGGGTTCGAGATCCGCGATCAACTGGCGTGGGTCTACGGCAGCGGCTTCCCGAAGAGCCATGGTGTGTCCAGGGCGATAGACGATCGCTTCGGCTGGTTCGATGACGACGAGCGCGCCGCCGGGCTCTGTTCGCATACCGCGGCACAGATGGCGGGGCTCGGCACTGCGCTAAAGCCGGCATGGGAGCCGATCGTCCTCGCCCGCAGGTCGCTTGCCGGCACCGTCGCCGAGACCGTCTTCGCGCACGGCACCGGGGCGATCAATATCGATGGGTGCAGGGTCGAGACCTCCGAAAATCCAACGATCCGACGACGGGAATATGCGCCGCCGCAGCGGGAGTCTGGAAACTGGTCGAGTGATCGTCGTTCTTCCGAGACCTACGGTTCCATGCGACCAGCCGAGATGCTCGGCCGGTGGCCGGCGAATGTGCTGCACGACGGGTCGGACGAGGTCGTTGCGGCGTTTCCGCAGGCACCTGGACAGATGGCGGAGGTGTGTCCAAACAGCGGCGCAGGGAAGAAGACTGGCGCGATCTATGGAGCTTTTGCCGCCAACAGCGATTGCACGCCTCGCGCCGATGCCGACTCTGCCGCTCGCTTCTTTTATTCGGCCAAGGCCGACGCGCACGATCGAGTCGCCTCACGGCACCCGACGGTGAAGCCGCTCGACTTGATGCAATGGCTCTGCCGGCTGGTGACCCCGAAGGGCGGTCTCGTCCTCGATCCCTTCGCCGGGACTGGGACGACCGGCGAGGCGGCCTGGCGGGAGGGATTCCGCGCCATCCTGGTCGAGCGCGAGGCGGCCTATTGCGACGATATCCGCCGCCGCCTTCGGCTTGCCGATCGGCCGGGCGAACGCGCCGCGGTCGCCAAGTCCAAAGGGCGCGCGGCGGTCGATCACGGCCCGCTGTTCGCCGCCGTGGGAATCGGGGGGGCGGCGGAATGACCCACGAACTGATCGTCGACTCCTTCGCCGGCGGCGGTGGCGCATCTACCGGTATCCCGCCGCGTCTCAGGGTGCTTTCGCTCGGTGCCGGCGTCCAATCGACGACGCTCGCGCTCATGGCGGCGCATGGTGAGATCGAGGCGCCGGACTGTGCGATCTTCGCCGACACCGGTTCCGAGCCGAATTCAGTCTATCGGCATCTCGATTGGCTCGAGGGGCAATTGCCCTTCCCTGTCCATCGCGTCTCCGTGGGAAACCTGGGAGAGCAGATCCGAGCCGCGATGGCTGGCGATGGGACGCGGATGGATGCCCGTCCGCCGTTTTTCACCGGCGGCGGCGGACAGCTTCGCCGGCAGTGCACCGGCGACTTCAAGATCGCTCCGATCCACAAGAAAGTGCGTGAACTTCTTGGTCTTCAGCCGCGCCAGAGGGGTCCGAAAGAGCCGATCGTCGAACAGTGGATCGGCATTTCGCTGGACGAGGTCTTTCGGATGAAGCCTAGCCGCGTCCGTTGGATTCGGCACCGGTGGCCTCTGATCGAGCGTCGGATGACCCGGAGTGACTGCCTCCGCTGGTCGGAGCTTCGGCAATTGCCGAAGCCGCCGAAGTCGGCCTGTACGTTCTGTCCATATCGATCGGCGGCCGAATGGCGAGCCATGCGGGATAACGATCCGCCCGCCTTCTCTGACGCCTGCGAAGTCGATCGCATCATCAGACCCGGAATGCCCGGACCGAATCGCCCGAGGGGCGAGGCGTGGTTCGTCCATCGTTCTCTCACCCCGCTTGATGAGGTCGACTTCTCGACGGCGGAGGATCGTGGCCAGGGCAATCTGTTTCTGAACGAATGCGAGGGGATGTGCGGTGTCTGAGATCAGCTCGCCCCTTGCCGCCCCGTCGGTCGTCGCCGCGCTCTTCGTGGAGAAGGGGGGGGGGCTACTTCGGGCTCGACCGCGTCGACCCGTGGGACGAGTTCCGCGACGCCCGTCGTTACGACGGACCGTGGCCGGTCGTGGCACATCCGCCGTGTCAACGGTGGGGCCGCTACTGGCACGGCTCGCCTCGCAAGCCGCATCAATACCGGCTCGGCGCCGACGGCGGTTGCTTCGGCGCGGCACTGACGGCAGTCCGCAACTGGGGCGGCGTGCTCGAACACCCTGCCTACAGCCGGGCCTGTGGATGGTTCGGGCTGGCTTCGCCACCCTCTTCCGGCGGATGGGTTCCGGCCGACGACTTCGGTGGATGGACTTGCCACGTCGAGCAGGGTCATTACGGCCACATGGCGCGCAAGGCCACGTGGCTCTATGCGGTTCGATGCGCCCTCCCCGATCTGGTTTGGGGGGCGAGCGAGCAGCGGCTCGCGCCGGTCGCGGTGGCGCGGCACGGGTACGAGAAAGCTCGCCGTTCGGGCGTCATGGCCTACGTCGGCGGGAAGGACAAGGCGGCGATTCGGGCGGCTACCCCGCCGGTGTTCCGCGACGTGCTGATCGAGATGGCGCGCAGCGTGGTGCCGACCGTTCGGGGAGAACAGCCGATCGTCGCACCGGCGAGTCCACCGCTCGGCATCCTCCGGTCGCTGTTCGAAAACGCGGGGGTGGTGCTGTGAACGACCACCCCCGTCTTCTCTCGTCAGGCGGCGTCGGCGAGATCGACCACGAGGCGCGCGCCGAGGGCGCGGGCCGCCTGATCGAGCCGGTCGAGCCGGGTCGCGTGGTTCGGATCGAGGACGCGCCGCACCTCGTTCTCGGCGACGCCCATGCGGCGCGCGAGTTCGCTCTTGGAGATGCCGCTCACGCGCCAGGCACGCCACACCGCCGCCTTCGCCGCCATCGGCGCCGGGACGGAAACGAGGCGTTCGCCGGACTCGGGCGCGGAGGGCGGAGGGATGTCCTCGCCCATCGCCATATGGCCGGCGACGACGACCTCGAGCGCGTCGGAGGCCATGTCGAGGGCTTCGGCGACGGTCGCCCCGCCGGTCACCAGTTGCGGCAGATCGCGGGACGCGGCGTCGAAGCCGCCGTGTCCGTCGGGGGTAATTCGGATCGGATATCGCATCTTCACTCCATCCATCATCTGTCGAGCCGTGATTCCGTGAGGGGAAGACCCCGCCTAGAAGGCGGGGTCCACGTCGAGTTGTTTCAGGATCCGCTCTATTCGTCCGGGGTTCAGGTCGCTCTGGACGGTGGTCCATTTGGTTCCGACCCGGACGATGTAGTGCGATCCATTCCCCTTCCGCTTGTCCACTTCGAAGAACAGATCGTTCTTTCTGGCGTATTTGCGGAGGGCTCGGATCAGTCCCTCTCGGTTCATCGCGTCTCCTTGCTTCGTTCCGATGGGTGCAATCTCGCACATTCGTGTGCGAGCGTCAAGGGGTGTCGCACACATATGTGCGAGTTCGGGAGAGTGTCATGACCTGGATGTCTTTCGACGACTGGGTGTCGGATGCCCGTTCCGCCGATCTCGTCGAGACGGCCGTCCGGCTCGGCGCGAGCCTGAAGCGCAGTGGCGACGAATTGATCGGGCCTTGCCCGGCCTGTGGCGGGACCGACCGCTTCGCCATCAACGAGCGCAAGCAACTCTGGAACTGCGGCCACGCCGGCGGAGCGGGCGGCGACGTGATCGCCCTCGTCGGTCATGTCCGAGGGCTCTCGGCGTCCAACCCGGCGGAATTCGTGCTGATCTGCGAAGAACTCGTCGGCGCTCCGCCGCCCGGGCGGACGGCCGGGGAGAGCGACGACGATCGGGCCGCCCGGGAGGCGCGCCAGGCAGAGCGGGCGCGGGCCAACGCCGAAGCCGCCATGAAGCGCGAAGCCGAGGCGGCGAGCTATCGTGATGCTGAGATCCGGCGCGCGCTGGATATCTGGGAAGAGGGCCGTCGGATCGACGGGACCCATGCGGCGGCCTATCTCGCCGCCCGTGGCATCCGACACGTCGCCGGTCTTCGCCTGCGGTTCGTCGAGCGGGTCGGCTATTTCGTGCGGCCGGAACTCGGCAAGGGCACGATCAAGATCGGCGACTATCCAGCCATGATCGGCGCCATCGTCGATGCGTCCGGGCGGTTTCGCGGTGTCCACATCACCCACCTCGATCCGGTCGAGCCGAAGAAGGCGACGATTCTGCACCCGGAAACGGGTGCGCCCGAGCCGGCGAAGAAGATCCGCGGCTCGGTCCACGGCGGCATTCTGCGGCTCGCCGGCCCGGTCGCCGATCCCATCCGCCTCGTCAGCGGCGAGGGGATCGAGACGACCCTGTCGGTCCGCGACGCGGAGATCGACGACGGCCGCGACATCGCGGCAACCGCATGGTGGGCCGGGATCAGTCTCGGCAACATGGGCGGCAAGGCGACCGAGACGGTTCACCACCCGCTCGGCCTGACCAAGACCGACAAGGCCGGTCGGGCGCGGATCATCAGCGTCCCCGGGCCGGTTCCGGCGCCCGACTCGGAGGGGATCGTCATTCCGGACAGCGTCACCGAGGCGCTGATCCTCGGTGACGGCGACAGCGACCCGGCGATGACCGATTTCGCGACGCGGCGCTGCGCCGCCAGGTGGGCCGCTCCGGGGCGGACGGTGCGGCGAGCCTGGGCCCGCGCCGGCGCGGACTTCAACGACATGCGGCGGGCGTCATGACCGACCTCTCTCCCATTCTAGCCGCCATCGACGGAGCCGAGGTGCTGAGCCGCGACGGCGCTCCGGTGACCGACGTCGCCGTGATCGTTCGAGGTGATCTCGACCGGCCGAATCCGTTCGTGACGGAGAGCAGGGACGAAGGGGGGGAAGCCGAGGCGACCGAAGGGCCGGCGGAAGCGCGTGACCTCGGATACTCCGTCGAGGCGATGAACCGTCGTCACGCTCTGGTGCTGATCGGCTCGAAATCCGTCGTCATGGACGAGAACCCGGGCGCGCCGATCGAGGAACGCCACACGTTTCGAACCGTCGAGGCGTTCGGGCACTGGTATGCGAACCGAATGACCGAGGTCGTCGGTTCCGACGGGAAGGTCAAGACGAAGTCATGGGCGGGGCGCTGGATGCAGGATCGCAAGCGGCGCCAGTTCTCCGGGGTGTGCTTCTTTCCGAATCCGGACGGAGCGGCGGCCCCGCACGGCTATTACAATCTGTGGCAGGGATTTTCCGTCGAGCCGAGGAAGGGCGGGAGCTACGCCACCTTCGCCGACCATCTCCGCGAGAACGTCTGTGGTGGGGATCGTTCGCTCTATGCCTGGGTGTTCGGATTCTTCGCCCACATGGTCCAACGTCCTCGAGAGCGTCTCGGCGTCGCGTTGGTGATGCGCGGCAAGATGGGATCAGGGAAGACACTGCCGGTAGAGGTCTTCGGCTCGCTGATCGCCGCGCATTTCTTCCTCGTCGACGACCCACGCTACGTGACGGGCAACTTCAACGCCCATATGGCGAGCTGCATCCTGCTCGGCGCAGAAGAAGCCGTGTGGGCCGGCGACAAGGCGGCCGAGGGGCGGCTGAAGGGGCTCGTGACCTCTCGTTTCCAGATGATCGAGAACAAGGGCGTCGACCCGATCCGTCTCGACAACTACGTCCGGCTGGTGATGACCTCCAACGAAGGGTGGGTGGTCCCGGCAGGCAAAGACGAGCGGAGGTTCTGTGTTCTCGACGTCAGCGACCGGTGTGCGCAGAACCACGAGTATTTCGGCGAGATGATGGAGGAACTCGACGACGGCGGCCGTGAGGCGCTGTTGTGGGACCTGCTGCACTATGACCTGTCGTCGGTGAACCTGCGCGTGATCCCCAAGACGGCGGCCCTCCTCGAACAGAAGATCCGCTCGCTGACCTCGGTCGAGAGTTGGTGGTTCGAGCGTCTTCGCGCCGGCGTGACCAGGGAGAAGGCCGTCGACTGGGAAACCGAAGTCGAGTGCTCGCAGCTCTTCGATGACTACGTCGCCAAGGCGGACCGCATCGGCATCAAGCGGCGCGCTGCCGAGGCCGAGGTCGGCATGGAGTTGAAGAAGCTCGTTCCGGTGATCTCGGTGCATCGGATCTACAGCACCGCCTCGACCGGGCCTGCGCGCCCGAGGGTCTATCGCCTGCCCGGACTCGACGACTGCCGGGCGCTGTTCGAGGAGGCGGTCGGCCAGCGGGTCGATTGGGGTGATGGGGACCGCGGGAGAGAAGGGTCGGAGGGGTAGAAGTGCCTGCGGTCCAACCGCAGTCCAATCATGGTCCGACCGAGCGACAGCGCCAATTTATTGAAATCAAACGATAGTCCAACCAGTCCAACCAGTCCGACCAAACGCGCACGCGCGAGAAATGATGTTCTCACGATCAAAATTGCGCCGCCCGGCCTGTCTCTCGAAGTTGATGAATGTGTCGACGAGAGTGCCCTCGGATATTTCGGTTGGACTGATTGGACCGGTTGGACCGGAGAATGAAAACAACGGGTTATATGGTCCAATCCATCTTTTTTGGTTGGACTGATTGGACTACGGGAGAACGACCATGGCGATGGAAATCGAAAAGCTGCTGCACTGGGCATTCGTTCTCGAATTGCCGAAGGCGCGTCGGGACGGGTTGCCGGGCACCGCCGTCGCGTCATCGAGTTGGCAACTCGTCGAGCGGGTCGGTCTGCTCGGCACTCGGGTCGATGGCTGCGGTGCGTCGATCTCCGATATGATCGACGCCGCTCCTCACCCGGACGCTCTGGTGATCGCCGAGGCGGTCGCCGCCCTCGACGACCGCGTGCTCGTCGAGGGCGAGGAACACGATCTCCTCGCCGGCTGGCCGGACCTCGGCGTCGCCGGTGACAAGGCCGGCTCCCGGGCCTGGGATCTCGTTTCCTGCGTCGACAAGGACGGCCATCGCCGCTTGAGGTCGTCACTCGCCAATCTGGTGCGGTCGGTGGCGATCCTCGGCCGTTGGCCGGATTGGCGATGCGAGGAGCCGACGCTCGTCGACGAGGTCGGTCCGAACGGCAAGGCTCGGTGGTACCGCGTGGTGAAGCGCGCCGTGATGTGGGATGGGGAGGGAAACGAGATCGGGTGGGACGATGTCGAAATCGACGGATGGGATCGGCGCGGCCGTCGTCCCCATCCGGGGGCCTATCGGCGTCGGATCCTGGTGCCCGATCCTGCTGCCGCGTTGGCTCGGCGCATCGAATTCGAGTTGGTGCATGCTGCGCTCAGCGACCTCGCGGCTTCGCTCGATGGGCTCGGTGGGCGCTCTCTGATCGGGCCGACGCGGTCGGCGACGCCATGGGCGGAGACGAGGTCGGAAAAATCGCCCGATGAAAATCCGCAGAACGCTTGACTTGCGCCATGACGGTGTGGCAGATTTCGCTCACGATGTAAAAGATCGATGGGGAAGCCCCGGCGCGAAAGCGGCCGGGGCTTTTCGTTGGGGGTGTGACGTGGCCTTTTCGATGTCGGTCACCGGCACGCTCGCCGAAGTCCTGGCGCCGCTGGGTCGACTCGCCAACGGCGCAGCGGTACAGGCTGGGTGCTACGCCCTCAACCACACCATCGCCAAGGCGAAGACGCAGGTCGCTCGGGCACTCGGGCCACAAACCGGGCTGCCCTATGGATCGGTGTCCAAGGAGATCAAGCAGTTTTCCGCCTCCCCCGGGAAACCGCAGGCGTCGCTCGAGGCGAGTGGTGCCTACCATCGCCTGTCCGAGTTCGCCGCCAGGAAGACGGGATCGGGGATCAGCGCGGCGCCATGGGGCGTGCGCCGTATCTTCCCGGGCACGTTCTTCATCGCGCCGTACAGTGGCGGGGTCTTCCGCCGCAAGGGATCGAAGCGGTTCCCGGTCACTCAGCTGTGGGGTCCCGCCATCCCGAAGGAGATGGTCAAAGGGCCGGCCCTGTCTGCGTGGGATCGGACGCTCACCACGGAACTGCCGGCGCGCATGGCCCACGAATGGCGGAGGCTCATTGCCGCCTGATTGGCACGATCTTCGCGTCAACGATCTGGCACGCCGCTTGCCCTACCCCCCCCGGGTCCGGGTCCTCCCCCGATCTCGACGACGGGCGGACGCGACGCGGCCCCGAGATATCGCCAGTAATGCTTTGTTTTCCTTGGGTTGACGTGGTTGACGTGGTTGACGACCAGAGCGGAGGCGGTTGACGGCCATGGTTGACGCCTCGGATCCGCCTCTCGATGCGGTTTCGCTCTCCGACCTGGCCCGGCGGCGGGGGGTGTCGAAGCAGGCGATCCACAAACGGGTCAGCGCCCTCGCCAAGGACGGGCGGCTGACGCTCTGGCCGGGTCCGAACCGGTCGGTGCTGGTCAGCGAGGCCGCCTTCGACTTCGCGGTCGGGCAGGTCGGTGATCCGGTCAAGGAGGCGAGCGCGGCGAGCGCGGCTCTGCTTCGGGGGGGACAGGAGATCATTCCGCCGGCGCCCCCTTCGGCCGCTCCGGAGGTGCTTGCGGCTCCACCGCTTCGGCAGCCGCAACCGGTGCCGGCCGACGGCGACACGCCGGCCTATCGGGAGGCCAAGGCCCGCGATGCCCACTACGCGGCCGAGATCAAGCGACTCGCCTTCGAACGCGACAGCGGGCAGCTCTATCGGGTCGAGGAGGTCGAGGCGGCACTGATCCGCATCTCCGACGCCGTGAAGGAAGTGGTGCGAGGCCTCAATGCCAGGGCCGACGAAGGCGCCGAGGCATTGGAGGACGGGATGCCGGCCTTTCGGCGCTGGTTGTCGCGGGTCGGTGACGACATCTGCCGAGCGCTCGCCGGGCAGTGGCGGGTGATGGCCGAGGAAGCGCCGCGGGATCGCCCGGCGGCGGACAGAGCGGTCGCCGAGGGGGAGACCTCCGAGGAGGAGTGACGTCGCCGCCGGACCGGAGACACCGACATGGCGAGCGACACCGTTTCGAGACCGGAGAAGCCCTCCGCCCTCGCGCTGATCGCCGCTCGCTTGGCGGACCTGGTCGACGTGCCACCGCGGGAGAAGCCGTCCGTCTGGGCGGCTCGTAACTTCCGGGTGCCGGACGGCCCGTTCGCCGGGAAGCTCTGGAACCCGTCGCTCACGCCGTGGTGGTGCGAACCGCTCGACGACATGGGACCCGACAGCGACGTCAACAAGGGCGTGGTGCGCAAGGGCGCCCAGTCGGGTGCGACCGTGTTCGGTCTCGCCTTCCTGGCGCACTCGATCATCTTCGATCCGTGCCGGATGATGGTCGTGCAGCCGACCGACACGGCGCTGACCAAGTTCTCACGCGGCAAGCTGCAGCCGGTGATCGACAAGGCGCCGGAGCTTCGCCGGCGGATTCGATCGCAGACCAGCCGATCGGCCTCTGGGTCGACGACCTACATCAAGGCCTTCCCCGGCGGCGAGTTGATCCTCGCGCTCGCGTCCTCGGCGTCGGACCTTTCCGGCGACACGATCAAGAAGATCCTGAAGGACGAGGTCGACCGCTATCCCGAGGACGTCGGCGGCGAAGGTCCGCCGTCGAAGCTGATCGAATCGCGCCGGAAGACGTTCTCGGTCACCGGCGATTGGAAGGAACTGGCGATCTCGACGCCGACGATCAAGGGCGCTTCCGAGATCGACGAGGAGTTCGAAGCCGGCGATCGGCGCTGGTGGCACATCGTCTGCCCGGAGTGCGGAGAGAAGGTCCGTCTGCTCCGGCAGCACTTCAAGTTCGACCGGCAGCCGCCCTACAACCCGCACTACGTGATGCAGTGCTGCGGCGTGATCGTCGGCGAGCGTCGCATGCGGCGGTTGATCCAGCACGCGGCCGAGGACGGCGGCGGATGGATCCCGCTCAACCCGGGCGCGCCGCATCGGTCGTGGCACTTCGACGACCTGACTTCGCCGTTCGAGACGTGGAGCAACATCGCCCGCCTCGAGGTCGAGGCCGAGGGCGACCCGGCGAAGGAGGCCTCGCTCGTCCAGCGCACCTGGGCGCAGGCCTACGAGGCGAAGGGCGACGCTCGCGACCATGCCGAACTGATGGCCCGGCGCGAGGACTATCCGGCCGGCGTGATCCCGCCGAAGGGTCTGATCGTCACCGCCTTCGCCGACGTGCAGCACACCGGGATCTGGGTCGAGGTCGTCGCCTGGGGTTGGGATCGCCAATCCTGGGTGATCGAGGCCCGGTTCCTGCCGGGCGACACGACCGACCATCACGCCGGCGCTTTCGCGGCGCTGCACGAGCAGATCTATTCGAAGCGCTGGCCGGACAGCTTCGGTCGGACCTGGCCGCTCGATGCTCTCGGCATCGACTCCGGCGACAACCAGGACGGCCGCGCCCATCAGGTCTACGCCTTCGCCCGCACCCGCCACGGCGTCTTCGCGACCCGCGGCGTCGGCGGCTGGTCGGCGCCGGCTCTCGGCACACCGGCGAAGAAACAGGTCGTGCTCGCCGGCAAGCGGGACGGCCGCATCGACGTCTGGCCGATCGGCACGTGGTCGCTGAAATCGGTCTGGTACACGAACCTGGAGAAGGTGCCGTTCCGCGATGGGATGCCGATCGACATTCCCGGTGCGGTGCATTTCCACGGGGGGCTCGACGAGGGGTACTTCCTGCAGGTCACCTCGGAATACCTGGAAACCAAGCGGATCAACGGCCGCCCGCACCAGGAATGGCAGACGATCGGCAAGCGCGACAACCACTTGCTCGACTGCCGCATCGGCAACATGGCGATGGCGGAGGCCGCGCTGATCTCGGCCCGTACGCCCGAGCAATGGGCGGCGCGAGCCCGCGAACGCGGACTTCCGGAGGATCTCGCCGAACCCTCGCTGTTCCGCCCGGCGACCGTGCCGAGCGTGACCCGTGACGGTGAGACCGCCGGCGCCTGGGTGGCCGACGAGGGTCCGGCCGCCGCCGACTGGGTCGAGGCCCTGGCCGGCCTCGCCTACGACGACTGATCTCGCCCGATACGCCCTCCCGCGGATCGGGCGATCCCGCGCCCCGCCGACCCGTCCTCGGCGGGGCGCGACCCTCTTTCGGAGAGCCCCATGGCGATCGACCCGAACGACACCGAGGCGCTGCTCTCCGAGGCGCGTCTCGCGCTCCACCGCCTTCGGACAGGAACCGCCGTCGTCGAGGTCGACTGCGGCGACTACCGCACGAAGTTCACGCCGGCGACGGTCGAAAATCTCGCCGCCTACATCTCCGAACTCGAGCAGCGGATCTCCGGGGTGCCGTTCCGCGGCGCCGTCGGGTTCTGGTTCTGAGGTGAAGCGATGTTGAGTGGGAACGGTCAGCCGATCGAGGTCGCCGAGGCGAGCGCCTCGACGGCTGCCGAGCCGGTGCGCAACGTCGGCGTCGATCCGGCCTATCGGTCGTCGTCGCTCGGTTCGCAGGAGTTGGCGAGCTACGTGCCGGCGATGGCGTCGGGCGACGGCGCCTCGCTGTGGAACCAGCGGCTGACCCTCGACCGGGTCAACGATCTCGCCCGCAACGATCCGATCGCCGTCGCCGGCATCAACCGCCTCGTCGACATGCTGATCGGCGAGGGCCTCAACCTTTCGGCCCGGCCGGATGCCGCGGCGCTGAAGATCGATCGGAGTGCCGCGCGTCAGATCGGCCGCAGCTTCGAATCGGAATGGAAGCTGTTCTGGGACGATCCGCTGAAGCGCACCGACTTCCGCCGTCGGATGACCGGCGCCGGCATCTTCCGGCAGGGTGCACGGACGCTGGTCCGCGGCGGCGAGGCGGCCTATGTGCTGCGCTGGCGCACCGGAGAGGTGACGCGGTATCGCACCGCCGTCCAGACGATCGACCCGGACCGGATCAGGAACCCCTACGGCGCCCCCGACTCGTGGACGATCCGTGGCGGCGTCGAACACGACGACGATCAGATGCCGATCGCCTATCACGTCACCGAGGCGCATCCGGCCGACTGGTTCGCCGGAACCCGGATGACCACGTGGACGCGGATCCCGCGCGAGACCTCGTGGGGCCGGCCGGTCTTCGTCCACGCCTACGAGCCCGACCGGGAAGATCAGACGCGGGCGATCAGCCCGTTCGCCTCGCTGGTCTCGTCGCTCCGGATGGTGACGCGGCACGGCGACACCGAGATCGCCGCCGCCGCGGTCAACGCGCTGTTCGCCGCCTTCATCACCTCGAGCCTGTCGGCGGAAGACGTGGCGACATCGCTGACGCCGGTCGCCGGGACGCACGAGAGCCGGGCGACGTCGCGCGCCAAGTTCTATCAGACGATCAAACCGACCCTGAACGGTGTCCGGATCCCGGTTCTGCCGATCGGCGACGAGGTGAAGATCAACGGGACGCCGAGGCAGACGACGGCCTTTCCGGCGTTCCGGGCCGCGTTTCTGCAGTCGATCGCCTCGGCACTCGGGCTCTCCTACGAGCAATTGTCGATGGACTGGTCGAAGTCGACCTTCTCGTCGGCCCGCGCCGCGCTGAACGAGGTCTGGCGGTCGATCCGCCGCCTCCTCGCGGTGTTCCGCGATCAGTATGTCGCGCCGATCTACTACGCCTTCCTCGAGGAGGCGATCGACCGCGGCTACGTCTCGATCCCCGGTGGCCTCGACGCCTTCCACGCCATGCCGGCCGCCTGGATGACCGCCCGCTGGATCGGCCCCGGCCGCGGCTACGTCGATCCGGAGACCGAGGCCGACGCCGCCGGCAAGCGGATGGGGCAGCTGACCTCGACACTCGCCGACGAAGCCGCCGAGCAGGGCAAGGACATCGAAGAGGTGCTCGACCAGATCGAGGCCGAGGAAGAGATGCTGGCGGCGCGCGGTCTGACGCGACTGACGGTCACCGGCGCCATGCCGGGGCAGGCGACCGGGGCCGACGGCAAGAAGCCCGACGAGAAGGCCAAGGCCCGCGATCGGAAAGAGGAGCGGCCCGATGTTTCTGCATCCTGAGATCGCCTCGCGGTTCTTCGGTACCGAGTTGATGATCGAACCGGCGAAGGTCGTGGCGATCCTCACCGGGATCGGCGGGCGCCTGGTCGACGGTGGCTTCGACCTCTCCGGCCTCGCCACCGTCGACCACACCGCCTTCGCCGACGGTCGTCCCTCCGGGCTCGACCGTCCCGCCGCCGGGCGACTCTCCGACCGGGTCGGGGTCTCCTGGGACCGGGCCGGACAGCGGACCTACGACATGGTCGGCTCGGTGGCGGTGATCCCGGTCGAGGGCACGCTCGTCCACAAGGGGGCTTATGTCGGCATGTCCTCCGGCCGGATGTCCTATCAGGGCATCCAGACGCAGGTGGTCCGCGCCGCCCGAGACGCATCGGTGAAGGGCGTCGCCTTCGAGATCGACAGCTTCGGTGGCGAGGTCGCCGGCGCCTTCGAGACGGCGGCGATGATCGCCGAACTGTCGAAGATCAAGCCGACCATCGCGATCCTCACCGATCACGCCGCCTCGGCCGGCTACCTGCTCGCCTCCGCCGCCCGCCAGATCGTCGTCCCGTCGACCGGCATCGCCGGGTCGATCGGCGTCATCGCACTGCATGCCGACTTCTCCGGCAAGCTCGAGAAGGACGGGGTCAAGGTGACGATCCTCTCGGCCGGCAAGCACAAGGCCGACGGCCACCCGGCGGCGCCGCTCGCCGAAGACGTCAAGACGCGGACCCTCCTCCGCCTCGAGAAGAGCCGCCAGCGGTTCGCCGCTGCGGTCGGATCCCATCGCGGCGAGCGGCTCACCGCCGCCGCGGCCCTCGCCACCGAAGCCGCCACCTATGACGGCGAGGAGGCGGTTCGCATGGGGCTCGCCGACGCCGTCGGCAACGCCGCCGCGGCCTTCGCCGGGTTCGTGCAGGCCGTCGACAAACTCTGAAGAAGGACCACCCGACATGACCGAAACCAGTCTGGCGGCGATCGTCCAGGCCGCCGCGACCGGCGGTGCCGCGCCGACGCCCACCACTTCCGCTTCCACCGCCCCGGTGGCTCCCGACGCTCAGACCGCCGCCCGGATCGACGCGGCCCGCGCCGAAGGCCGCGCCGAGGGCGCCGAGATCGAACGGGTGCGCTGCGCGACGATCCTCGGCAGCGAGGAGGCGAAGGGCCGCGAGCCGACCGCCGCCCACCTCGCCTTCAAGACCGCGATGGCGCCGACGGAAGCGATCGCGCTGCTCGCCACCACCCCGAAGGCCGAAGCGCCGAAAGGCGGGTCGCGGCTCGACGCGCTGGTGACCGACCCGAAGGTCGGTGCCGCCCCGCCGCCGCAGAGCTCCGCCGAGACGGCCGAAGCCGGCCTCGCCGCCGCCGTCGATCGTCTGATCGCCAAGCACTGACACCCCGAGACATCCGAAGGAGGCCACAGAGATGGTCGCTCCCGTCCGCCGGGTCACCGCCCCGAAGATCCTCTCCGACGTCGTGTTGTGGGAGGAGGAAGTCGCCTACTCGCGCGAGATCGCCGGCACCGTGAAGGCGACCACGGTCACCGATCTCGGCACGCCGATCGCACTCGACGCCAACGGCAAGGTCGTTCCGCTGCCGTCCGACGGCTCGCTCGTCTGCATCGGCGTGGCTCTGACGGCCCGCGCCGCCACCGCCGCCGACACCACCGGCGATCTGAACTATGTCCGCCGGACCGCGATCCTGAAGGACAGCGGGCTCGTCTGGCCGACCGGCATCTCCGACGCCAACAAGACGAAGGCGCTCGGCGAGATCGAAGTCCGCGGCGTGGTCGTCCGCCCCGCCCTCTGACACCGCCGTCTCTCCCGTCCCTCACGATGAGCCCGCCTCCCGGCGGGCTTTTTCGTCTCCGCGAGGCTTCCGCTCATGGACATCACCACTTTTCCCTACACGGCGGTGCAGTTGACCACTCAGGTCAACCGGATCCCGAACCTCTACGGCCTGATCAACGATCTCGACGTCTTCCCGTCGTTCGGGTCGATCTCGACCATCGTCGAGGTGCGCCGCGAAGAGTTCACTCTGTCGATCCTGCCGGCGCGCGAACGCGGCGCCCCGGCGAGTCTCGCCGAACGCAAGCGCGGCGACGCTCTGTTCTTCGAAGTGCCTCATTTCCCGCACGACGACGTCATCCGTCCCGCGGACCTGCAGAACATGTTGATGCAGGTCGGCAACACGCTGCAGCCGAAGAACCTCGAGGTCGAGGTTGCCAAGCGTCTCCGCCAGATCCGCAACAAGCACGCGATCACCCGCGAGTGGCTGCGGATGTCGGCGCTCAAGGGGCAGATCGTCGACGGCGACGGGACCCTGCTCTACGACCTCTACGATGCCTTCGGCTTCACCAAGGTGACGATCTACTTCGATCTCGCCAACGCCAACGCCGACATCGTCGGCGCCTGCCAGCAACTGTTCCAGCAGATCGCCACCAACCTGCGCGGCGAGGTGATGAGCCACGTGCGGGTGATCTGCGACCCGTCCTTCTTCTCGAAGCTCATCGAGCATCCGAAGGTCAACAAGTACTGGCTGAACTGGGAGGCCGCCGGCCGGGTGGCAAACCTGTCGCGAAAGAAGGAGGGCGGTCAGTTCGGACGGCGCTTCATCTTCCAGCAGATCGAATTCATGGACTACTACGGCTTCGCCTCGGCGAAGCGCAACGGTGTCCTGACCTCGCTGCCGTTCGTCGATGCCGGCAAGGGCCACGCCTATCCGGTCGACACGATGGACACGTTCGGCACCTTCGACGCACCGCCCGAGGACATCCGATTCACCAACGAGCCGGGTCAGGAGATCTTCATCTCGCCGAAGATCCTCGACCACGGCGCCGGCGTCGAGTTCCACACCCAGTCGAACCCTCTTCCGCTGTGCAAGCGGCCGGAAGTGCTGGTCGAGGTCTCGGCCGCCGCCTCCGCCTGATCGGGCCGCCGGCCCCGCCCCCCGAGGAGGTCACATGTCGATCTTCGGCGAAGCTCTCCTCGCGGCGCGGGCTGCGGTCACCGGCACCTATGCGGTGCCGATGACCGTCACCGCGATGGTGTCGTCCGACTATCGCGGGCCGACCCCGGATCCGAATCGTCCGCCGCTGGTGGACGTTCCCGGCATCCTGCACGAGCACGTCGTGCAGCGCCGTGGGGTCGACGAGGCGACACTCGTCGAGCGTACCGACGGCGGTCGTCCCGGTGGTCGTTTCGGTGTCGACGTCGCCGCGGCCCCGATCCGCATCTCCTTCGATCTCGCCGACCTCGGCGGATGGGAGCCGACGGCGGACACCAGGATCGCGGTCGGTTCACGTCTGTTCGAGGTGACCCACCCGGCGCCGCAGGCGGCCGGGCGCATCGTGCTGTTCGTGACGGAGATCTCGCCGTGAGCCTCGCCAAGCTGCCGCTCCGGATCGCCACCGTCCTGGCGCTGCGCGGGCGAACCTGGGTCGCCGATCGGGTGTTCGATTCGACGATCACGCCGATCGAGACCAAGATCGACGCCGACAAGGGGCTTCCCTTCATCGTCGTCTACACCGACGCCTCGCACGGCTCCGACGAGATCGGTCGCGACCTGACCGCGTTCCGCCCGGACGTCGACCTGGTGTTCCACGTCGCCGTCGCCACCGAGTTCCGCGGCACCGAGAGCGGCACCGAGGTCGTCCTCGCCCGCTCCGATCCCGGCTTCGAGGCACAGCTCGACGTGATCGAGGCGCAGATCGCCCGGGCGCTTCAGCGTGACCCGGGCGATTGGGCCGACCTCTGGCGGGCGTTCGTGCTCCACCACGGCGAACTCCGGTCGCGGCGTGGCGCCTCGGCCCGCAAGGGGTCCCGCTTCGCCGCTCGCGAAATCGTGCTGCCGGTGCAACTCGCCGCCGACCCGGAGGGGACCGGCGACGAATATCCCTGGGGAACGGCGATCGAGCGCTTCGCCGCGGAGACCGACCTCGCCGACCTAGCGGTCGTGCTGCGGTCGTTCTGCGACGACGGGGTCGCGCTGCCGGACTGGGCGAAGCTCTATCGGACGCTCGGCTTCGATGCCGCCCGTGCCCGGGTCCTCGGTTTCGTCACCGCCGACGGCGAAGAGGTCGTTTTCCCATGAGCCGCTCGGTCGCGCTGCTCGAGCGCCTGCTGCACGAGGTCGCCGATCTGAAGCTGCGGGTCGCCAACATGATCCGCATCGGCACCGTCGCCGACCGCGACCCGGAGAAGGGATACCGGATCGACTTCGGCGAGGGGACCGACGGTGCGCCTGACCTGTCCCCATGGACGCCGCATCCGGATTCCGGCGGTGCCAATGCCGATTGGCGTCCGCTGTCGAAGGGGCAGATCGTCGCCCGGCTCTCGGAGTCCGGTGACCCCGCCCTCGGCTTCATCGCCCGCGCCGGGTTCGGTGGTTCGAACCACCCACCCTCGGCCGATCTCGACGAGGTCGTTCTCCTCGACACCGGCGAGGTGCGGATATCCACGAAGGGGCCGGCACTGACGATCTCGATCGGCGGCGTCGTGTGGACCTTCGGTGCCGCCGGCCTTCATCAGGTCGGCGGCAGTATCCGCCACAACGACGTGACGATCGACGACACCCATCGCCATGGCGGCATCGTCCGTGGCGACGAACCGACGGATCCGCCTCTCGGAGGTTGAGATGACCTCGACCGGCATCGACCGCCATACCGGCAAGACGCTCTCCGGCTGGGATCACGTCGTCCAGTCGGTGTTCGTGATCCTCGGCACCCGGGTCGGATCGCGGGTGATGCGCCGCCCGTTCGGTTCGGCGACGACCGGGCTGATCGGGCGCCGCCTGACCCCACAGATGATCGCCCTGTGGCGTCTGCTCGTCGTGCTGTCGCTCGAACGGTGGGAGCCGCGGGTCAAGGTTCGCAAGGTGGCCTTCGCCGGGGAGGTCGACGCCGTCCGCGACGGCCGGCTCGGCGTGACCATCTCGGTCGACTATCTGCCGAACGGACACAAGGGCGACACGACCGTCGCCTCGATCCGCGACATCGAGGCGTGAGCAGGAGGGCCGCTCGAATGGCCGACGAAGCCCTGACCTATCTCGCCGGTCTGCCGAAGCCGACGATCATCGAGCCGCTCGACTACGACACGATCCTCGCCGACCGCCAGGCCGCCGTCGTCGCCGGGCTCGACGCCAGAGGCGTTCCCTACGACGTCGACGCGCTCGAAAGCGATTCCGCGGTGATCCTCACCGAAGACGCCAGCTATCGCGAGGAACTGCTCCGCGCTCGCGGCAACGACATCGCTCGGGCGCGCTATCGGCTCTATGCGAAAGGTGCCGATCTCGATCACCTCGCCGAATACTACGGCGTCCGCCGCATGGACGGCGAACGCGACGACCGGCTCAACGCACGGATCACCCTCGCCCAACAGGGTGCCTCGGTCGCCGGGCCAGAGGCCTATTTCGCCCGGGTCGCCATGGCCGCCTCGATCCGCGTCGCCGAAGTGCGCGTCTGGCGCGAACCGGTCCTGCCGATCATCCACGTCTCGGTGCTTTCGACCGACAACGCCGGCCTCGCCGACGCCGAGCTGCTGGCCGCCGTCCGCTCGACGGTGACGGCCGATGTCGCTCGTCCGATGAGCGCCGGAACCATCGTCGTCGAGTCGGCGATCCGCCGTCTCGTGCCGGTCACCGCGGCCCTGACCCTGTTGCCGTCCACCTCGGCGACGATCATCGACACGTTGCGTGATGGTCTGCCGTCCGCCTGGGCGGCGGTCCGTGGCGGTGGGCGTGATCTGACGCGCGACTGGATCCGGGCCGCGCTGATGGGGGCGGGTGTCTATGGGGTCGCCCTCACCGCCCCTATGAGCGACGAGATCGCCGACGAGCACGAATGGCTCGGGCTCGGCACCGTCACCCTGACGCTCGCCGGGAGAGCGCGATGACGACCCATGTCCGCCTCGATCCGGGCAGCCCCACCTCGCGCGAACTGGTGATCGCCGAGGTGAACGATCCGCTGGTGAGGCTGGCGGCTGCCTACGAGACGATTCTCGCCAACGATCGCTCGCCGTCGCCCGACTGGATGCCGTGGTTGGTGGCCGAGTGGGGCCTGGGCGAGTTGGTGCCCTACCTGCCGAATCCATACCACCTCTGCGATGTCGGCCCGAGTTGGCAACGGATCCGCGGCACGCCGGCGGCGATTGCCACCGGGATCGGCTGGATCGGCTACGCGGCGATTCTCGAATGGGCGCTCGCCCGCCGCCGCCGCTGGCACCTCTGGCAGATGGCTCTCGACCGGTTGCCCGACGCCGAGCGTCCCGACCTCGACCGAATCGACGGCATCGCGTCGCTGTCGGATGACGCGACCTCGCATTTTTGGCGGGGGTGGCGCGGCTGGGACGTGCGGCCGATGGAAGCCGGCATGCGCCGCTGGGGCGGCTCCATGTGGGGCGCTTCGTCGGGTGTGCGAATCACGTCCGGCGGCGCGCTGTGGTCGTTCGGACGGCCGCACGAGGTCGATCTGACCCTCACCGAAGCGCAGTTGACCGCGCTGGGTGCGTGGATCCCCTCCGCCGGGTCGTCCGACGCGTGGGTGGACATGCACCATCCCTGGACATCGGCCGAATATCCATGGACCGTCGAGGGGCGGCAGAGCCGCCGTACGGCGATCTCCGCCGACCTCGCGGCGAGGCGCTGGCACCTGATCCCGCGCGCCGCCGACGGCGAGCCGATCGGTGCCTGTCCGGCGATCGTCCACGCGGTGGCCGCGGTCTCCGCCGGTCCCTATGTGGTCGGCGACGTGGCCTGGTCGCCGTCGTCGTCGCCGACCGCGATCGTCGTCCGGGCGCGAACGCCGTTCGAGGCGGCACCCGGCGCGGTGATCGCCTCTCTCGATCTCGTCGCGGACGTGCCGCTCGTCGCCGGCGTCGAACCGGGCCGGCGATGGCTGTCGGCGGAGGAGATCGATCTCGACTCCGCGGCCTGCATCACCGCTGTCTCCGGCCTCGCCGTCACCATGGCGGCGACCGTCCGCGAACTCGTCACCTGCATCATGAGGATCGACTGATGGCCTACGAGCACGCCTCCGGGCTCGCCGATGCGTACGATCGGTCGCCGGTCCGACCGAACGACGCCCGGGTCGTCGTGCCGGAGGGTACGTATACCCAAGGAGCGGAGATCAACGAGTTGCAGTCGATCGCCGAGCGCCGCGCTCGCCGGATCGGCGACATGGTCGCCTCGGATGGTGGCCGACTCGACGGTGCCGAGATCGTCCTGACCCGCGTCTCGGCCGAGGCGACGACGATGACGGCGACACTCGCTGCCGGCTCGATCTATGCGCGCGGCGACGTCCGTGCGATCGAGGCGGCGACGATCTCCGATCTGCCGGTCACCGGTACGTTTTCGATCGGCATCCGGATCGTCACCGCACTGGTGACCTGGGAGGAGGATCCGAGCCTCGTCGGGCTCGGCGTCGGCACCGACGGCGAAGGCGAAGCCGGGGCGGCGCGCGAGATCGAGACCGCCGTCTGGGCGCGCGAGGGCGACGGCGGCGCCGGCGACTATTTCGCTGTCTATGCGATCCGCGACGGCGCGGTCATCGACCAGACCGTGGCGCCGGACCTTTCGGGGGTGAAGGCGATCGTCGCCGGCTACGACTTCGATGCCCACGGCCACTACATCGTGTCCGGTTGCGAGGTGACGGCACTCGGCCTGATCGGCGACGACCAGGTGTTTTCGATCCAGCCGGGGGTGGCCAACATCCGCGGATGGAAGCGCAGCCGGAACTACGCGCTGCGCCATGCCGAGCCGGAGACGCCCGACCTCGAGACGATCTCGGCCGAGACCCACCTCTATCCGTCGTCGGCACCCGCGGTGATCACCCTGCGCCGCCCGCCGGCGGCCTCGATCACTCAGGTGGTGGTGCAGAAGCGCGTCGTCGAAACGGTGGTGCGCGGCTCGGTCCCGGGCGGCATCGACGCGCTCGGCCACGGTTCGGTGGTGGCGATCGAGAGCGTCGTCCAGGGCGCCACCACCTACGGCACCACGACCTATGCGCTCGCTTCGGACGGCGTCTCCTGGGCGCCCTCCGGTGCCGAGCCGGCGTCGTCCTCGACCTATACCGTCACCTATCGCTACAACGCCGCGGTGACGCCGACCGCGATCACCCCGACCACCATCACCGTCGAGGGCGGTGTCGCCGACACCCAGGTGCTGGTCACCTATCGGTCGAAGCTTCCGCGGCGCGACCTCCTGTGCCTGACCCAGGAGGGCGAGACCGCCTACGTCAAGGGTGTGTCGGCGCGCAAGGGCGCCGTGCCGCCGATCGCGCCGACCTCGCTGCTCGCCCTCGCCGAGATCACCAACGACTGGCTCGACCGGCCGACGGTGAAGAACAACGGCGTCCACTCGATCGGCTTCGCTCAGCAATCGCGGTTCAACGGTCGTCTCGTGGACGTCCTCGACGTCGTCAACGCGATGGCGCTCGAGCACGACGCACGGGGCCGGTCGTCGTCGATCAAGGGCCTGTTCGTCGATGCCCTGACCGACGACTACGGCCGCGATCAGGGCGAGCCGCAGACGGCGGCGATCGTCGACGGGTGCCTCGTCCTCGCGGTCGATCTGGTCGGCACCGCCGTGCTCGGCAGCGGCGCCTACACTCTGCCGTGGGTCGAGGAGATCGTCGTCGAACAGCTCCTCGCCTCGTCGGCGATGAAGATCAACCCTTACGCCAATTTCGCGAGGATGCCCTCGGATCTGCGGCTCGAGCCCGCCGTCGATTTCTGGACGTCCCGGGTCACCGAGTGGACGAGCGCCGCGACGGCCGAGTTCACAACGGTGACCGATTCGGTGCCGCCCGGGACGGTGACGTCGGCGACGGTGATCACCGAGGTCACCGGCGAGCGCACCGAGGTGGCGACGTTGCTGCGCCAGATCGACGTGCAGGCGACGATCGAAGGCTTCCTCGCCGGAGAACACCTCTCCGCCCTGACCTTCGACGGCGTGTCGATCCTGCCGTCGCCGGCCCCGACCGCGGACGGCGCCGGCAAGATCGTCCTCACCTTCGAGGTGCCGCCCGGCATCCCGACCGGCACCCGTCTCGTCCGCGCGATCGGTGCCGCCGGCTCGCGGGCCGAGGCGCTGTTCGTCGGATCTGGCACCATCGACGTCGACACGCTGCGGCAAGTCACGCTGGTGACCCGAGCCGTGCAGGCGACGGTGGTCAACGTCACCAACGTCACGACGGTGTCGACCAGTTCCGTCGACAACGGGTCCAACGGCGGCGAGGGAACGGATCCGCTCGGGCAGACGTGGCTCCTGTCGGCGGCCCGCCAGATCGTCGGCGCCGACGTCCGCCTCGCCGCGGTCGGCGATCGGGATCACGGGTTGCGGCTGCAGATGGCCGGTGCGTCGAACGGTCAGCCCTCGACCGAGATCCTCGCTCAGGACTATCTGCCGATGGCGACGCCGGCGGTCGGCGACTGGCTCGCCGCCCGGTGGGCGGTGCCGGTGCACGTGCCGGCGGTCGCCGAGCGGTCGATCGTGATCCTGACCGACGACGATGCTCACGCGCTCTCGATCGCCCGGCTCGGCGACGTCGTCGACGACGGGGCCGGCGGTCAGACGGTGGTCGCCGCACAGCCCTCGAACGTCGGCGTGCTGCTGTCGTCGTCGAACCGCCGCACCTGGACGCCGCACAACGACGCCGATCTGACCCACCGGATCGTCGCCGCCCGCTACACCGCGACCGAGCGGTTGGTGGTGCTGGGGACCGTCGCGCTCGTCAACGTCTCGGATCTCGTCATCCGAGCGGCCATCGAACTGCCGACCGACGAGTGTTCCGTCGTCTTCGAGGTGGTGCGAGCCTCCGGCGACGTGATCGTGGTCGCGGCGGATCAGACCATCGAATGGACCGAGTACGTCACCGAGACCGTCACGATCCGAGCGCGTCTCCGCGGCACCGCGACGCTCTCTCCGATCCTCTGGCCGGGCGTCACCGTCTGCCTCGGCCGGATCCGCGAGGCGGGCTCCTACGTCTCGAAGGTGATCGACTTCAAGGCGGCTCCCAGCACATTGCGGGCGCTCGCCGCCGCGTATCTGCCGGCCGGCGCCACTCTCACCGCCGACTGGGACGCGGCCGACGGGTCGTGGACCGGCCTGACGCTCGCCGAGACCGAGACCCTCGACGCGGGATGGACCGAGCCGGCGTGGACCGCGACCGGCGTCACGGCGCTCTCCGGCAGGATCCGCCTGACGCTTTCTGGCGGCCCGGCCGCACGCCCGCTCGTCGCCCGGCCGCGGGCCTACACGATCTGAGGAGCGTGACAGATGACCACCGACGCCCGCGAGCCGAAGCGGAACTACCCGATCCCCGCGGCCGGAAACGACATCGCCGATGATTTCGCGCGGTTGATCGAGGCACTGACCGCGATCGGCGTCGACGTCGCGGGGTTGATCGCGGCCCTCGCCGGCAAGGCGGCGGCCGTCCATGGCCACGATCAATCGGCGATCACCGGCCTCGTCGATGCCCTCGCCGGCAAGGCGTCGACCGATCACAATCACGCGCTCGCGGGCCTCACCGACGTCGGCGTCGCCGGTGCCGCGGCCTATCAGGTGCTGGCGCTGATCAATGGGCTGTGGCGGCCGTGGACCATCGATCTCACTCACGCGACCGGGACCGTCTCGTTGTCGTCCGTCGACGGCCTCGAGGCGGCTCTCGCCGGACGGCAACCCGCCGACGCGACGCTCGCCGCGCTCGCCGCCGTGGTGACCGCCGCCGATCGGCTGATCTACGCCACCGGGGCCGATACGTTCGCCACGGCGACGCTCACCGCGTTCGCGAGGAGCCTACTCGACGACGCCAACTCGGCGGCGGCGCGCGTCACCCTGGGACTTTCCGCCGCCGTCCCCGGGGCCTTCGGCCTCGCCCGTCTGGCGGATGCCGACCTGCCCGCGGCGCAGACGGCACTCGGGATCACCGCCAAGGCGAGCCTGCGGAATCGTCATCTGAACCCGGCGTTCGAAGTCTGCCACGACAGGTCGACCGGAGCGACGGTGGTCATCGGTCCGGCCGGCCAGAGCTACGCCTTCGACGGCGTTGCCGTCACGGCAGGGGGCGGCGGAGCTTTCACCTGTTCGCAGGTGCTGAAGGCGACCCCCGGCGGATCTCCGACCCGTGCCCGGTTCGCCGTGTCGCTCGCCGACACGGACATCGCTGCGGCGGATACATACTCCATCGGGTTCCCGATCGAGGGGATCGACGTCGCCGATCTGATGTTCGGCACCGCCTCCGCCCGGCCGTTCGTCTGGCGCGGCGTCGTCAACGCCCCGGCCGGAACCTGGGGTCTATCGTTCGTCAACGCGGCGGGTACCCGCTGCTACGTGACGATGTTCACGATCTCGGCGGCCCAGGCCAATACCGACGTGCTGGTGACGGCGGTCGTGCCCGGCGACACCTCCGGCACATGGATCAAGGACTCGTCCGGCGTGGGCATTCATGCCCGCATCGGCATCGCCGCCGGCACCTCGTGGCGCGCCCCGGCTGCCGACGTCTGGGCGAACGGCAACTTTCTGGGGACGGCAGGGCAGACGAACGGGATGTCGTCGACGGCCAACGTCTTCGAGGTCGCCGACATCGGGCTTTACGCAGGAACCGAGCTACCGAGCTGGGAGTTGCCCGATTTCGCCGCCGAGCACCGTCGATGCCAGCGCCAGTACATCGCCATGTCGGGTCTCGCGATGCTCGGCACGGTCGACAGTCAGGGTTCGACCCTGCGCCGGATCAATCTCGTCTGGCCGGTGTTGATGAGGGCCGTCCCCGCCGTGACCTCCATTTGGAATGCAGGGGCGCCGGGGACGGACGTCGTGTCCACTTGGGGCGGTTCGGTGCTGTCGAACGTCGGCAACGCGACGTCGACAGCATGGATGTCCGCCATCATCGCCAATGCGAGGCTCTGAGATGATCACCACCGTCGCCTACACCTCGCTCGGGTCCACCGTCGCCATCACGATGGCCGACGGCGCCGTCTGGTTCGACGACGCCGATCTCCCGCCCGATACCGATCTGCGCCGCCGACTGGCGGCATGGGTCGCGAATGGGGGAACGATCGCTCCGTTCGCCCCGGTTGCCGATCCCGACCCCGTTCCGGCGTCGATCAGCCGGCGCCAGTGCGCCGAGCAGATGTACGTCGAGGGCTTGATCTCGATCGACGAGGCAATCGGGATGGCCGGGGCCGGGACGCCGCCGCCGACGATCGCCGCGATCATCGACGCTCTGCCCGAGGCCGAGCGCGGTCTCGCCCGGATCCGCTTCGCCGCCGGCACCTACGAGCGCAGCAATGCGCTCCTCGTCGCGATCGTCTCGGCGTTGCGGCCCGGCGCCACCGCCACCGACGTCGACGCCTTCTTCCGCGCCGCCGCCGCTCGCTAGCGCCGGCGGCATCGAACGACACGTCACCATCCCGTCTCGGGCCGCCGTCGGCGGCCCGTTGCATTTCACGGCCTCGATCAGGGGAGACCAGCGCATGACCACGCCGACCCTCGGCATCATCAACCAGCGCCTCGACAACGACAGCCTCGCCACGTCGCGGCCCGATTTCTCCAAGCTGCTCGCGATCGACGTGTCGGAGAATGCCGATGCGGCCGTCTTCCCGATCGGCGAGCGGGTGCGCTTCTCGGCGTCCGACACGACCAAGCTCGCCAAGCTCGGGTCCGGCCCGCTCGCCGACGCGGTCGTCGGCGCTCAGGCGCAGCTGGGCACCACGTCGGTCGACGTCACCGTGATCCGCGTCGCCGGCAACGCCGACCACGAGGAGGTGGCGTCCGACATCATCGACCAACTGGCGGCGCTGCGCACGCTGCCGTCGGAGGTGAACGCGACGCCGCGCCTCTTCCACGTCGGCTCCACCGACTGGGTGCCGGACGCGAGCCACGGCAACCCGGTGGTCGAAGCGCTCAACGAACCGCTCGAGCGGTTCCGGGCATTCTCGGTGGTGCAGGCGCCGTCCGACACGCTCGAGCATGCCGTCGCCTGGCGCGAGAAGGTCTCGTCGCAGCGCGTCCACGGCGTCGCGGTCAAGGCCGAGGTGTGGGACACCGCGACCTCCGCCTATGTGTCGCAGTCGATGGCGCCGCGGATTCTCGGCCTCGGCATGCGGGCCGACCAGGCGATGGGCGGCTATCCCTTCGACACTTGGTGCAATCGGCCGATCTACGGCATCGGCGGCATCTCGCGGCCGATCGCCTACGATCTCGAGGACGGATCGGTCGAAGGCCAGCAGCTGCTCGCCGCCGACCTCGGCATCGTCGTCGCCGGAGAAGTCGGCGTCGATCAGTCGATCGCCGACGGCGGCTTCACCTATCTCGGATTCTCTTCCTGTGGATCCGACGCCGACTACTGGTCGCAGTACCATCAGCTCCGGGCGCTCGACTATGTCACCGTCGAGGCGATGCGGCTCGAACGGGAGTACATCGGTCGACGCGCCACCGCGGCGCGGATCGAGGCGTGGATCCTCGGCCTCCGGTCGATGATCGCCGACCATGTCGTCGAGAGCCGGCTGCTCGGCGGCGCGGTCGACTTCCCGATCGCCGACGCCGACGCCATCGCCGCGGTGCTCCAGACCCTCACCGGTCAGACCGAGGGCGTGAACACCGTCGACAACTTCCGCGACGGCCAGCTCCTCGGCCTGATCTCGATCGAGCCGGCCCCGGTGATCAAGGTCGTCACCAATCAGTTCCGCCGCTACCGCAAGGCGGTCGAACAGACGCTGGCCAACATCCTCGCCGCCGTCTCCGCCGCCTGATCGACACGCCGTCCCGGCCGCTCACCCGAGCGGCCGGCGCTTTCCCTCGTCTGAAGGACCATCTCCATGCCGCAGGCCCCCTATGTGCTCACCGGCGTCGACGTCCGCCGGGCCGCCGATCCGGAATCCAGCCGCGTCCGCATCATCAACTCGTTCGCCGCGCCGGCGATCAAGAACAAGACGATCTCGCACACCCACGGCGGCGGCATCGGATCCGTCGACTATGTGCTGCCGAGCCTCGAGGCCTTCGCACCGTCGTTCGAGACCCTCGGCCCGGACCTCGACAGCCTCGCCTCGGTGGGGCTGACCTCGGGTGCCACCGACACCTGGGTCTTCGCCGGTGCCTACCTGAAGCGCGGTGCGACGAAGCCGGTCGCCTCCCGCATCATCGTCGCCGGCACGGTCTCCGAGATCGACGAGGGCAGCCACTCGGCCGCCGGCGCCGACAAGCAGGTGACCAAGCACAGCATCCACCAGGTGACCCACTACGAGCGCCACATCGACGGGGTCGAATGGATCTACTGGGACGTCGACGAGATGGTGTTCCGGGTCAACGGCACCGACAGGTTCGCCCCCTATCGCGCCGCGATCGGCCTCTGACGCCCCTCTCGATCAGGAGACAGACATGTCCGATCCCACCGAAGCCGCTCCCTCCCCGGCCCCCTCCCCGCGATTCGTCGCCGCCGCCGCCCGTTCCGAGGCGGTGCCGCTCGAATGGCCCGTCGAATACGACGGTCGGATCTGGGCCGAGGTCACGGTGCGCCGCCCGACGACCGCCGAGGTGGCGGCCTGGAGCCGTAGGGTGCTCGCCGCCCGCGAGAAGGGCGAGCCGACCGACGACATTCCGGCCCCCGTGTTCGATGCGCCGGAGGTGCTGCTCGCCGTTCTCGATCCGGACGACACCGACCGGCTCGAGGAGGTGGCCCGGCGTTTTTTGCCCCGCCGGTTCCAGGTCGCGCCGACGGCCTGATCTCTCCGCTCGGCTGGCGCACCTACGTCGCCGACGTCGCTCATGTGCTCCATCAACCGATCCCCGAAGTGATGGGATGGTGGTGGGACGATCTGATCGCCTGGTGGGCCGAGGCCCGCCGCATCGTCGAGGGGCCCGGAGATGGGACAGAGGTTGACGAGTGAGCTCGTCCTGAAGCTCACGCAGCAGGTCTCCGGCCCGGCCGCCGAGGCGAAGAAGGCCCTCGGCGGTGTCGATCAGGCGATGGCCGCGATCGGCAAGCGCCGCGACGCGGAGCAGCGCCTGGTCGGCATGGTCCAGGCCTCGGAGAAGGCCCGCGCCAAGGTCAGGGACCTCGCCGCACAGCTCGCCGCAGCGGAGAACCCGTCGAAGAAGCTCGCTGCCGCCTACCAGGTGGCGACCGCCGCCGCCGACCGGGCCGCCGCCAAACTGCGGCAGCAGAAGACGGCGGTCGATGCGGCCGAGCGGAGCCTGCGACCGCTGATCGGTGCCACCGAAACGATGGCACAGGCCGAGAACCGCCTGCGCTCGGAGGCCCAGCGTGCCGGAGCGGCGCTGTTGAAGGCGAGCGCCGACGAGGCTCGTGCCGCTCGCCTGCGGTCGTCTCGCACCAAGGAGATGATGCGGGCGGCCAACGAAGAGGTCGAAGCGCACCGTCGGGTCACTGCCGCGCTCGAACGTCGCCGCGCCGCCGCCGCCGCCGTGCTCGGCGCCGCTGCGATGACGGTCGGGTCGAAGGCCAGGGAACAAGTCGGCGATACGGTCGAGCGGGCGCTGTCGCTCGATCAGGTCCAACGCCAACAGGTTGCGTTCGGCAACATCTCGGAGGAGGCGCAGAAGCGGCTCTTGCGCCCGCAGGCGGACCGGATCGCCCAGGCGACGCGCTTCGGAATTCCCGACGTCATCTCGGGTCAGACCAACATTCTCGAGAGCCTGCCGTCGACCTTCAGCGGTGATCAGCGGGCGGAGATCGCCCGGGCGGTGCTCGAGAACGCGGTGAACTATGCTCTGGCGATCCCCGGCAACATCAACATGTCCGAGGCCGGCCACACCGTCATCACCTACCTGAAGACGATGAACAAGGACATCTCGACGCCGGAGAAGGCGGCGGCCGAGAGCGCCCGGGCCGTCAACATGATGATCAAGTCGGCGAAACTGTCCGGTGCCAAGCACAACGACATCGCCGAGTTCATGCGGTTCGGTGGTGCCCCTGGCACCTTCGCCGGCTTCTCCGACCCGTTCAAGTTCGCGATCCTCGCCGCACAGAAACGGGCCGGTTCCGACGGCGCGCTGACCGGCACCTTCCTGCGGGCGCTCGCCGGCTATTCGGTGGCGCCGACCAAGAAGGGTCTCGGGGCGCTCGCCGACATCGGCATCCGTTACGACGACTACACCACGATGAAGGGTGGGGCGTCGGCCGAGAACTTTTCGCGGGGTCTGATGCAGCGTTACGGCATCAGACTCTCGCCCGATCAGAAGGCGCGGGTTCAAGAGGCGCTCGAGGGGACCTTCACCGACGAGGGTGGGGCCGAGGTCCCGATCATGTCGAGTCGTGACAGGTTCACCGAAGCGATCCAACCGATCGTCGAGGAGAGCTTCGCGAAGGACAAGAAGGGCAAGGTGCGCGCCACCGACAGTGCCAAGGTCAAGAAGGACCTCGACGCCTTCTACAACGACTCGATCGGCGCCGTCGACGTCGAGCGGTTGTTCCGCGACATCGTCAAGAAGGACCCGAGCATGGGCGTGATCAACGCCTTTCTCGGAAAGGAGCAGGGCTCGCGGTTCATCGCCCTGCTTCAACAGATGAGATATTTCGAGCACGACATAGAAAGTCTCGGTTCGACACCGGACGACTTCGCAAAGAAGATCGGTGACTATCTGCTCGGTGGTCTCTACGGATCGCAACAGAACGCTTCTGGATCCTGGGAGACGGCGAAGACCAAGATCGGCGAGGCATGGTCGACGAAGTTGCAGTGGCTCTACGACGCCTCCGGGTCGGCCGGCGACGCCGTGTCCGGCCTCGGTGAGAATGCCCGGCTCGCCGCCGGTGCTCTGATGGGGATCGTTTCTGCGGTCGGGCTCGCCGGTGGGGCCTATGCACTGTGGCGTGGTGGCCTCGCGCTTCTCGGCGCCGGTGCCGGTGCAGGCGGCGCGAGTGCCGCGGCCGGTGCCGGTGGCGGTCTGATCGCCGGCCTGCTGGCGGGCGGGTCGAAGGCGTTTCGCATCCTGCGCTCGCCGTTCGGAGCGGCCGGGGTCACGGCCGGGGCGCTGTCGACCTTCGATCCCGACGGCAACCTGTGGGGCCTCACCAGTCCGGTCGACCGGTGGGCGAAGGAGCATCTCGGCTTCGACCCGTCGAACGTCGACCTGACCGGTTCGTCGGCGAAGACGGCACCGGGGATCAGGTACGGTCCGGCACCGGCCCCGGGCACGTGGCAGGGTCCCGGGCGAGCCGCCGGAGAACGATCCGGATCCGACCTCGGCAGCGGGATCGCCGACGGCCTCGGCAAACAGTCGGGCCTCGTCGAGGATCAGGCCCGGCAGATCCTCGATCAGGTTCGTGCGGTGCTGGCGCAGGGTGTCGACGTGCCGGTGCGGCTGGATCAGTCCGGGTTGCGGGCGGCGGCGACCTCGGCGCGGGAAACCGCCGACGCGCGGGTCGAGTCGATGTTGCGGTCGACCTATGCCGATCTCGAGATCGGGTGAGGTGAGCGATGGTTCTGCAGATCGGCAGTGTCGTCTTCTCCGGCAACCGGGGCGCCTCGGTCGAGGGTGTCGATCGCAAGACCGAGGCCTCGATCGCCGACAAGGCGCTTCTCGGCGGTCTGCCGGGCCGCGAATGGACGGGGTGGGACGGCGACCTGTCGGTCTCCGGCACGGTGCTGCCGTTCCACCTCGGCGGCCTCGGCGACATCGACCAGCTGCACGGCTGGTGCGCCGACGGCACGCCGGTGCCGGTGATCCGCGGCGACGGGGTGTTCCTCGGCTGGTACGGCATCAAGTCCGTCCGCGAAGGCCACAAGGACATCGGCCCGACCGGCGTCGGTTTCCAGGCCAGTTGGGACGTGGCTCTGGTCAGGGTCCCGACCCCGTCGGGCGCGGCGATCGACGGGCTGATCTCGTCGATCTCGTCGCTCGTCGACCGCGTCCTCGCCGTCGGGACCGCCGCCGCCACCGTCTATCGCACGTTGTTCGGGTGAGGACATGACCGAAACCGTCGTCGTCACCGGTCGAGAGATCACCCTCGACCTGCTGCTCTGGCGCCGCTTCGGCGTCCGCGGAGAGACCCTCGTCGAAGCGACGCTCGACCTCAATCCCGGGCTCGCCCCGGCGGTCCACATCCCGCCCGGCACCGCCGTGGTGTTGCCGGATGCTCCGGCGGCGCCGGCGACCGCGGAGACGGCCGTCGATCTGTTCTCGTGAGGTCACCCATGCCCTGGAAGGTCGAATGGTCGGTCTCGGTCGACGGCCGCGACGTCTCGTCGGCGTGGAACGACTGGCTGCGCTCGATCGAGATCCACGAAAAGGAGGGGGACGGCGGCGACACCGCCGACCTCGAACTCGACGACACCGGCGGCACCCTGTTGCTGCCGCGTGCCGGAGCCTCGGTCGTGATCGCGCTGGGCGCCCGCCGGTTCGTCGGATTCACCGAAGAGCCGGAATGGAGCTTCACTCGCGGCGCCGGCCGGAGTTTCAGCGTGCACTGCACGGCCCACGACAGCCGTGGGCCGGTGAAGGATCAGCAGCGCTGGCACCAGGACGGCGGCACGCTCGGCGACTTCCTGGGCAAGGCCGGCAAACAGGCCGGCATCGTCTCGGTGGTGGTGGCACCGGCCTTCGCCTCGATCGCCCGAGACTGGTGGTCGCCGTCCGGAGCCTCGTTCATGGCGGTCGGCCGGCGGCTCGCCGACGAACTCGGCGGCGTCTTCCGGATTCGCGGCGACAAGGCGGTGCTCGCCGAGCGCGGCGCCGGCGCTTCGGCCTCGGGTACCGCGCTGCCGCCGGTCGTGTTCGATTGCCGGGCCGGTACGGTCGAAAGCGTCAAGGGCAAGCCGTTCACCGGCGGCGCCAGCCGGACCAAGGCCAAGGTACGCTGGTTCGATCGCAAGGAAGGCAAATGGAAGGCCGAAGAGGTCGAGGTCGATCCGGTCGACGGTGCGCCGCCTTCGGTCGCCCATGGGCGATATCCGCAGGCCGACGCCGGGCGGGCGAAGGGCCGGGCGAAGGGCCGGAAGGACCAGGCGGCCCACGACAAGGGCCAGATGGCGGTCAAGAGCGATTTCCGTGACGACGTCTCGGTCGGGGCTCCGGCCTCCATCGTCAACGCCCGCCCCGGGGTCGACGGTGCCTATACCGTCAAGGAGGCGACCCACAAGGCCGAACGCGGCGGCGGGTCGAGCAGCGAATTCGAACTCGTGCGGCCGTCCGGCACCGCCGGCAAGGACACGCGCAAGAAGACGACGGCGACCAAGACGTCGAGCGGGCCGGCGGAAGCCGGCGCCGTTCCGGCCTCGTCGGTCGCCTGACCCGACACAGCGAAAGGGTTCCCGATGACCGACAAGACGCTCGGGCTGGCCGTCATGCTCGTGCAGGCCGACGGCACGCCGATTTCCGCGACCGACACCGTCCCGACCTCCGACCTCCTGGCGGCCGGCACTCGGCTCTACAATTTCGATGCAGCCACCCGGACGGCGGTGGGGTCGGCGAGCACCCGCTCGGCGCTCGGGATGATCGGCGCTCAGCGCGAGATCATGCTCACGGCCTCGGCCGACTGCCACATCCGGTTCGGCGATTCGACCGTCGTGGTCGCGGCCTCCGATGCGCCGGCACTGCGCCTGTTCGCGGGCGAGCGCTTCCACCTGCGGGTTCCGTCCGGGGTGACCCACTATGCGGTCATTCGGGACGCGGCCGACGGCTTTCTCCGCGTCACTCCGGTCGCCTGAGGAGATCCCGCATGTCCATCGGACAGATCGGCGCCGTCGGGCGCCCGGGCGGGACGGCTCGTCGTCGCGTCGTCGCTCCGCCGGCTCCGTCGATCCAGCTCTCCGCGGCGAGCGTCGGAGAGGATGCGACCATCGGGACGACCATCGGGACCCTGTCCGTGATCAACGGGACGGGTTCGTGGACGTTCACCGAGACGTCCGACCCGTCGAACAAGTTCACGGTCTCCGGGGGAAACCTCGTTCTGTCGGCCCTGCTCGACTACGAGACCGCGACGTCGCACTCGGTGGGCATTCAGGCGACGAACGGCACCGACACCATCTCCGCGACGTTCACGATCTCGGTCGTCAACGTCCTCGAGGGGACGCTCGGCCCGACGACCGCATCGATCGCGGAGGGAGCAGCGGCGGGAACCCTCGTCGCAACGTTCACCGGTCTCGACGCCGGTGCGTCCGAGGTCGTCACCTCGCTCTCGCCGAACGATGGCCGGTTGGCCATCGCCGGCTCCGGGTCGACGCTGGTCGTCGGCCTGTCGGCGGCGTCGGCCGGATCGATCGGTGTGACGCTGACCACGAGCGCCGGGCGCACTCTGGCGATGACGGTGACGGTCGCGTCGGCGCGGCTGGCACTCACCGAGCGCATCGTTTTCGCCGACAACAGCTACGGCGCCCAGACCAACGCGATCGACTATGTCCCCTATGCCTGGGCAGCGGCCGGAGGACGAGGACGACCGACGCTCGGCCTCCGGCAAGCTCGTGGTGGGGACCGGCTGACGCATCTGATCGACCGATGGTCGGCGATCGACGCGATCCGCCCCGGCCTCGTCGTCGTCATGAACATCGAGAACGACCTCGCCGATGCGGCGGTGACCGCCGATGCGGCCGGCGGCGCGGTGCTGCTCGCTCGCGTCGATCAGGTGATCGCGCTGGCGCGGGCGTCCGGCGTCAAGCGGATTCTGATCCCGAAACAGGTCGCGACCAACTCGGCGATCGGGTCCAAGGCGGCGGCTGCGACGGCCTACAACGCCGGTCTCGACAGTCGCGCGGCGACCGATGTCGTCATCATGGATCTGTCGGCGGCATTCAATCCGCAGGACGCGACGCAGTCCTCCGATGCGACCCACCCGAACACCGCCAAGAGCGCGAAATCGTTCGGTGAGGCGATCGGCGCCTACATCAAGGCACAGTTCGTCACCGACGAGATCTTCGGAGCCGACGGTCAGGTCGCCGGCAACCTCAATGCCAACTGGGCGCTTCCGTCGGCGGGGACGATCACCAACTCGACGTCCGGGGCTACGGTCACACAGTCGTCCGGGTACCTGAGGGATCGACCGGCGGTGCCGTGTCGGATCCTCAACATCAGTGGCACCGTCACGGCCGATCCCACGTCGACCGGAAACATCCAGTGGCGGTTCGCCACCTCCGGTCTGCCGGCCGGGCTCGCCACGATCGGGCACGGGGTCGGTGCCTATGCGCTCGTCGAGATCGGGAGTTCGACCGGCGGCGACCCGGTGGGGCTCGCGTCCTTGCAAGGAAATGCCGGCGTCAGTCAGGCGTGGGGCACCACCTACTCGGCGGCGCAGGGGTCGTGGAACAACGGCAAACGGTTCGCCGGCGTGCTGGCGATTCCGTCGAAGATGTTGAGCGTCCAGTCGCTCATCGCCAACGTCGATCTCATCTGCCGTGGCCTGCAAGGCGCGGTCGACATCGAGATCCGCGTCGCCTGGATCAACCTTGTCGACACCGAGGCGACGTCCTATGGACCCGTGGTCAACGCCTCTCAGGTGTTCACCGTCGGTCGCCCGCTGCTGGCGGCTCTGCCCACCACCACGCCGACCTCCGGCACTCTCGCCGTCGGTGGGACGCTCGCGCTCGGGTCGTCGTTCGCCACGTTCTTCGGCGGCGGCATCACCCGAACCTACGACGTGATGCGCGACGCGACGACGGACGTCGGCGACGTGACGCAGGCCACCGCGAGCGCGTCCGCGACCGGCTACACCGTGGTCGCCGCCGACAGCGGCCACACCCTCGCGATCCGCCACAACGGCGCCAACGACAACGGCGGCGGTTCGTCAGCGTCGGTTCAGACCGCGGCGCTGGCGGTCGCCTGACCCCCCCCACGCTCGTGCAACGAGGCAATCATGACCGGATACTCTGTCTCCGGCGGGCGCCTGCTCGCCGATGGCGCTCCCGTGCGTCAGATTCCCAGCCCCAACGTCGGAGGCCCCTGCCGTCCGCGCTTCCTCGTGGTTCACTTCACCGCCGGCGGCGAGGCCGGCGCGATCGAAACTCTCACCACGCCCGGTGGTGTTTCCGCTCACTTCGTCGTCGGCGAGGGCGGTACGATCACTCAGCTCGTGCCACTCGATCGGGTCGCATGGCACGCGGGCAAGTCGTCGTGGCGCGACGTCGTCAGTTCGCTCAATCCCGTTTCGATCGGCATCGAGATCGCGAACCTCGGGGATGCGATCGACGGTGAGCCGGGCCGCTACACCGCCTATGGCAGGCCGATCCCCGACGATCGCGTGCTCGTCGCCCGCCACAAGAACGGCGGCGGCCCTCGGCCGTGGCACACCTATCCGCCGGCACAGGTTGAGGCCGTCGTCGCCCTCGCCCGAGCGCTGCACTCCACCTTCGGCTTCGAAGACATCGTCGGCCACGACGACATCGCTCCGTCGCGCAAGGTCGACCCGGGACCGGCCTGGGACATGACCGCCTTCAAGGCGGCGGTGCTCGGTGCATCGACGCCGCCCGCGCTCGCTGCTGGTCTCGCGGTGCCGCCCGACCGGTCGACGATGCAACTGCAGCGCTCGCTCAACGTGCTCGGCTTCGGTCCACTCGATGTCGACGGCGCCGCCGGCCCTGCGACGCGCGCCGCGGTTGCGCGGTTCCAGGCAGCGCACGGCCTCGACTCAGACGGCGTCGCGGGGCCGAAGACCTGGGTGGCAATCGCCGCGGCCATTGGCGTGGCGTGATCGCCGCCACCCTCGACCCGACCCGGCGGATCCCGGGAACAGGAAAGGAAGCCCCGATGTCCGAAACCGAACGGAAGATGCGCGCGAAGGTTCGCGTGGGCGCGATCATCCCCGGTAACCCGCAACACGACGGCAATCCGACCGAGGCGCTCACGCTCTTCGGTGTCGCCAAGAGCGGCGCCTATCCCGAAGACGGCAGCGACGAGAACAACTCCTTCGCCCGCTGGTCGCCGTCGGTGACCTTCAGCATGCACATCGCCAATCCGGACCTCGTCGGCACGTTCGAGGTCGGCGACACCTTCTACGTCGACTTCATCCCCGCCCCGAAGTGACGACCAAGGCCGCCGCATAACGTGCGGCGGCCACATTCCGTGGAGATTGCGGTGTTCGCTGAAACCTCTTGGTTCTATCGCCGATGGGTGGTGTTCGGAGTTCTCCTCTTCTGCGCCTGGGCAATCGCCTACTTGACCATATGGGGCAAGGACACTGCCCTCGAGCGCGATATCGTCCAGGTACTCGGTCTGCTCGCAGGCGGCGTCGTCGGATCCTATGTGTTCGGCGCCGCATGGGACGACCGCAACAAGATGATCCATGGGCGAGTCGATCCTTCGCCGCTCGGGCCGCCAGCCCCGGACGAGAGGGGGTGACCATGTCCTGGTTGATCTCTCTCATCTGGTCGGTCGTCCCCCATTCGTGGGGCGACCTCGTGTCTCTGATCTCCCCCCTCTGGCCGGTCGCCGCCGCCGGGTCGCTCGGCCTCTGGGTCTGGTCGCTGATCGTGGCCCGCCAGCCGGGCGGGACGATCGCCGCCGAAATCATCCGCCTCGGGACCATCGGCTGCGCCTGTAGTGCGGCGGCGCTCGCCGTATGGGCGGCGGCGGACGGGGCCTGCGAAGCGCGTGTCGCCGCTGCGACCGCGGCCGAGACCGAGCGACAACGGGTGATCGTCGGCGACGCACTGACCGAGGCGCGAGCAGCGGCGACGACCGCCGACGCGGCCCGCGAGGCAGCCGAGCGACGGCTCGCCGATGCGCTCGCCGCACTACCGCCGGACAATCCGCCGCCGCCGACCGGCTACGGCGGCGGTCTGTCTCCGTCGTCCGTTCGGGCGCTCAGAGCAGGGAGGTCGGGCCGATGAGATCCGTCGTCACCATCGCCGTGGCCATCGCTCCGGTCCTCGCCGCCTGCGGCGTCGTCGCCGTGCCGCCGTCGACCGCACCGCTCGATCTCTCGCTCACGCGGCCGTGCCCGGACGAGCCGGAGATCCCGGTTGCGGGTGATCGCGTCGGCCTCAGCGAGACGGCGACGAGAAATCTGATCGCCTGGTACGAGACGAATTACCCGTGGTGCGCGGCGACCAAGCGCGCGGCGATCGACATCATCGAGAGGCGGGACGCCCGCCTGTCCGGGAATCGGTGACTGGTCCGGGAGACACGGCATGGAAGAGAAGACGATCGCCCTGACCGAAACGGAGCTGCGGGACATGATCACCGCGACGGTCCATGCGACCCTGACCTCGATCGGGATCGACGCCGCCGATCCCCTCGTCATGCAGAAAGATTTCGCGTGGCTGCGCGAATGGCGGGAGAGCGCCGAAGAGGTGAAGCGCAAGGGGCTGCTGGCCCTCGTGACCATCGTTCTGACGGCGCTCGCCGGCGCGGCCTGGATGGCGGTCAAGGGAGGTGGGCATTGACATGTCGCACGACGACCAACCGCTGAGCAGAGACGGCCTGTTGCGCGAGGCACACCGAGCGGCGATGGACGCGGGATTTGACGATCCCGTCTGGGGTACGGCGGTGATCCTCGCCACGGCGCTCGCCGGCATCGCCGAGCAGATGCCGAACTTCCGGAGGGTGGCGAATGGCCGAGATTGGACCGACGATCGATGATCTCGTTCCGGCGCGTTCGGCGGCGATGGCGCCCGGGTTCGGCGTCGTCGCCGGACGGCTGATCCTCACGACGATCGACGACCGTGGTGCGATGACGCGGCTGGTGTTGTCGGCGGATCAAGCGGCGGCGCTGGTGGGCGACGTCGCCCGATGGATCGGCGGACAAGAACGCAGATAGAACATTCTTCGGGACTTTTTCGGGACTCATTGCCCCGAAAGGTCCATTTCAGCGTCATATGTTCCCGTCTCGTTCTGCCGGAGCCAAAGCGCCAGACGTGCAAACCATTTGAAAATATGGAGATTTTTGGAGCGGGCGATGGGAATCGAACCCACGACATTCAGCTTGGGAAGCTGACGTTCTACCTCTGAACTACGCCCGCTCGGCGGTCACACCAATAGCCTCGTCGGCGGGGATCGCGCAAGAGGCAGATGTCCGGTTCTCGCTCGACGAGGTCCGTCCGCCGTCCCGACGGGCGACGTGGCCGTGCGAGGTCTTGTTCCACCGATGGGGCGCGACGACCAGTTCGTGCAGGCCCCACCACGCCGCCCAGGAGATCATCCCCCAGTAGACCGGCATGGTGACGAGATCGACGATCCGGGCGGGCCGGCCGATCCGCCGCCCGGTCTCGTGCGCCAGGGCGACGCCGCCGATCACCCCGATCGCATGGGCGAACAACCCGGCGACCAGAACCAGATCGCCCGCGAAGGTGCGGTCGCCGAACAGCGGCGACAGGCCGCAGGCATGCAGGACGATCACCACCAGACTCGGCAGATAGGCGAACGCCGTGGCGATCTGGCCGCCGACCACCAGATGGAAGGCGAGCGAACCGCCGAAGCCGAGTTCCCGATGGAGCCGCGCCGGCCGGCGCATGTGGACCAGCCAGGTCTGCATCCACCCCTTCTGCCAACGGATCCGCTGGGCGATCCAGCGCCGCCGGTCGGCCGGCGCCTCTTCGTCGGTCGCCGAGGCGACGATGCCGAGCCGATGGCCGGCGCGGGCCAGCCGCAGGGCCACGTCGACGTCCTCGGTGACGTTGTGCGGATCCCAGCCGCCGACCGCCACCAGCGCCGATCGGCGGAAGTGGTTGGAGGTGCCGCCGAGCGGCAGAAACAACGACCGGATCGCCAGCCACGGCAGCAGCCCGTGGAAGAGCATGGCGTATTCCATCTCGAACTGACGCACCAGCCACGGCCGGTCGGTGTCGACGTGATCGATCTCCAGCGCCGCCTGGACCACCGCCAGATCGGACGGCTCGGACCGGAAGGCGGCGGCGGCGCGCCGCAGTTGATCCGGCGCCGGGCGATCCTCGGCATCGAAGACGCTGACGAACTCGGCATCGACGGTGCGCAGCGCGAAGTCCAGCGCCTTCGGTTTGGTCCGTGGTTCGGACGGCGGCACCACCACCGCCTCGATCGCGGTTCCGGCGATCGCCGCCTCGGCGGCGGCGACGGTCTCGGCGTCGTCCGCCTCCACCACCAGACGCAGCGCGAGGCGATCGGCGGGATAGTCGATCCGGCCGAGGGCGGCGACGAGATCGCCGATCACCACCGCTTCGCGATGGACCGGCACCAGCACGGCGAAGCTCGGCAGATCCTCGTCGGCGACCGGCGGCGGACGCACCGGCTGCGGCACGTCGCCGGCGACCACCGCCCGGGCGAAGCCGATGGCGAGGAACAGCGCCGTCCAGACGGCAACCAGGGAATCGGAGCCGTCGAAGGCGGCGGTCAGCCAGGTCGACACCACCAGCAGGATCACGACGACCTGCCAGGGCTCGCCGACCCGGCGGGCGGAGAACGACGGATCGACGTCGGCGACGCTGTCGCGCGCGGCGTGGGTCAGACCGGGGGCCCAGCGGGCGAGGAGCGCGCCGCGGATGGTGCGCGGCGTCGCGACGAACAGCCGGTCGCGCAACTCCGGCATCCGGTCGAGATGCGCACGCGTGGCGGCGATCACCTCGGGGGCGGGCGCGGCGATCAGAATGCCGCCGCCCTCCGGGCGATCGACCATCAGCCGGTCGACGGCGGCGAAGACCTCCGGCGGCGGCAGGGGAGCCGTCTCGGCGAGCGGACCGACCCGGATCGCGTCGACGAAGCCGACACCGAGACCGTCGGCGACGGCGCGCCAGTGGGCCGCCTCGGCGGACATCGCAGGAGATCGCGGTCCTGCCCGGGGCCTCCCGGGATCCGTCCGCGACAGAGTCGTCTCGTCGCCCATCGCCACACGCTCCGAGAACGCGGGCGCAGGGGAGGCGGACGACCCGGTTTCGAAAAGCGATTCCCTCCGGCCGGCGGCTCGTTCTACAGTCGCGGACAACGAATCCGCCGCGACCGGTGGCGCCGTCCGACCGGGTGACATTCATGTTCGCACCTTCCACCGTCACTGTCTCGTGCAAAGCCGCATGCCTGCTGCTTCTGGTGGTCCTGGCGGCGGGCACGGCCGCCTTCGCCGGCCCGGCGGGCGCCGCCGAAGCGGCGCCGACGGTCACGGCGAACCCGGCGGGAGAGACGGCCGGCGGTCCGCCGATGTTCTGGGACCGCAAGAACCGGCCGCAGAAACCGACCACCGAGGTCGGTTCGATCCGCTTCCTGACCTCCGGCGACTTTCCGCCGTTCAACTTCCTCGACGAGGGCGGTCGGCTGATCGGCTACGACGTCGACCTCGCCCGGCTGGTGTGCGAGGTGCTGGAGGCGACCTGCACCATCCAGATGCGGCCGTTCGGCGATCTGGTCGCCGCCCTCGGCGACCGGCGCGGCGACGCGATCATCGCCGGGCTCGAGGTGCGCGGCGATCTCAGGGCGAAGCTCGACACCAGCGACGCCTATCTGACCACCCCGGGCCGCTTCGTGGTGCGCACCGGTGCGCCCGCCGGCGGTCTGCCGGCCCCGACCCCGGAAGGGCTCGCCGGGCGCTGGGTCTCGGTGGTCTCCGGCTCCGCCCACGAAGCCTATGTGATCGCCGCCTTTCCGAAGGTCCGGGTCGCCGCCTATCCGGACGAGACCTCGGCCCGCGACGCGCTGCGCGACGGGCGGGTGGAGGCGCATTTCGGCGATGCCCTGTCGCTGTCGTTCTGGCTCGGCGGCAGTGCCGGACGCGGCTGCTGCGAATTCCACGGCGGTCCCTTCGCCGAGGCGAGCGTGTTCGGCGAGGGCCTCCGGATCGCCGTCGGCAAGGGCAACCGGCGCCTGAAACAGAACCTCGACTATGCGCTGCAGAAGCTCGGCGAAGACGGCCGTCTGACCGAGCTCTATCAACGCTGGTTCCCGCGCGGCTACTACTGAGCCGGCCCGCCAACTCGTTTCGGATCCGACATGACAGATCTCCTGTGGACTCTTCCCTCCTCGCCACCCGACGCCGGTGCGACCGTGCTCCTCGCCCATGGTGCCGGCGGGCCGATGGATTCGAGCTTCATGAACCGGATCGCCGAGGCGCTCGCCGGCCACGGTCTCGCCGTCGCCCGGTTCGAGTTCGCCTACATGGCGGGGCGCCGGACGACCGGCAAGAAGCGGCCGCCGCCGAAGGCGGAGACGCTGATCGGCGAGTTCGAGACGGCGATCGCGGCGACGATCGCGGCGCCCGAACGGGTCGGGCCGATCGTCGTCGGCGGCAAGTCGATGGGCGGCCGGGTGGCGGCGATGACCGCCAACCGGGCGCTGCCGGGCGAGGTCGCCGGGGTCGCCTGCCTGGGCTATCCGTTCCACGGGATCGGCCGGCCGGAGGAGATCCGGCTCGCCCCGCTCCAGGGGATCCTGCTGCCGACGCTGGTGCTGCAGGGCGAGCGCGACGAGTTCGGCAATCGGGCGGAGGTGGAGAGCCTGGCGGTCGGCGAGAAGGTGCGGCTCGAGTGGATCGAGGACGGCAGCCACGACTTCGGCCCGCGCGGTGCCTCGGCGGCGACGCTGAAGAGCAACATCGCCCACGCCGCGGCGGTTCTCTCCGCCTTCGCGCTCGGGCTCAAGGCCTGAGGCACGGACCGCGGGTCCGATCTCGGACGAAGACGACGGAGCGGCCGCCCGGGAGACCGGACGGCCGTGTTCCGTTCGCGTCGCGGCGTCACTCCGCCGGACGGACCTCGGCGGGGTCGAAGCGGTAGTGCGTCGAGCAGAACTCGCAGGTCACCTCGATGGCGCCGTCGACGGTCATGTCGGCGACCTCCTCGGCGGTGAAGCTCGCCAGCATCGCCCCGACCCGCTCGCGCGAGCAGCGGCAGCGCTCGACCAGCGGCTGGGTGTCGAAGACCCGCACCCCGCGCTCGTTGAACAGCCGCCACAGCAACCGCTCGGAGGAGAGCTCCGGATCGGTCAACTCGACGTCGGCGATCGTCGCGATCAGCGCCTCGGCCTCGGCCCAGGCGTCGTCGTCGACGTGGACCGGCGCCTCGGCGCCCTCCGGCAGATCGCCGGGCGCGAGATCGCGGACGCGACGACGGTCCTCGCTCTCCGGCAGGAACTGGGCGAGCAGACCGCCCGCCCGCCAGGCACGGACCATCGCCCCGTCGGCGCCGCGGGTCAGCTCCTCGGCGACCGCCAGCCGGACCCGGGTGGGGATCTGCTCGGACTGGCCGAACCAGACGTGCGCCACTTCCTCGAGCCCGATGCCGTCGAGGGCGACGACGCCCTGATAGGGGCGCATGTCGCCGCCCTGGTCGACGGTCATCGCCAGATGGCCGCTGCCGAGCAGATCGGCCGGGGCCGCACGGCCGTCGGCGACCGCGGCGGCGACCGCCTCGGCGTCGAAACGGGCGTAGGCACGCAGCCCGTCGGGGGTGCGGAAGTCGACCACCAGCATCGACACCGGCCCGTCGGTGCGGGTCTGGACGACGAAGCGGCCTTCGAACTTCAGCGCGGTGCCGAGCAGCGCGGTCAGTGCCGTGGCCTCGGCCAGCAGGCGGGCGACCGGCTCGGGATAATCGTGGCGGGCGAGGATCGCGTCGAGCGCCGGCCCCAGACGAACGGTGCGGCCGCGCAGATCGAGCGCTTCGACGGCGAAGGGCAGGACGGTGTCGGGGGTCGCCGAGACGGGAGCACTGATCGTGGGCATGGGTCGGATCCGGAGATGACGGGGAGGCCGGAGGCCACGGGCGCCGGTGCGGCCCCCGACGGTCTCGCGCCCTCCCCCGGGTCGTCCGGAAGAGGGCGCGAAGCTCGCGGCGAAGTTCCCCATATGGGGTGATGGTCCCCCCGATACCAGGGGCGGGTCCGTGGCTCAGCGGCCGACCGCGCCCAGGCACCAGGCGAGCACGCCCTTCTGCGCGTGCAGGCGGTTCTCGGCCTCGTCGAAGATGATCGACTGCGGTCCGTCGATGACCTCGGTGGTCACCTCCTCCTCGCGATGGGCGGGAAGGCAGTGCATGAACACCGCGTCCGGCTTGGCCGCCGCCATCAGGCGTCGGTCGACCTGGAACGGCTTCAGCAGATTGTGGCGGCGCTCGCTCTCGTCGTCACCGAGCGACACCCAGGTGTCGGTGGTGACGCAGTCGGCGCCCTCGACCGCCTCGTAGGCGTCCGCGGTCAGGTGGACCGAGGCACCGTGACGGCGGGCCCAGGCGACCAGATCCATCTTCGGCGCCAGTTCCGGCGGGGTGGCGATGCGCAGATTGAAGTCGAACTGCGCCGCCGCATGGATCCAGGAGGCGAGCACGTTGTTGGTGTCGCCGACCCAGGCCACGGTCTTGCCGGCGATCGGCCCGCGATGCTCCTCGAAGGTCATCACGTCGGCCATCAGCTGGCAGGGATGCGACAGCTTGGTCAGACCGTTGATCACCGGAACGGTGGCGTACTCGGCCAGCTCGGTGAGCGCCGCGTGGTCGAGGATGCGGATCATGATCGCATCGACGTAACGCGACAGCACCCGGGCGGTGTCGGCGATGGTCTCGCCGCGGCCGAGCTGCATCTCGTCGCCGGTCAGCATGATCGTCTCGCCGCCGAGCTCGCGCATGCCGACGTCGAAGGAGACGCGGGTACGGGTCGAGACGCGCTCGAAGATCATCGCCAGCACCTTGCCGGCGAGCGGACCTTCGCCCCGGTGGGCGCCGCGTCGCTGCTTCTTGAGCCGTACCGCCTCGTCCAGGATGCCCCGGAGATCGGCTTTGGTGACGTCGGTCAGGTCGAGAAAATGACGCTTCCCATCGGCGAGAGTCACGCTGCTGCTCCCTTGTCGCCGCCCTTCGCGGCCTCGAGATCCCGCGCGGCGGCTTCGATGCGCGCCACGGCTTCTTCGATCTCTTCCTCGCTCACGATCAGAGCCGGAATGATGCGGACCACGTTGTCGCCGGCACCGATCGTCAGCACCTTGTGGTCTCGTCCGGCGGCGACCACGTCGCCGGCCGGAACCCGGCACTTCAGGCCGAGAAGCAGGCCCTCGCCGCGCACCTCCTCGAAGATCGAGGGATGCAGGTCGACGACCGCGGCGAGCTTCTGCTTGAGACGGAGGCCGCGTTCGCGCACCCCTTCCAGGAAGCCCGGCGCCAGCACCACGTCGAGGACGGCGTTGCCGGCGGCCATGGCGAGCAGATTGCCGCCGTAGGTGGTGCCGTGGGTGCCGGGGGTCATGCCCGCCGCGGCACGCTCGGTGGCCAGGCAGGCGCCGAGCGGGAAGCCGCCGCCGATGCCCTTGGCCGAAGCGAGAATGTCGGGTTCGACCCCGAGCCCCTGATGGGCGTAGAGATGGCCGGTCCGGCCGAGCCCGCACTGGACTTCGTCGAACACCAGCAACAGGCCGTGCTCGTCGCAGATCTCGCGCAGCATGGTCAGGAAGGCGCGCGGCACCGGACGCACCCCGCCCTCGCCCTGGATCGGCTCGATCAGGATCGCCGCGGTCTCCGGACCGATCACGGCGCGCAGCGCCGCCTCGTCACCGAACGGGACCTGATCGAAACCGTCGACCTTGGGGCCGAAACCTTCGAGGTACTTCTTCTGACCGCCGGCGGCGAGCGTCGCCAGGGTGCGGCCGTGGAAGGCTCCCTCGAAGGTGACGATCCGATAGCGCTCCGGGTGGCCGGCGGCGAAATGGAAGCGGCGTGCCGTCTTGATCGCGCATTCGAGCGCCTCGGCGCCGGAATTGCCGAAGAACACGCGGTCGGCGAAGGTCGCCTCGGTCAGCCGCCTGGCGAGCGCCTCCTGCTCCGGGATCTCGTAGAGATTGGAGACGTGCCAGAGCTTCTCGGCCTGAGCCTTGATCGCTTCGACCAGATGGGGGTGCGAGTGGCCGAGCGCGCAGACCGCGATGCCGGCCATCATGTCGAGATATCGCTCACCCGCCGCCGTCGTCAGCCAGACGCCGTCGCCTCGTTCGAAGGCGAGACCGGCCCGAGCGAAGGACGGGTAGAGCGCACTTTCCGACATTTCACCACTCCTCGTCGACCGCGGCGGCAGATGCGCCCGCCGGACTTTCCTCAGGGGCGAGGGCCTTCGGCCGAACGACCGACCTCCGAAGAAAGCGGTCAGAAACGAACAATGCCGCCTCGGCGGCGGCACTCGCAACGGCCGGCATAATGCTCGCGCGCGCGACGGAGGTCAACATTTCAACGGGAATTTCCCCGGGAACCGCCGGGGTGGACGAAGTGACGCAACGGAGACTTAGAAACACTACGAAGGTGCCCCGTGGAGAGTGTTGCACCCGGGACTCACGCTTGGGGATAACGATCCGCCGTCCACCGAAACGAGTCCGCCGCGGGTTGCCCGCGAGTCTACCGATAGTGTAATTTCCGGGTCGTTGAACACGACATCTCGTGCGGCGAACCTTCCAGTCTCGAGTTTCCCTGCAGCCATGTGCGGCTCGCCCGAAGGGCGGAACCGGAGGATTCCTCCGGGCGGGGGAGGATTCGCACGGCACCGACGCGAGGCCAAGACCGTGAGAGAAGAAATGATCTCCTGGACCGACGATCGGGTCGATCTGCTGAAGAAGCTCTGGGGCGACGGGCTGAGTGCCAGTCAGATCGCCGGCGAGCTCGGCGGCGTGACCCGAAACGCGGTGATCGGCAAGGTGCACCGGCTCGGACTGTCCGGCCGCGCCAAGGCCCCGCAGGCCCAGACGCCACGCCAGAAGAAACCGACCACCCGGCCGGCGACCTCGACGGCACGGCCGGTATCGGGCATCAGCGTCGGCAATCTGGCGATGAAGGCGGAAGCGGTGCCGGCGGCCCGGCCGCAGCCCGCCGCCCAGCCGTCGGTCTATTCGCTCTCCGAAGAGCCGCTGATCGCCAACGCCAACGTCCTCCAGCTCAACGAGCAGACCTGCAAGTGGCCGGTCGGCGACCCGAGCGCGGAAGACTTCCACTTCTGCGCCCGTCGCTCCGACGTCGGCATTCCCTACTGCGGCTATCACGCCCGCATCGCCTATCAGCCCACCTCGGAACGACGGCGGGATCGCCGCCCGATGCGGGCCTGAGGCGAAACGAGATCGCCCCGCCTTCCGGACCGGACGGCGGGGCGATCTGTTTCTCGACGTCGACGATCTCGTTCAGACGGCGCCGACGGTGGCGGAGAACTGGTCGTCGAAGGCGTAGCCGGAGCCGCGCACGGTGCGGATCGGATCCCGATCGCGGCCACGGTTGATCGACTTGCGCAGGCGTCCGACATGGACGTCGACGGTGCGCTCGTCGACGTAGACGTCCATCCCCCAGACGCCGTCGAGCAGTTGCTCGCGCGAGAAGACGCGGCCGGGCGACTGCATCAGATATTCGAGCAGACGGAACTCGGTCGGGCCGAGATGGATCTCGCGGCCGCCGCGACGCACCCGGTGGGTCTCGCGGTCGAGTTCGAGGTCGCCGGCCCTGAGCAGGCTGGACACCAGCTCCGGCCGGGCGCGGCGCAGCATGGCGCGCACCCGGGCCATCAGCTCGGGGGTCGAAAACGGCTTCACCACGTAGTCGTCGGCACCGGTGGTGAGGCCGCGGATGCGCTCGCTCTCCTCGCCACGGGCGGTCAACATGATGATCGGCAGACGCTCGGTCTCGGTCCGGGTCCTGAGCCGCCGGCAGAGTTCGATGCCGGACAGCCCGGGCAGCATCCAGTCGAGCACCAGGAGATCGGGCGGCGCCTCGCGCAGCCGGGTGTCGGCCTCGTCGCCGCGGCCGCAGACCTCGACCTCGTAGCCCTCGGCTTCCAGGTTGTAGCGCAGGAGGAGGCTCAGCGCCTCCTCGTCCTCGACGATCAACACGCGCGCCATGTCTCTCCTCCGGACCTCAGCCGGCGACCCCGGTGGTCGGCACCGAGCTGGTTCCGTCGCTCTTCGGCCGCTCTTCGACGAACTGTTCGCCGGTGATCGCGAAGTGGACGGTCTCGGCGATGTTGGTGGCGTGGTCGCCGATCCGCTCGACGTTCTTGGCGCAGAACAGGAGGTGGGTGCAGAAGGTGATGTTGCGCGGATCCTCCATCATGTAGGTGAGGAGCTCGCGGAACAGCGAGGTGTAGAGCGCATCGATCTCGTCGTCGCGGTCGCGTACCGCGCGCGCCTCTTCGGAGCTGCGGGCGGTGTAGGCGTCGAGAACGTGCTTCAACTGCTCGAGGGCGATGTCGGCGAGATGCTCGACACCGACCACCACCGGCTTCAGGAGGACGTTGCCGCCCATCGCGACCACCCGCTTGGCGATGTTCTTGGCGAGATCGCCGACCCGCTCAAGATCGCCGGAGACGCGCAGCGCCCCGAAGATGTCGCGCAGATCGACCGCCATCGGCTGGCGGCGGGCGATCACCCGGATCGCCTGCTCCTCGACGGCGCGCTGCAGCCGGTCGAGGCGGGTGTCGGTGAGGATCACCTTCTGGGCGAGGCCGACGTCGCCGCGCACCAGGGCGGCGACGGCATCGGCGACCAGGCCCTCGGCGAGACCGCCCATCTCGGCGATCTGGGCGGCGAGGCCCTTGAGCTCCTGCTCGTAGGAGGTGACGATGTGATCGGTCATGGATTGCGCTCCTCCTGTCGTCGGGCCTGAGTACGGTCTGCGGCGCCCGGCGCGGGCGGATCGGTCGCCGATCCGGCCCGATGGTTCTATGACATGCGCACGTCAGTTTCGTGACGGTTCAATTACCTGTTTCCTCGGGCTTTTCGACCGCAATCGGGGGCGGCGCCGGACGATCCAGACGGACCGCGAAGGTCGAGCCCTCGCCGGGGACGGAGTCGATGCTCAGCCGGCCGCCATGGCGGGTGACGATGTGCTTGACGATGGCGAGGCCGAGACCGGTGCCGCGCTTCTCGCCCGACTTCTCTGTGTGGGCGCGGTAGAAGCGCTCTGTGAGGCGCGGCAGATGGACCGGATCGATGCCGCGGCCGAAGTCGCGTACGCTCGCGGTGACCCGTCGTGCGTCCTCTTCCGGCGACGACAGGCGGACGACCACGCGCCCGCCGTCGGCGCCGTATTTGACGGCGTTCTCGACCAGATTGCAGAAGACCTGGGAGAGTTCGTCGCGATCGCCGGTGACCGGACACGGCACCTCGGCCCCGACCAGCTCGAGTTCGACGCCGGCGGCGCGGGCGGCGGGGCGGACGAGATCGAAGACGTTGGGCAGCAGTTCGGCGAGATCGACGATGCCCTCGGGGCGCAGATGCGACCGCATCTCGATGCGCGACAGCGACAGGAGATCGTCGATCAGCCGCTTCATCCGCCCGGCCTGTTCGGCCATCACCTTCAGGAACGTCTCGCGGGCCGCGGTGTCGTTGCGGGCGGGCCCCTGGAGGGTCTCGATGAAGCCGGTGACGGCGGCGAGCGGCGTGCGCAGTTCGTGGCTGGCATTGGCGACGAAATCGGCCCGCATCCGCTCGACCCGCCGCCGCTCGGTCAGATCCTCGATCAGGATCAGGACGAAGTCCGGCGTCTGATCGTCGCCCGAGCGGTCGGGCGGAAAGCGGATCGGCGAGAGGTGGGCGAGGAGCCAGCGCTCGGTCGGGATCTTCTCGTGCCATTCGACGGTCTCCGGCCGGGCCAGCCCGATCACCCGGTCGACCGCGTCGAGCAGGGCGGTGATGCGGATCCGGAAGGAGAGCGGATCGCCGGGCCGGATCGCGCCGAACCGCTGCACCGCCTCGCGGTTGGCGTGGCGCACCGCGGCATGGCCGTCGACCAGCAGGCAGGGCGCGTCGATCGCGTCGACCACCGTCTTCATGCCGAGATCGGGCCACACCGTGCGGCCGCGGCGGCGCGGTTCGCCGATCGCGCCGGTCCGACCGGGACCGCGGTCGCGGCCGCTCCAGGCGACGGCGATGAGCACGCTGACCGACAGGACGGCGATCGGCCAGGGCACGTCGCGCCAGGTGACGGCCGCCGCCGCCAGCGCGGCGGCGACGAGACCGACCCGCCAGGGCCGCACCCCCCACCGAGGTCCGGGCGCCGGGGCGTCGTCCTGTCGCTCGTCGAGGCTCTTCATGCCTTCCTCACTCCTTCGGCCGTCGTGCGCCGCGTCAACCGACCCGCTGGTCCACGCCGATGTTCATGATAGTTTGCGTCCACATGTGGCGGTCGCTTCCGCCGAAAACGGTTCGCCGCCGAATCACGGCGAAGGGAGATGTGCGATCTTCCCACACAGAGAAGCCGCATTCGGCGACGTTCTCGCGAAGGTCCGCGAAAGCGACACCACGGCACAGGGGAACGAGATGGCCAACGACGCCCGGACCTTCGATCTGGACAGCCCGAAACTACCCAAATGGGTGTCCGAGAACGCCTTCGCCTCCGGCGGTTATCCACACGCCCACGCGCTCGACGACGACGACTTCGCCGATGTGCTGATCGACCTGCAGATCGAGCTCGTCAAGCTGCAGACCTGGGCGATCGAACGCGGCGAGAAGATCGTGATGGTCTTCGAAGGGCGCGACGGCGCCGGCAAGGGATCGGTGATCGGGGCCTTCCGCCAGTACATGAGCCCGCGCCGCACCCGGGTGGTGGCGCTGCCGAAGCCGACCCCGACCGAGACCGGCCAGTGGTACTTCCAGCGCTACGTCGCCCACATGCCGACGGCCGGCGAAATCGTGATGTTCGACCGCTCCTGGTACAACCGGGCCGGGGTCGAACGGGTGATGGGCTTCTGCACGCCGGAGGAGAGCGAGCGCTTCCTCAAGGAGGCACCGCGGTTCGAGGCGATGCTCGTCGGCGAAGGGCTGCGGCTGGTCAAGTTCTGGATCGAGGTGGGGCGCGAGATGCAGCTCTCGCGGTTCTGGGACCGGCGCCACAACCCCCTGAAGATCTGGAAGATCTCCGACATCGACAAGGCGGCGATCGACCGCTTCGACGATTACGGCCGGGCCCGCGACCGGATGCTCGAGACGACCCACTCGGATGCGGCGCCGTGGACGGTGGTGCTCGGCAACGACAAGCGGCGGCTGAAGCTCAACGCCATCCGGCACCTGCTGTCGCTGTTCGACTACACCGGCAAGGACCGCAAGGTGATCGGCGAGATCGATCCGAAGGTGCTCGGCCACGGGCCGGGCTTCCTGCTCGATACGAAGAAGTGAGGCGACCTCAGCGAGTGACGGCGGCGAGCAGGCGGCGATAGCCGCGGGCCCAGTCGCCGTCCTCGGCGCAGATCGTCTCCCAGCCCTCGGCCTCGAACTCGCCGTCGATCGTCCGGTAGAGCGCCTCGACGCCGTCATCGTCGAGCCCGAGATCGGCAATCGTCCGGTTCATCGCCTTGCCGAGCGCGTCCGCCTGCTTGGCGCCGATCGGAAAGCCGCACATCTCGGCGGAGAGCGCCACCCGATAGAGGGTGCGCAGGGTGTCCTCGGCGCCGTCGGCGGCGAGGGCGGGACGCGATCCGAGGGCGACGATCGACAGGCAGGCGAGACCGGCGAGGCCGCGCACGAACGAGGGGCTGAACATCTGTGGCTCCGAGGAGAGGCGGCCCATCGGCCGGCCGGTGCGTCCCCGAGGGCAACCCCACGAACGCCGTGTCGGCCGGCACGAGAATCCCGAACGGCGGCGGGATCAAGGCAAGACTGGCGGAGAAGGCCGATTCCGCCGGAATCGTTGCCGATCGGTCACGGCCGACGCCGCGCGGGAGCGGTTCCGACGCGCCTCCGTCTTGCTCGCGCCACTTCGCCGGCCTAGACCCGAAGCGAAGCACCTCGAAGCGAGCGACCATGGCCGGCACCGATTCATCGACCGCGACTCACGCCGACCAGAAGGAAGCGGCCGCCCTCGGCTCGATGGCGGCGAGCACGCTGCTCACCATCGCCAAGTTCGGCGCCGCCTTCCTGACCGGCTCGCTCGGCCTGCTGTCCGAGGCGGTGCACGGGCTGCTCGACGTCGGCGCGACGGTGATGACCTATTTCGCGGTGAAGATCGCCGACATCCCGGCCGACGACGTCCACCACTACGGTCACGCCAAGATCGAGAGCGTGGCGGCGCTGTTCGAGACCGGCCTCCTGTTCGTCGCCTCGGGCTGGATCGTCTGGGAGGCGGTCCAACGGCTCTCCGGTCACGGCGGCACGGTCGAAGTCGGGCCGGTCGCCTTCGGCGTGGTGATCGCCTCGATCGTCGTCGACTTCTTCCGGGCGCGGCAGCTGAAGCGGGTCGCCGAGGCGACCAACAGTCAGGCGCTGGAGGCCGACGCGCTGCACTTCTCCTCCGACATGTGGTCGTCGGCGGTGGTGCTCGCCGGCCTCGTGATGGTGCGGCTCGACTTCGCGATCGGCGACGCGGTGGCGGCGATCGGCGTCTCCTGCTTCGTCTGTCTCGCCGGCTGGCGCCTGGGCAGCCGGACCATCGACTCGTTGATGGACGCGGCGCCGGAAGGGGCGAGCGACAGGGTCCGGGCGATCGTCGAACGGGTCGCCGGGGTGATCGCCATCGAACGGATCCGGGCACGGCCGTCGGGCGCGACGGTGTTCGTCGATCTCGACGTGGCGGTCGCGCGGACCCGCTCGTTCGACGATCTGGCGACGATCAAGACGGCGATCCGCGATGCTCTGGCCCGCGAGATGCCGGAGGTCGAGACCTCGATCGTCGCCCATCCACGGGCGCTCGACGACGAGACGGTGCACGAACGGGTGAGCGTGATCGCCCGCAACCGCGGCGTCGCGATCCATCACCTGACCGTCCAGAGCCTCGCCGACGACCGGTCGTCGGTGTCGCTCGACCTCGAGGTCGACGGCCGGATGACGCTCGAGGCGGCACATGCGATCGCCTCCGGGCTCGAGGCGGCGATCGCTTCCGAGATCGGCCCGGGAGTCGAGGTCGAGACCCACATCGAGCCGATCACCGTCCACAGTCTCGACGGCGTCGACGTCGACCCCGCCACCAGGACGGCGATCACCGCGGAACTGGCCGACGCGGCGCGGGCCGGCGGGATCGTCGCCGACGTCCACGCGGTCCGGGTGCGCCGGACGGTCGAGGGACTGATCGTCAACTTCCATTGCCGGGCGGATCCGGAGATCGGCGTGGCGGCGCTGCACGACGCCGTCGACGACATCGAACGGGCGATCCGCGGCCACCGCGACGACATCCGACGGATCATCGGGCACGGCGAACCGAGGAGAGCCCGACCCGACGGCGGCGCCGAGCAGCCCTGAATTTCACGGCAATTCATTGCATGTTTGCACTTCGTTGCCGATATACCCGACGATCGCCGGCACCTCGGTGCCGGTTCCCCCGGTGATCCGGGCCGTTTCAGACCGCCGCCTCCGACCGGAGTCGTCGACGGTGCGAGAGGAGACAGAGGAGTGGACAGGACGATGGCCAGTCGCGTGATCGCAGTCGAACCCTTCGACTTCGTCGCCTTCGGCGGCACGGGCGATCTCGTCCGCCGCAAGCTGCTGCCGGGGCTCTACCACCGCGACCGCACCGGCCAGATCCCGCCGGAGACCCGGATCGTCGGCGTCGCCCGCGCGGACCTGACGGTCGAGGCCTACCGCGAGATCGCACGCACCGCGATCCTCGACCACGTCGAGGAGAGCGAGCGCGACGAGGCCTCGCTCGCCCGCTTCCTGGAGCGGCTCGCCTATGTCGCGGTCGACGCCACCGGCAGCGGCGGTTGGGCGGCGCTCGCCGACCTGCTCGCTCCGCACCCCGAGCGGATCCGCGTCTTCTACCTCGCCACCAGCCCGGACCTGTTCGGCGAGATCTCGCGTCGCGCCGCCGAGGCCGGGCTGGTCACGCCGTGCTCGCGGGTGGTGGTGGAGAAGCCGATCGGCAAGAGCCTCGAGTCCGCCAGGGTGATCAACGAGGCGGTCGGCGCGGTGTTCGGCGAGAACCAGATCTTCCGCATCGACCACTACCTCGGCAAGGAGACGGTGCAGAACCTGATGGCGCTGCGCTTCGCCAACGCGCTGTTCGAGCCGCTGTGGAACGCCGCCCACATCGACCACGTGCAGATCACCGTGGCCGAGAGCCTCGGGGTGGAGGGCCGGGCCGGCTACTACGACGGCGCCGGGGCGCTGCGCGACATGGTGCAGAACCACATGTTGCAGCTCCTCTGTCTGGTCGCGATGGAGCCGCCCTCGTCGCTCGACGACGATGCGGTGCGCGACGAGAAGCTCAAGGTGCTGAAGTCGCTGAAGCGGATCGACGCCGGCAACGCGGCGCACGTCACGGTGCGCGGCCAGTACGACGCCGGGGCTTCCGCCGGCGGGCCGGTCAAGGGCTATCTCGAGGAACTCGGCCGGCCGGAGAGCGCCACCGAGACCTTCGTGGCGCTCAAGGTCGAAGTCGAGAACTGGCGCTGGGCCGGCGCCCCGTTCTATCTGCGCTCGGGCAAGCGGCTCGCCGACCGGGTGTCGGAGATCGTCGTGTCGTTCCGGCCGATCCCGCATTCGGTGTTCGATGCCGATGCCGGCGAGATCCGCAACAACGAACTGATCATCCGCCTGCAGCCCGACGAAGGGGTCAAGCTGATGGTGATGATCAAGGACCCCGGCCCGGGCGGAATGCGCCTCAGGCGGGTGCCGCTCGACATGAGCTTCGCCGAGAACTTCGGGGCCCGTCACGTCGACGCCTACGAGCGGCTGATCATGGACGTGGTCCGCGGCAACCAGACCCTGTTCATGCGCCGTGACGAGGTCGAGGCGGCATGGACCTGGGTCGACCCGATCCTGGAGGCGTGGGGCACCTCGGCCGATGCGCCGAAGTCCTACCGGTCGGGCACCTGGGGACCGTCGGCGGCGATCGCCCTGATCGAGCGCGACGGCCGCACCTGGCACGAAGCCTGACCCGGACGGGTCGGCCCGGTCCGGGCCGACCGCCGCCGTTCCATCCGTCCGTCTGCCGAACCGCCCGAGGATCCGCCCCATGTCGCTCGATCCACGCATCGCCGAGATCACCGACCGCATCGTGGCGCGCAGCCGCGCCACCCGCGGCCCCTACCGCGAACGCACCGCCGCGGCGATCGCCGCCGGCCGAGCTCGCGACCGGATGGGCTGCGCCAACCTCGCCCACGGCTTCGCCGCCTGTTCCGGCGACGACAAGGCCCGGCTGATCGCCGGAAACGCCCCCGCGATCGGCATCGTCACCGCCTACAACGACATGCTGTCGGCGCACCGTCCCTACGAACGGTATCCCGAGCTGATCCGGACCGAGGCGGCCCGGCTCGGCGCGGTGGCCCAGGTCGCCGGCGGGGTGCCGGCGATGTGCGACGGGATCACCCAGGGCGAACCGGGAATGGAGCTGTCGCTGTTCTCGCGCGACGTGGTCGCGATGTCGACGGCGATCGCTCTCTCCCACCGTACCTTCGACGCGGCACTGATGCTCGGCATCTGCGACAAGATCGTGCCGGGACTGGTGATCGGCGCGCTCGCCTTCGGCCATCTGCCGACGATCTTCGTTCCCTCCGGACCGATGCCGTCGGGGCTCTCGAACGGCGAGAAGAACAAGGTCCGTCAGGCCTTCGCGGAAGGCCGCGTGGGGCGGGCGGAGATGCTGGCGGCGGAGGCCGGCGCCTACCATTCGGCGGGCACCTGCACCTTCTACGGCACCGCCAACACCAATCAGACGCTGATGGAGTTCCTCGGGCTGCACCTGCCCGGCGCCTCCTTCGTCGCGCCCGACACGCCGCTGCGCGACGCGCTGACCACAGCGACGGTCGCCCGGGTGATCGAGATCGCCAGGAAGGGCCCCGACTTCGCACCGATCGGCGAGGTGATCGACGAGCGCTCGTTCGTCGATGCGATCGTCGGGCTCAACGCCACCGGCGGATCGACCAACCACACGCTGCACCTGATCGCGATGGCCCGGGCCGCCGGCATCGTCCTCACCTGGGACGACTTCGCCGACATCGCCGCGGTGACGCCGCTGCTGGTGCGCGCCTATCCGAACGGTGCGGCCGACGTCAACGGTTTCCGCGACGCCGGCGGGGTGCCCTTCGTGATCCGCGAACTGCTCGCCGCCGGCCTCGTCCATGCCGATGCGCGCACCGTCTTCGGCGGCACGCTCGCCGCCTACGCGGCGGAACCCTCGCTCGACGCGGGCGGCGGCCTCGTCTTCACGGCGCCGCCGGCGGCCTCCGGCGACGAGACCGTGGTCCGGCCGATCGCACGGCCGTTCCAGCCGACCGGCGGCCTCGAAGTGCTCTCCGGCACGCTCGGCCGGGCGGTGATCAAGTCGTCGGCGGTAGATCGGAAGAGCGTCGTGTAGGGAAAGAGTGTAGATCTCGGTGGTC
>CALFRR010000045.1 GCA_937919435.1 uncultured Alphaproteobacteria bacterium | reverse complement strand
TCCAGCTCGGCATCAGGCGCCTCGCCCGGAAGTAGGCTTTTGAGTCAGGCTCTCAGCCGTTCATGGACTATCTGTCGAAGGCGATCGGCACCAAGGTGACCCTGCGCATCGCCCAGGACTACGCCGCGGTGATCGAAGGTCAGCGCGCCGGCCAGATCCAGATCGGCTACTACGGCCCCGCCTCCTACGCCCGCGCCACCATGGTCGGTGCCAAGATCGAGCCGGTCGCCATCGAGGTCAACGAGGACGGCACCAAGGGCTACTACTCCGTCTTCTACGTGAAGAAGGACAGCCCCTACCAGAAGGTCGAGGACCTCAAGGGCAAGAACCTCGGTCTGGTCGATCCGAATTCGACCTCCGGCAACAACGTGCCGCGCTTCGCCCTCTCCAAGATGGGCATCGATCCGGAGACCTTCTTCTCCAAGGTGGTCTACACCGGCTCGCACGAGAACGCTGTGATCGCCCTCGGCCAGGGCACCGTCGACATCGCCGCCAACTGGTGGAACGACGAGAACGAATCCATGCTGAAGCGCATGGAGCGCAAGGGCATGGCGAAGTACGACGACTATCGGATCATCTTCAAGTCCGAGCAGATCGTGAACTCGCCGATCGCCGTCCTCTCCGATCTGCCGGCCGATCTGAAGAAGGCGATCGCCGCGGCGATCCTGTCCTTCCCCGAGAAGGAGCCGGAGGCGTTCAAGAAGATGACCGACGGCAAGCAGAAGCCCTGGCAGCCGGTCACCCACGACGCCTACAAGCCGATCATCGAGCTGAACAAGTTCGTCGACGAACTGCGCAAGAAGAAGGCGTCCTGACGCCGTCTCACCGAGGCCCGCCGGTCGCTCCGGCGGGCCTTCGCGTGTCCATCCCAGCGCATTTCGCGAGAGGCCGCCGATGCCGACGACACTGCCGCGTCTTCCCGACGACCGCCTGCGGACGCTCGTCGCGGCCCATGCCGAAGCGGTCGGCGCGACCCGGCGCAGGACGCTGTGGTCGGTGGCCGCCCTGATCGCCGTGGTGATCGTCGCCGGTTTCGTCGCCGAGGTCGATCCGGTCAAACTGGTGAGCCGGATCGGTGCCTTCGGCGACTATCTCGGCCGAATCGCCGTCTTCGACAACGGCGACCACGTCGGCCGCCCCGTGCTGGTCGCGCCGGGCGAGTGGATGTGGGGGATCGGCCACTGGAGCCGGCTGATCCTCGACACGCTGCTGATCGCCTACGCCGGGACCCTGGTCGGAGCGGTCGCCGCCTTCGTCCTCTCCTTCCTCGCGGCGCGCAACCTCGGTCGCCATCCGGTGCTGCGGATCGCGGTGAAGCGGTTCCTCGAATTCTGCCGCACCGTGCCGGAACTGGTCTTCGCCCTGGTCTTCGTCATCGCCTTCGGCCTCGGCGCTCTGCCCGGCGTCCTGGCGCTCGCCATCCACACCACCGGGGCACTCGGCAAACTGTTCGGCGAGCTGGTCGAGAACATCGACATGCGCCCGGTCGAAGGGCTGACCGCCTCGGGCGGGTCGTGGTGGCAGACGGTGCGTTTCGCGGTCGTGCCGCAGATCGCCGCGAACTTCGCCGGCTATGCGTTGCTGCGCTTCGAGATCAACGTCCGCGGCGCCTCGGTGATGGGCTTCGTCGGTGCCGGCGGCATCGGCCAGGATCTGCTCGAGGCGATCCGCAAGTTCTATTACGCCGACGTCTCGGCGATCCTGGTGCTGATCATCGCCACGGTGATGGTGATCGACAGGGCGACCGAGCGGCTGCGCCATCGCCTGACCGGGCTGGAGGGCAGGGCATGAGCGTCGTCGTGCGCACCTCGGGCGCGGCCGGCGGGGCCTCCGCCACCCGCCGCATCCGCGCCGCCCTCGGCCCGGCCGCCCGCGCCGAACGGGCCGCGCTGGAGAAGCGGCATCCGGAGATCTTCGCCGGCTCGAGAACGGCGCGTGCCGGCGGCGTCGCGGTCGTCGCCGGGCTCGTCGGCCTGCTGGTCTTCGCACTTCTCCGGCTCGACTTCTCCTTCGCCCGGATCGGCTCGGGGATCGCTCAGCTCGCCCATTTCCTGACCCTGATGATACCGCCGTCGTCGGGCACCTGGGTGCGTTTCGGCCTGTTCGTCCACGCCCTCGGCGAGACCGTCGCGATCGCCCTGGTCGGCACGCTGGCGGCGGCGGTGCTCGCCTTTCCGGTCGGCTTCCTGGCCGCGCGCAACGTCGTGCCCGGCCGGTTCCTGCACTTCTTCGCCCGTCGCGGCCTCGACACGATCCGCGGCGTCGACACCCTGATCTGGGCGCTGATCTGGATCAACGTCGTCGGCCTCGGTCCCTTCGCCGGGGTGCTGGCGATCATGAGTTCGGACTTCGGCGCCTTCGGCAAGCTGTTCTCCGAGACCATCGAGGCGGTCGACCGCAAGCCCGTCGAGGGCGTCGTCTCGACCGGCGGCTCGCGGCTCGCCGAGATCCGCTTCGCCATCCTGCCGCAGATCCTGCCGGTCGTCGCCGGTCAGGTGCTCTATTACGTCGAGAGCAACACCCGGTCGGCGACGATCATCGGCATCGTCGGGGCCGGCGGCATCGGCATGTTCCTGTCGGAGGCGATCCACACCCTCGAATGGCAGCAGGTGTCGCTGCTCGTGCTGATGATCCTCGTCGCCGTCGCGGTGATCGACCAGATCTCCGCCCGCATCCGCTTCGCGGTGATCGGCGACCGCCGGATCGAAGTTTGAGCGCTCCGTCAGCCGACCCGCAGCCGCACCCGGTCGCCGGCGAAGCGGGCCCGGGCCCATTGGATCGGCCTTCCGTCGAGGTCGGTGTTGACGCAGTCGATCTCAATCACCGGTCGCCCCGGGGCGATCTCCAGCAGCTCGGCGTCGCGGGCATCGGCGATCGCCGCACCGATCAGCGTCTCGGATCGGACGTAGTCGTCGACCCCGGCGGCGCGGAAGGCGGCGGTGAACGAGGCGGTGGCGCGGTAGCTCGCGGCGACCTCGGGAAACCGATCGGCCGGCAGCGCCGAGGTCGCCCAGGAGATCGGCACGCCGTCGGCCCGACGGGTGGTCTCCAGCCGCACCACCGGCGTTCCCGGCGCGAGCCTCAGCGCTTCGGCGATCCGCGGCGCGGCCGGCTCGATCGTCTCGGCGAGGAGGATGCCGGAGGGTTCGCGGGCCTGGGCGACGACGATGTCGGAGAACCGGGTCCGGGTGCCGATCGGATAGGTGAGGGGGGCGCGTTCGACGAAGGTGCCGGAGCCCTGCTGCGCCCGCACCAGCCCGCGCTCGGCGAGTTCGCGCAAGGCCTGGCGGACGGTGTGACGGTTGACCGCGAAGCGCGCCGCCAGCTCCGCCTCGGTCGGCAGCCGCTGTCCCGCCGGCCAGGTGCCGTCGACGATCCCCGCCTCGAGGATCTCGGCGACCTGCCGCCAGACCGCGATGCCCCTTCCGCGCGCCAACATGCGACCGCTCTCCGATTCGTCGGTTCTCTCGTCCGATCGCGATCATGCCACGTTTCCGTCACAGAAGTATAATCATCTAGATCTATATACAAATCGAGACGGGTCGGACGGAGCCGACCCGGGGCGGAAAACCGCCACAGTCCGTCGAATCCCGATGTGCAGATCCCGGAGGGCCGATGTCCCGCGAGGCCGTATCCCGCTCCTCCCTGCCGGAGGATCCGAGCATCGCCGCCCGGCGGGCGGTGATGGCGCTGGTGGCCGAGGCCACGGCGATCGAGTTGAGGGCGGTCCGGGCGATCGCGCCGGTGGGCGTCGTCGATCTGCGCGCCCCCGAGACCGGGCTGGTCATGGTCCGTGGCCGCATCGGCGGCACCGGCGCGGCGTTCAACCTCGGCGAGGCGACGATGACCCGCGCCGCGGTGCGGCTGCCGTCCGGGGCGACCGGCTTCGGCCACCTCCTCGGCCGCGATCCGGCCCGCGCCCGCGACGCCGCCCTGATCGATGCCCTGTGGGTGGAGGGCACCCGCCGCGACCGGCTGGAGCGCGAGATCCTGGCGCCGCTGCGCGCCCGCCTCGATCGCGACGCCCGCCTGCGCGCCGCCGAGGTCGCGTCGACCCGGGTCGACTTCTTCACTCTGGTGCGCGGAGACGATTGAGATGAGCCCCGCTTCCGCCTTCGCCGCCGTCGAGATCGCCCCCGGCTTCCGCGATCCGGTCCTCGAGTCGCAGGCGACCTTCCGGGCCGTCCTCGACGCGCTCGCCGAACCGGGCCGCGAACGCGACGTCTTCGGCATCGACGCCGCCCCAGCGCCGCTCCCCCCGGTGATGGCGGCGGTGATCGCCATGCTCGCCGACTTCGAGACGCCGGTCTGGCGCGACGACGGACTCGCGCGGGCCGAGATCGACGCCTGGCTCGCCTTCCACACCGGCGCACCGCTCGTCGCCGACCCCGCCGCGGCGGCCTTCGCGCTCGTCGGCGACGCGACGCGGATGCCGTCCTTCGCCGCCTTCGGACAGGGCACCGACGTCGATCCGTCGACCTCGACCACCCTGATCCTCGCGGTCGACGGCTTCGGCGCGGGGCGACGGTTCCGCCTCGCCGGCCCGGGCATCGCGGCGAGCCGCGACTTCGCGGTCGGCGGTGCGCCCGCCGACCTCGCCCGGCGGCTCGGCGAGAACCGTGCGCTCTGCCCGCGCGGCGTCGATCTGATCCTCGCCGGCCCGACCTCGGTCGTCGGCCTGCCGCGCACCACCCGCATCGAGGAGATCGGCTGATGTACGTCTCGGTGAAGGGTGGAGAGAGAGCGATCCGCGCCGCCCATCGGCTGCTCGCCCATCGCCGCCGCGGCGATCGCGCCGTGCCGGAGGTCGCCGCCGACCAGATCCGCGAGCAGCTGAGTCTCGCCGTCGATCGGGTGATGAACGAGGGCTCGCTCCACGATCGCGATCTCGCCGCGCTGGCGATCAAGCAGGCCCGCGGCGATCTGATCGAAGCGGCCTTCCTGGTCCGCGCCTATCGCACCACCCTGCCGCGGTTCGGCGCGTCGCGGCCGATCGACACCGGTGCGATGGCGGTCGAGCGCCGCGTCTCCGCGACCTTCAAGGACCTGCCCGGCGGGCAGATCCTCGGTCCCACCTTCGACTACACCCACCGCCTCCTCGACTTCGCCCTGGAAGGCGAGAGCGAGGTGCCGGTGGCCGAGGTCGCCGCCGTTCCCCCCGCCGAGACGGCGATGCCGCGGGTCACCGACCTGCTCGGCGACGAGGGGCTGATCGAAGCGGAACCGCCGGCGTGCGACGGCGCCGAGGTCGGCGATCTCACCCGCGCCCCGCTGCGGGTGCCGGCGGCCCGCGATCTGCGCCTGCAGCAGCTCGCCCGCGGCGACGAGGGCTTCCTGCTGGCGCTCGGCTATTCGAGCCAACGTGGTTTCGGCTCGACCCATCCCTTCGCCGGCGAGATCCGGATCGGCGAGGTCGCGGTCGAGTTCGACGTTCCCGAGCTCGGTTTCGCCGTGCCGCTCGGCCTGATCGCCGTCTCGGAATGCCAGATGGTCAATCAGTTCGCCGGCTCGAGTGTCGTGCCGCCGACCTTCACCCGCGGCTACGGCCTCGCCTTCGGCCAGTCGGAGCGCAAGGTGATGGCGATGGCGCTGGTCGACCGGGCGCTCAGGACCGAGGAACTCGGCGGCGAGGCGGTCCATCCGGCGCAGGATCAGGAATTCGTCCTGGCGCACGCCGACAACGTCCAGGCGACCGGCTTCGTCGAGCATCTGAAGCTGCCGCACTACGTCGACTTCCAGGCCGAACTGGCCCTGGTCCGCGCCATGCGCCGCGAGCACGCCGCCCGCGCCGAGACCGCCGCCGATGCCTTCGAGGAGGCCGCCGAATGACCGCGCCGATCGCCCCGACGCAGGGCTACGCCTTCGCCTATCTCGACGAGCAGACCAAGCGGATGATCCGCCGCGCCATCCTCAAGGCGGTGGCGATCCCCGGCCATCAGGTGCCCTTCGCCTCGCGCGACATGCCGATGCCCTACGGCTGGGGCACCGGCGGCATTCAGGTGACCGCGGCGATCCTCGGCCCGTCGGACGTCCTGAAGGTCATCGACCAGGGCGCCGACGACACCACCAACGCCGTCTCGATCCGCGCCTTCTTCCGCAAGACGGCGGGCGTCGCCACCACCACGCGGACGGCCGAGGCGACGGTGATCCAGACCCGCCACCGGATTCCCGAAACGCCGCTTCGGGCCGGCCAGACCCTGGTCTATCAGGTGCCGATCCCCGAGCCGCTGCGGTTCCTGGAACCGCGCGAGACCGAGACGCGGGTGATGCACGCGCTCGCCGACTACGGCCTGATGCACGTCAAGCTCTACGAGGACATCGCCGAGCACGGCCACATCGCCAAGACCTATGCCTATCCGGTCCGGGTCGAAGGTCGTTACGTGATGGATCCGTCGCCGATCCCCAAGTTCGACAATCCGAAGATGCACATGTCGCCGGCCCTCCAGCTGTTCGGCGCCGGCCGCGAGAAGCGGATCTACGCGCTGCCGCCGTTCACGAAGGTCGAGAGTCTCGACTTCGACGACCATCCCTTCGAGCCGACCCGCTTCGATGCGCCCTGTGCGCTGTGCGGGGCGACCGACGGGTACCTCGACGAGGTGGTGACCGACGACCGCGGCGGCCGGATGTTCGTCTGTTCCGACACCGACCATTGCGAGACCCGCCGCGAGGCGGGACATCGCGGCGCGCTGCTCGCCGCGGAGGACCCGGCCGGCGGGGCCACCGCCCGACCCGAGATCGCGGAGGATCTCCCGTGACCGCGACCGCTCCCCTGCTCGAAGCCCGCGGCCTCGCCAAATGGTACGGCGACCGGCTCGGCTGTCGCGACGTCTCCTTCGACATCCGCGAAGGCGAGGTGTTGGCGGTGGTCGGCGAATCCGGTTCCGGCAAGTCGACCCTGCTGTCGATGCTCTCCGGCCGGCTCGCCCCGTCCGCCGGTTCGGTGGTCTACCGGCTGCGCGACGGCTCGACCCGCGATCTCGCCGACCTCTCCGAGGCCGAACGCCGCCATCTGTTCCGCACCGATTGGGGCTTCGTCCATCAGGACGCCCGCGACGGCCTCCGGATGGGCGTCTCGGCCGGCGGCAACGTGGGCGAACGGCTGATGGCGGTCGGCGCCCGTCACTACGGCGAGATCCGGGCGAAGGCCGCCGACTGGCTCGACCGGGTCGAGATCGACGTCTCGCGCATCGACGAGAAGCCGACCGCCTTCTCCGGCGGCATGCGCCAGCGCCTGCAGATCGCCCGCAACCTCGTCACCGCGCCGCGCCTCGTCTTCATGGACGAACCGACCGGCGGCCTCGACGTCTCGGTCCAGGCGCGGCTGCTCGATCTGCTGCGCCGTCTGGTCGCCGACATGGGGCTCGCCGTGGTGGTGGTCACCCACGACCTCGCGGTCGCTCGCCTGCTCTCCGACCGGATCATGGTGATGCGCGGCGGCCGGGTGATCGAGGCGGGGCTCACCGACCGCGTCCTCGACGACCCGCGCGAGGCCTATACCCAGCTCCTCGTCGCGTCGATCCTGCAGCCGTGAGGTCCGCCATGAACCCCGCCGATCCGGTTCTCGAAGTCCGCGACGTCGCCAAGAGCTTCACCATGCACCTGCGCGGCGGTCTGACCATTCCGGTGGTCGCCGGGGTCGGCTTCGACGTCTGCGCCGGCGAATGCGTCGTCCTCGGCGGTCCCTCCGGCGCCGGCAAGTCGTCGCTCCTGAAGATGGTCTGGGGCAACTACGGCGTCGACGCCGGGTCGATCCGGATCGCTTCGCCCGACGGTCCGGTCGACGTGGCCACCGCCGAGCCGCGTGCCGTCCTGAAGCTGCGCCGGGGCACCATGGGCTACGTCAGCCAGTTCCTGCGGGTCGTCCCGCGGGTCGCCACGCTCGACGTGGTGATGGAGCCGGCGCTCGCTCAGGGGACCGATCCGGCGGTGGCCCGCGAACGGGCGCAGGCTCTGCTCACCCGGCTCAACGTCCCCGAGCGGCTGTGGTCGCTGCCCCCGGCGACCTTCTCCGGCGGCGAGCAGCAGCGGGTCAACATCGCCCGCGGGATGATCGCCGAGGTGCGCCTCCTGCTCCTCGACGAGCCGACGGCGTCTCTCGACGCCACCAATCGGGCCGCGGTGATCGAGTTGATCGACGCCAAGAAGGCGGCCGGCGTCGGCCTGCTCGGCATCTTCCACGACGCCGACGTCCGCGATCGGGTGGCGACCCGGATCGTCGACGTCACCGGCTTCGCCGGCGCGAGGGCCGCGGCATGACCGTCCAGGCGCCACCGAAGATCCCCGAGGCCGGTCTGATCGACCCGAGCGTCCGGATCCGCGAGACGACCCTCGGCCGCTTCGTCGAACTGGCGGAGAACGTCCACGTCGAATATTCGGCGATCGGCGACTATTCCTACGTGATGCACGGCTCTTCGGTCGCCGATGCGGAGATCGGCCGGTTCTGCGCCGTCGCCGCGGCCTGCCGGATCGGTCCGCCCGACCATCCGATGGAGCGGGCGACCCAGCACCGCCTGACCTACACGCCCGAATACTATTGGCCGGCGGTGCCCCGCGACGCCGGTTTCTTCGCGCGCCGCCGCGCCGCCCGCACCCGCATCGGCAACGACGTCTGGATCGGCCACGGCGCCTCCGTGCTCGCCGGCGTCGTCGTCGGCGACGGGGCGGTGATCGCCGCCGGGGCGGTGGTCACCCGCGACGTCGCTCCCTACACGATCGTCGGCGGCGTACCGGCGAAACCGATCCGCCGCCGCTTCTCCGAAGAGATCGCACGACGTCTCGTCGACCTCGCCTGGTGGGACTGGTCACACGACCGTCTCGAGGCGTCGATATCCGATTTCCGCGATCTGCCGATCGACGCCTTCCTCGAGAGGTACGAACACCCATGAGCATCGTCGAACCCACCGCGTCCGCTCCGGTGCCGCCCGAAGTCGTCGCCTCGTGCGCGATCGCCTCGCGTCGGATCGTCCTGGGGACCCGCGTCGTTCCCGGGACGGTGGTGATCGAGAACGGTCTGATCGCCGGCATCGAGGAGGACCGCGTCCTCGCCGAGGCCGACGACTGGGGCGACGACCTCCTCGTCCCCGGTCTGGTCGAACTGCACACCGACCATCTCGAGCCGCACTACAGCCCGCGCCCGAAGGTCTTCTGGGAGCCGTTCTCGGCGGTCTTCGCCTACGACGCCCAGATCGCCGGGGCCGGCATCACCACCGTCTTCGACAGCCTGCGGGCCGGCAGCGACCGCGACGGCATCGCCGTCGACGCCCGCCTCTTCGCCCTCGGCGAAGCGATCGACCGGGCCCGCGCCACCGGGCTGCTCCGGGTCGACCACCACACCCATCTGAGGTGTGAGATCTGTTCGCTCGACGTCGTCGAGCAGACCCGCGAATATCTCGAACGCTTCGACGTCCGCCTGATGTCGCTGATGGACCACACCCCCGGTCAGCGCCAGTTCCGCGACGTCGAGAAGCTGCGCGACTATTACCGGGGCAAGAAGCAGGGCATGTCGGAAGCCGAACTCGAAGCCTTCTTCGACGAGCGCCGGGCGCTGCACGCCGCCCGCGCCGTGCCGACCCGGCGGACCCTGGTGGAGATCGGCCACGCCCGCGGCGTGGCGCTCGCCAGCCACGACGACACCACCGTCGACCACGTCGCCGAATCGATCGCCGACCGGGTCGCGGTGGCCGAGTTCCCGACCACCGTCGAAGCCGCCGCGGCCTCCCACGCCGCCGGCCTGAAGGTGCTGATGGGCGCCCCCAACGTGGTGCGCGGCGGGTCGCACTCCGGCAACGTCTCGGCGATCGAACTGGCCGAGGCCGGGGTTCTCGACATCCTCTCCTCCGACTACGTGCCGACCAGCCTGATCGAGGGGGCCTTCGCGCTGGGCAGGGTCGCCGCGGTCGGCGGCCTCGCCGCGGCGATCCGCACCGTCTCCGCGGCGCCCGCCGAGGCGACCGGGATGACCGATCGCGGCGAGATCGCCGTCGGGCGGCGCGGCGACGTGGTCCGCGTCCGCCTGGTCGACGATCATCCGGTGGTCCGCGAGGTCCATCGTCTC
>CALFRR010000044.1 GCA_937919435.1 uncultured Alphaproteobacteria bacterium | reverse complement strand
CGAGGGCGGCATAGGCGGCGCGGGCCGGCGCGTTGGTCTCGGTGACGCAGAGCCAGAGATTGGCGCTCTCGCCCTTCACCTCCTCGGCCATCCAGTCGATCACCCGGGCGAGCAGGCCCTGCCGCTGCGCCTCGGGGAAGACCGCGACCAGCTCGACATAGGGGCCGCGCATGAACGGATGCCGGATCACCACGCAGCCGACGGGCACGCCGGCCCGGCGCAGGGCGAAGCGGAAGGTCGCCGCCATCGGCTTCGACAGCCGCTCGCGCATCTTCTCCGGCGCGATGCCGGCGGCGCCCCAGGGTCCGAGCCCGGTCAGCCGCTCGGCGATCGACGCGAGATCGTCGCCGAGCGGGCCGAGGTCGAGATCGCCGAGACGGTAGGTGGGGCGGGCGAAGGGGAGGACGTCGTCCGGCATCGGGTTCCTCCGGTTCACGGGCTCGGGGCGGGTGCCGCAGCGGGACGGGCCGGAGCGGGCAATGGTGGGCGGGGGGCGGCGCGCGGTCCGCGCCGGTCGACGTCGCCGGGGTGGGCGTCGTAGCAGGTATCGGCGACGACCGGCCGGCCGCGGGCGATCAGGTCGGAGACGGTGAGCGTCCGGTAGCCGCGCTTCGCCAGTTCGTCGAGGAGGCGCGGCAGCGCCTCGCCGGTGTGCCAGCCGCGGCCGTTGGCGTGGGCGAGCACGATCGAGCCGGGCCGGAGGTGGCGCAGCGTGTCCTCGACGATGTCGCGGGCCGAGGCGAGCGGCGAGGGGTCGCCGGTCGAGACGTCCCACTGGATCGCGGCCATGCCGGCGGCGTTGACCGCGGCCATCGAGCGGGCGTCGCAGGTGCCGAAGGGGAAGCGGAACAGGGTCGAGCGCCTCGCTTCGACCGGTGGCCGTCCCTCGCAGCTCGGCGCGGCGTCGAGCGCGGCTCGGAACGCGGCCTCGGGGGCGAGGACCTGACGGTCGAGGTCGGCGTCGTCGCGGTTCCGGAGGTCGGCGTGGGTCCAGGTGTGGTTGCCGACTTCGAACAGCGGATCGCCGGCCAGTTCGGCGAAGCGGCGGGGATGGGTCGCCGCCCAGTGGCCGCCGACGAAGAAGGTCGCCGGGATCTTCCGCCGCCGCAGTTCGTCGACGATCGCACCGTCGTAGCCGGCGACCTCGTTGGCGGTCTCGCAGAGGTCGAAGGTCAGCGCCACGAGCTTCTCACCGGCGGGCAGCTCGACCCGGCGGATCGAACCGGCGAGGCCGGCCGGCAAGGTCCGGGCGGGGGTGAGGCCGGCGGTCGTCGGCACCGCCACCGCGGCTTCCGGAACGCCCTTGCGGATCGTCTTCTCGATCGGCCGGCCGGGCGCCGGACACGGCATCTCCTCGGCGGTGGCGGGGGCGGCGAGCAGCAGGGCGAGGACGAAGGGGAGCGGGCGCATCGGAGGAAGCTCGGGAGGGCGGAGGGATTCGGCGACGACCGGCGCCGTGGACGGCTCGATCGTCCCCCGATGTGGCCGAATCGGGGCACGCGATCGGTCGGCGACGTTAACGCTCCGTTTCCTTCTCGGTGTGAATCGTCGAGGTATGAAACGCCTCTTCACCCTCTCGGTGGTCCTCGCCGCGACCCTCTCGATCGGCGGATGCTCGCTGTTCGGCTCCTGGTTCGGCCCGAAACGGGCGGCCTGGCGGTCGGCGGCGGAGCGGCAGTGTCTCACCTCGGGCGCGGTGACGCCGTCCGAGGACGTCCGGCCGATGGGCGAGATCGACGGGCCCGGCAGTTGCGGCGCCGATCGGCCGTTCAAGGTCCGGGCGGTCGGCAAGCAGAACCGGGCCGGACTCAACGAGGCGACCTCGCTCAACTGCCCGATGGTGGCGGCGGTCGACGACTGGGTCGACCGGGTGGTCCAGCCGGAGGCGGAGGCGGCCTTCGGTCAGCCGGTGGTCGGCATCGAGCACATGGGCTCCTACAACTGCCGCTCGATCTCCGGCTATCGGCAGATGTCGGAACACGCCTACATGAACGCGCTCGACGTTTCCGGCTTCAAGCTCGCCGACGGCCGGACGGTCCGGGTGAAGGGCGGCTGGCAGTCGGCCGACCTCGCCGAGCGGACTTTCCTGCAGACCGTCGGGGCCAACGCCTGCGAGGACTTCACCACGGTGCTCGGTCCGGACGCCGGAGCCGCCCATTACGATCACCTGCACCTCGACCTCGCCCGCCATTCGAAGGGCCGGCGGGTGTGCAAGGGCGGCGGCGAACCGGTGCCGCCGGGCGGCCGCCTGATCGGCTTCTTCGGCGAGGCGCCGCGCACCACCGGCTCGGTCCCCGGCTTCGCCGGCGGCGAGGACGAAGAGTTCGACGACGGCGGCGGCGCCTTCGACAAGTGAGGCCGCGCCCCGCGTAGTAGCCGCCTGTTACCCGGGCTTACGGGAAATTGCGGATCCTCCTCGATCGAGGAGGGGCGCGCACGGACCGTCCCTTCCGACACTCGGGAGGATGCCATGGGCAAGAAACTGCTGCTGATCGCCGGCGATTTCGTCGAAGACTACGAGGCGATGGTTCCCTATCAGACGCTGAAGGCGGTGGGGCACACGGTCGACACCGTCTGCCCCGGCAAGAAGCCGGGCGACAGCGTCGCCACCTCGATCCACGACTTCGAAGGTCAGCAGACCTATTCGGAGAAGCGCGGTCACAACTTCGCGATCACCGCCGACTTTTCCGCCGTCTCGGCCGCGGCCTACGACGGTCTGGTGATCCCGGGCGGACGGGCGCCGGAGTATCTGCGGCTCGATCCGGCGGTGATCGCGCTGGTCCAGGGCTTCGCGGCGGCGGGAAAGCCGATCGCCGCGATCTGCCACGGCGCCCAGATCCTGGCGGCGGCGGAGGTGATCTCCGGGCGCCGGGTCTCGGCCTATCCGGCCTGCGCGCCGGAGGTGCGGCTGGCCGGGGCGACCTACGCCGACATTCCGATCGACGGCGCGGTGACCGATGGTAATCTGGTGACGGCGCCGGCCTGGCCGGCCCATCCCGCCTGGATGGCCCAGTTCCTGGCGGTGCTCGGCACGCGGATCGAGCACGGCTGAGAGCCCTCGCGATCGTCGCCGTTGGGAGGCGGCGGCGATCGCGACGCCCGTCCGGCGGATGTCGCATCCGAGGGAGGGGAGCCCCATGTGCCACATCTTCGCATCGACCGATCCGGGACTGTTCGAGCCGGTGACGCGCTCCGTGCGCATCGGCGGCGTGGTCACCAGCCTGAGGCTGGAGGCCGCCTTCTGGGCGATCGTCGACGAGATCGCCGCGGCCTCCGGGCTGACCACCGGACGTTTCCTCTCCACCCTGTTCGACGAGGTGGTGGAGATCCGCGGCGAGGTCGGCAACTTCGCCTCGCTCCTCCGGGTGATCTCCTGTCGCTGGATCTCGGGCGAGGTCGACGGCACCGCCCGGCCGGGTCGGCTCGCCGCCGGGATCGTCGCCGCCTGAGCGGCGCGCGTTTCGTCGGGTGGACGAGGATCGGGCGAAAAGACGAGTCCGTGGAGTCGCTTGGCGGCGCCGGCTCGAGCGTCGATTCCGCGACTTCATCCATCGATTCCGGTTCTTCGCGTGGTGATTCCGGTCGAGGCCGCGGCCTCGTCCGATGCGGCTCCGGGCGGCTTCGGCCTGCACTTCCGGACGAAGTCGTTCATCTTCCGATTCCGCTTCCGCCGGCCCTGGTCGACGCGGACCGCCCGACCGGATAGGATCGGGCGACGGGCGCGGTGCCCGGCGAAATCGAAGACGGACCGGAAGGGTGAGCGGCAAGAACGAACTGCGCGAACTGGTCGACGAAGCGGACGAGATCGGCTGCGGCCTGTGGGTGGGGATCCGCCGGGTGCTCGCGGTGGTCGGAGAGGCGACCGGCCTCACCCCGCTCTGGGACTTCGTCGCCAACCGGTTCGCCGAATGGGGGGCGGCGCGCGAGCCGGTCGCCTTCACCGTCGCGCTGATCGCCCTCTCCGCCAAGATGGCGCGGGCCGACGGGGTCGTCTCGATCGACGAGGTCGAGATGTTCCGCCGTCTGGTCGAGGTGCCGGAGGGCGAGGAGCGGAACGTCGAACGGCTGTTCGACATCGCCCAGCACGACGTCGCCGGCTTCGAACTGCACGCCGCCCGCATCCGCGATCTGGCGAAGGGCGACGAGGTGTTCCTCGGCGACGTGCTGGAGGGGCTGTTCCACATCGCCGCCGCCGACGGCTTCGTCCACGAGCGCGAACTCGCCTTCCTCGAGCGGGTCGGCGAGATCTTCACCCTGTCCGACGCGACTTTCGAACGGATCGCCTCCGGCTTCGTCCGCCGCCGCCGCGGGCGCGATCCCTACCGGCTGCTCGGCGTCTCGCCACAGGCCGACGACGAGACGGTGCGCCGCGCCTGGCGCAGGCTGGTCGCCGAGTGCCATCCCGACCGTCATCTCGCCCATGGTCTGCCGAAGGAGGCGATCGCCATCCTGACCGACCGGACCGCGGCGCTGAACGCCGCCTGGGAGGAGATCCGGCAGATGCGCGGCCTCGGTCGGGCGCTCTCGGAAGGCGGAGCGGCGTGAGCGCGGCGCTCACCGATCCGGTGGGTTTCGTGGCGGACACCCGTCGTCCCGCCGAGGTCCGTCCGTCGCCGAACCACACCGAGCGACGCGGCCGCTACGCCGAGACCGGGCCCGACCTCGTCGTCCTCCACTACACCGGCATGCCCGCCGGACGCGGCATGGGCATGGCCGAGCGGGCGATCCGCTGGCTGACCGATCCGGTCTCCGAGGTCTCCGCCCACTATGTCGTCGCCGAGGACGGGACGATCACCCAGTTGGTGCCGGAGGACCGGCGGGCGTGGCACGCCGGGCGGTCGTCCTGGACCGGCGAGACCGACGTCAATTCAGCCTCGATCGGCATCGAGATCGCCCATGCCGGCCACTGGTGGGACCTCGCGTCGCTGCCGGATCGCGATCCGGCTGCACCGGTCGAGGTCCATCCGGGGTGGATCGACTATCCGGAACTCCAGATCGACGCGGTGATCGGGCTGGTCGGCGACATCGTCGCCCGCCGCGGGATCGATCCGGCCCGGGTGGTCGGTCATTCCGACATCGCGCCGGGACGCAAACGCGATCCCGGCGAGGGCTTCCCGTGGCAGCGGCTGGAGGCGGCCGGGTTCGGGCGCTGCGTTCCGGCCGCGCCGATCGACCCGGACGAGGTGCCGACGATCGTGCGCGGCGTGACCTCGCCGCCGGTCGCGGCGGTCCAGGCGATGCTGGCGCTCGCCGGCTACGGGATCACCGTCGACGGGGCGTTCGGAGAGGAGACCGAGGCGGTGGTCGCCGCCTTCCAGCGTCGGCACCGGCGTGACCGGGTCGACGGGCGCTGCGACCGCTCGACGCTCGAGACGCTGCGCCGCCTCGCCGCCCTCTGCCGCGGGGGAGGGGAGGCATGAGCCGCCGCGTGCTCGCCACCCGCTTCGTCCTGCCGGTGACCGCCATCGCCGCCGGGCTGATCGGTGCCGGCTTCCTGCCGCTGCCGCAGCCGCGTCCCCAGGTCGAGCCGGAGCGGCCGCTGCGGCTGCGCCCGGCGGAGCCCGCGACCGATGCCGCGGACGATGCGACGGGGGACCGGATCGCCACCGGCTTCGCGCTGTTCGAGCCCTTCGCCGGGCAGGTGGCGGCATTGCCGCCGAGGGCGTTGCGACCGGCGATCGAGCCGGAGCCGGTTCCGCCGCCGGCCGAACCGCGGGCGACGGGCTTCGGAACGCCGACCGCGGGGGACGCCGCGGCTTCGGTGACGACGGATCTGCCGCCGGCCGGGGTGCTCGGCTATGCCGCCGATCCGACCACCTCCGCCCATGCGGCGCTCGGCCGGTTGTTCGTCTCCGAGCCGCCGTCGGCGGTCGTCGCGGCGGCGGCGGGGGTGCGCCCCGAGCCGGCGCCGAGCGTCGAAGCGGCGGCCGCG
>CALFRR010000043.1 GCA_937919435.1 uncultured Alphaproteobacteria bacterium | reverse complement strand
AGCGCGGCGATCCGGAAGAGGTCGGCGGGTTGCCAATGCAGGGCGACGAGGATTCCGGCGATGCTCGGGCTCAGGATCGAGCCGATCCGTCCGATGCCGAAGCCCCAGCCGACACCGGTCCCGCGCATGGTCGGCGGATAGACGCTCGCGGCGACCGCGTTGAGCACGCTCTGAGTGCCGATCATGAACATGCCGACGGCGAGGGTCCCGACCGCCAACAGGACGAACTCCGAACCGGCCATCGACAGGAGCACCATGGCGATGGCGGCACAGAAGTAGCCGGCGGCCACGGTCCGGAAGCCGGAGATCTTCATCACCACGGTCGAGGCGATCAGCGTGCCGACGATGCCGCCGAAGGGGAGCGCCGAGGTGATCACCACGATCTGGGTCTTGGCCAGCCCCGAGCCCTGCAGCAGCGTCGGAATCCAGTTGAGGAAGAAGTACATCGCGATCAGCGAGGTGAAGAACACGCACCACAGCACCGAGGTCACCGCGGCGCGACCGTCGCGGAACAGTTCGACCAGCTGGAAGCCCTGCCGGTTCTCCTGGGCGATGGTGAACTCCGTGTCGGTCGCCGGCACGCTCGGTTCGATCCGGGCGAGAACGGCGTTGATCTTCTCGGGCGCGACCCGCTTCAGCACCATGTGCTCGATGCCGTCGGGCATCGCGAAGAACATCACCGGCACCAGCAGGATCGGCATCAGACCGCCGACCACGAACACCGCCTCCCAGCCCAGCGCGCCGAGTGCCGAATAGACGTATCCGGCGACGATCTGGCCGACCGACAGGTTGATGTACATGATCATCACCACCGAGGTGCGGACCTTCTTCGGGCAATAGCCCGAGGCATAGGCGATCGACAGCGGCGAGGCGCCGCCGAGGCCGAGGCCGGCGACGAAGCGATAGACGATCAGTTCGGTCATCGATCCCGCGATCACCGTGGCCAGCGTGAAGACGCCGAACACGATGCAACAGAGCGCGAAGGTCGGTTTGATCCCGAGCCGCTCGCCGATCAGACCGAAGCCGAGAGCGCCGAGGGTCAGCCCGAACAGACCGGCGGAGAACACCGGACCGATCATGGCCCGGTCGATGCCGAGATGTCGGATCAGATCCGGTGCGGCATAGGAGATCGCCGTCAGATCGAACCCGTCGAAGAGGATCAACAGTCCGCAGATCAGAACGATGCGCAGGTGGTATCCGTTGAACCGGGCATTGTCGATCACGTCCGAGACGTTACGTGCCACGTTTGCCTCCCTGGCTTTGTTTTGGCGTTTCTTGTGCCGGTTGCCGGGTTTTGGGGCCCCGGATGCCCTGTACGAGGCGACGTGTGGTCTCGGCCTAGTCGGTCCGCTCCACATTATCGCGCACGCGCTCGCGGAAAGTCGCGATGTCGATCTGATGCACGCTGCCGGTCCCCGCGAGATCGAGCGCATGGGCGGCGGCGGCACCGGTGGCGATGCACGGCCCCATCACCCGGACGCTCGACAGCGCCGCCGCATCGGCGTCGATGCAGCGTCCGGCGGCGACGACGTTGTCGGCCTCGTCCGGGATCAGGGCGGAGAGGGGCACGTAATGGACGTGGTCCTCGGGGAAGGTCTGCCAGACGTGTCCCGAGCCGTGGTCGTGGAGTTCGACCGGCCAGGCGGTGCGGCCGACCGCATCCGGGAACCGGGTGCCGGCGCGCACGTCGGCGAGGGTCAGTTGGCGGCGCCCGACGATCCAGCGGGTCTGCCGGATCCCCGGCATGCCCCAGGCCCGGACCCGTGCCCCGCCGAAGCATTCCGGGAACTGTTCGCGCAGGAAGCGCACCGCACGCGCCGCCTGTTCGCGCCCGACCAGAGTGGCGGCGGAGGCGTCGATCGGATCGAGCGGCGTCTCGACGTGGGTCATGTTCATCGCGGCGATGCCGCTGCCGGGAATGACGAAGGCCAGCCCCTCGCGTCGGACCAGTCCGTAGTCTCCGGCGAGCGCCGCGAGCCGGCTCGACAACTCCTCGCGGCTCGGCTGGCGGGCTTCGTCGATGTTCTCGAGCACCACCATCTGAGTGCCGTAGACCGGTCCGCCGGCCGGCTCCCGACAGGCGAAACCGGCCTGCCAGACGAGAGCGGCGTCGCCGGAGGCGTCGACCCAACCGGTGGCGTCGATCCGGACCCGGCCCCAGCGCCCGGCGAACTCGGCCGAGCGGACCCGACGCCCGTCGACCTCCACCCGATCGACCACCGCGCCGAGCAGCACCGTGATCCCCGCTTCGACCACCGCGCGGTCGACCCAACGGGCGAGTTCGATCTCGTCGTAGAGGACGACGGTGGTCATCGGTCCGCGGCGATAATGGAGCGCCCCCGGGATCCGACCGAGGTCGTCGAGGATCCGGTCGGCGATGCCGTGGGTGAAGCGATGACCATGGGTGCCGTTCGCGTAGAGACCGCAGAACGTGCCGACGATCGAGTTGACCGCCTGGCCGCCGAGCACCGGCAACGCATCGACGAGCACCGTACGCCGGCCGAGCGCCGCCGACTCGAGCGCCGCCGACAGGCCGGCGACACCCGAACCGATCACGCAGACGTCGGCTTCGAGCCGTCGGATCCCGGTGCCGCTGCGACGGACGACACGCGTCCCCGTCGCGACCGCGGCAGCGGGCGCTTCGTTCTCCTCCATCGGATCCCTCTCTGAAGTTCGATCGGCCGCCGGTGGAAGGCGCCGGGTTCGGTCACGAGAGGGAGGTTAGGACGCAACATTCCGTTGATAAATGGGCTGTTTGCGCAGATACTCTGCGCGATACGCGAACAATCGAGACGCGCCATGGATGCCATCGAGAACATGCGGGCCTTTCTGCTGGTCTCCCAGATCGGCAGCTTCTCCGAGGCCGCCGACCGGCTGGGCATCTCGCCGTCGGTGATCAGCAAACGCGTCGCTCAGCTCGAGTGGCAGTTCGGCGGACCGCTTTTGGTGCGCACCACCCGCAGCCTGCACCTGACCGATCTCGGCGAGCGCCACCAGCAGCGCATGCGGCGGCTGGTGCGGGAGTTCGACGACCTGCGATCGGGGGCCGACGATCGGCCGAACGAACTCGCCGGCAGCCTGCGTCTGTCGGCGCCGGCGGCGATGACCACCCTGCTGCTCGGTCCGGCGTTCGCCGATTATCGCCGGCGCCATCCCCGGGTGACGCTCGAGGTGGTGGTCCTCGACCGCACGGTCAATCCCAACGAAGAGAACCTCGATCTCTCGGTGATGGTGCTGCCGTCGATCGGCGAAGGGGTGGTCGAGGAGATCCTCGGCCCCTATCCCCGGGTGCTCTGCGCCGCCCCCGCCTATCTCGAGGCTCACGGGGTGCCCGCCCATCCCCACGATCTCGTCGACCACGCCTGCATCTCGTTCACCCCGAGCGCCCGATCCTGGACCTTTCTCGGCCCGAGCGGGCCGGTCGGGGTGGCGATCCATCCGGTGGCGAGCGCCTCCGACAGCCGGGTGGTGATCGAGATGGTCAGGAACGGCATGGGCATCAGCGCTCTGTCGCGTCCGACCGTCACCGGCGCCCTGAGGTCGGGTGAACTGGTCGAGCTGATGCCGGAGTTCCCGATGCCCGACCTCCAGGTCAAGGCGCTGATCCCCGAGGCCCGCGCCCGCCTCGCCCGGGTGGCGGCGATGGTCGAATGCATCAGGACGCATCTCGGCGCGATCCTGCCGGCGGCATCGGCCTGAGCCGAGATCGAGCCCGGTGCGGACCACCGCCGGAGACGTCGCGCCGGCCATCGCCCTTCCGGGAGACCCCGGCGGCGGGCGACCGATTTGCGCTCCCGACCCGTTCTCGCCGCGCGAGGTTGACCGGAGCCGCGTCGGGCTTCCGACTCCGTCCCCCTGGAAGAGCGATCGCCGGATTCCGTTGCCACGACTTCCGAGATGACCGGCAGATCGGAAGGCGGGACTTGGCGAGCGCCACCCGACCGAGCAGGCCGAATCGGGGCTTCGACCGGTCCGGCGGACTCCGACGGCTCCGGTCGTCGACCGGTCGAGTCGCTCTCTCGGGACGGCTCCGTCGGTACGAGCTCAGAGAGGTCGACGCGGGCCGCCGATGCCCCGCATCGATCGCGCGCTCGAATCGCACCGACGAGGTTTCTAGCCGAATCGCCCGACGGCTCGTCGTACGCCCGATGCCGGGGCGGACGGGCGTCGCGGAGACATGACCCGCGCAACGGAACGAAGCGGGAATCCGGCCGACCCCATCGGCACGGAAAACACTTACGGTAGCAGAATACAGGGGATCATTCCCGTCGACCGGCACAATCGGGTTCGGTCTCGCCTACGCTGATCGGATCGACCGGGATGGCCGATCGCAGCGCCGTCTGCGGCTCGGGGAGGCGAACATGCGCGGTGCCTTGTGGATATCGGTTTCGCTTCTCTCGTCGCTTTCGGTGCCGCTCGCCCGGGCGGGTGATCCCGGAGCCGTGCCGGCGAAGCCCGAACCGGTGGTGGCGGGCACCTGGACCGGCCTTCGTCTCGGCACCCATGTCGGCGTCGGCCTCGTCGACACCCACTGGGACGCCGGCACCGGCGTGATGGCGGCGCCCGACGCTCGCGGCTACGCCAACACCGGCTCCGTCTCGGGAGCGATGGCCGGCGGCCAGATCGGCTATGATCATCAGATCGGGCCGTACGTGCTCGGCATCGAGGGGACGCTGAGCTCGGGCTTCCTGTTCTCGCAGGCGCGCTGCCTGCGCGACGGGGTGTACGTCTGCTCGACCGAGACAGGCCTGCTCGGCACGCTGAGCGCCCGCGTCGGCTATGCCTTCGACGATGTCCTCGTCTACGGCAAGGCGGGCGCGGCCTTCGCCGACGACCACTACACGGCGAGCGGACGATACCTGCCCGGCCGCTTCACCGGCTCGCGGCTCGCGGTCGGTCGCACCATCGGCGGCGGCGTCGAGGTGGCGTTGACCCCGCGGATGTCGGTCGGAGCCGAATATGCCTTTCTCGATTTCGACACCGCCGACGTGACCTTGCGCAACGGCGCCGTCGTCACCTCGGTGCCGGTGTCGCAATCGGCCCAGATGGTCCGGTTGGGCCTGAACTGGCGCCCGTGGGGGGCGCCGCTGCCGAGCTCCGGGGGCGAGCCGGCGTCGCCCGGGCACGACTGGACCGGTTTTCACGTCGGCGCCCATGCCGGCGGCGCCTGGGGCCGCGATTCGTGGACGTCGGGCACCGGCTTCCTCGCCGCGGCTTCCGCCAACGGCAGCTTCCCCGGCGCGAGCGATCCGATGGGGCTCGTCGGCGGTGGCCAGTTCGGCTACGATCGGCAGTTCGGATCGTGGGTGGCGGGTGTCGAAGTATCCGCCAGTGCCGCCGATCTCGGCGGCTACGCCAAGTGCGTGACCGACAACGCCGGCTGGTCGAGTTCCTACGGGTGTCAGAACAGGGTGACGTCGCTCGGCTCGATCTCCGGCCGTCTCGGCCAGAGCCGGGGTGATCTCCTGCTCTACGGCCGGGCCGGCACCGCCTGGGCGACCGGTTCGAGCCGGATGTTCCCGACCCTCGCCACGACCCGCTACACGAACGAGGGGACCCGCTGGGGCTGGATGCTCGGTGGCGGCGTCGAGTATGCGCTGAGCCCGAGCCTCTCCACCTTCATCGAATACGACCACTACGACTTCGCCGCGCGCGATCTGACCTATTCCGGCGCCGGCCGGAGCGCGACCGCACGCTTCGACGAGCGCTTCGACCTGGTGCGCATGGGCGTCAACTATCATTTCGCGGACGAGGAGCGGAGCGCGAAGGCCGCCACCGAGGCGCCGAGCCTGCCGGAGGGGTGGACCGCGGAAATCGGCGCCCGCAGTTTCGGCAGCATCGGCCGCGCGCAGAAGGATCTGAAGGATCCGGCCGAGACCCGACGCCTCAACTCGCGCCTGATCTATGCCGACACCAAGGGAGGGGCGCTCGAGACCTTCTTCCGCTTCGAGCACCGCGACGGCCTGTTCCTGAAGGGCAATGCCGGCCTCGGCTCGCTCGGCGGAGGCGATCTCAACGACGAGGACTTCCCCGGGGGCACGTTCTATTCCAACACCATCACGCGGTTGCGCGACGGTCGTCTCTCCTACGGGGCGCTCGATCTCGGCTACGATCTGATCCGCCGAGACGGCGACAGCCTGGGTGTCTTCGTCGGATATCGATCCCTGCATCAGGCGATGAACGGCTTCGGTTGCCACCAGTTGGCGGGCGACGTCATCTGCAACGCGGCCGATGCGGCCGCCTACCCGGCGCTCGTCGGCGGCATAGCCCTCGGCCAGACCGAAACCTGGAAGGCGCTGGCTCTCGGCGTCAACAGCCGGTTCCACCTCGGCGAGCGGCTGCGCCTGGACGTGGATGCCGCCTATCTGCCCTATGCGACGCACACCAGCGTCGACAACCATTGGTGGCGCCCCGACATCAACCCGCTGGTCGAGCGCGGACAGGGCTGGGGCGCCCAGATGGAGGCAGTGCTCGACTACGCCGTCACCGACCGGTTCTCGGTCGGGATCGGGGCTCGTTACTGGTACTTCGCGACGAACGACGCCGCGACGCAGTTCTACGGCTTCCCCCACCGCTCACCCCAGGTCTTCTATACGGAGCGCTACGGCGCCTTCCTGCAGGCCACCTATCGGTTCGGCGACGTGCGTTCGCTCGCCGTTGCGCGAGCGGGGGCGAGCGAGGCGAAGTCGGCGCCGGTCGATTGGACCGGTCTTCATGTCGGCGGCACCTTCGGCGCCGGAAAGGGGCACACCGGCTATGCCTCGCCGTTCCCGCGCCCGGTCTCCGGGGATGCGGTCGATCTCGGCGCTGCGATGGCGAGAGTGCGGTTCGGCGGCGACTACCAGACGGGCGCCTGGGTGTTCGGCGCCGAAGCCACCGCCGGCTGGGCGAACGTGGTCGGCACCGACACCTGCTTCTCCACCATTGGCATCGGTTCGCTGTCCGGCTTCGACTGCGGCAGCCGAGTGAGCGCCCTCGGCACCGTGACCGGGCGGGTCGGCTATGCCTTCGATCGCACGTTGCTCTACGGCCGTGGCGGTTGGGCGTGGGATCGTCAGACGGACGCCTTCAACAACTACACCTTCACCGGAGGAATCATCGCACGTGACAGGACCAACTCCGGCTGGGTGATCGGTGGCGGGTTGGAATATGCGCTGTTGCCGAATCTGTCGGTCGGGCTGGAGTACGAGCACTTCGAGTTCGGCGGTTCGTCCGGGCTCGCCACCGACACGCCCGCGGCGCTCGCCGGGGTGAACCTCGGTCCCCGCAACCTGAGACTCGACATGGTCGGCATGAGCCTCAACTACCGTTTCGCGAGCCCCGGCGGGCGGCCCTAGGTTTTGTGGCCGAACCGTCGATCGGCGGGCGATCTCGACCCCGGATCGGCGTCGAACGTCGCCCCCCTGGTTTCGTGACGTCGGCGCGTCCGATCGAAGGTGGAAGCGTCCGCCGACGCCGCCGATCTCGGGCTCCGAGTTCGAAGCGCCGGCTGTCCTCGCCGGTCTCGACGATGTCGCAGTGATGGGTGAACCGACGTTCGTCTGCGGCGAAGGCGGCGACCACCGACCGAGGGGTCGTTCGGCAACCATTTCCGCGAGCGCTGCGCCGCGGCGGGCGGGAACGAGCGGCGCATGGGCTGCGCGAGCGCGCCGACACGACGATGGCCGACGCCGGCGCCACCGTTTCGGAACGCGAGTCCGTCTTCGGCCGGACGGAAAGCGGAACGGCCTCGCTCGACGCCAGCTCTGCCGACAGGAAGCGCCTCGGTCCCTCGGCATCCGACGAGCTCGTCGGAACACGGCCGGAACACTCCATTCCCGCGCCGCGGATCGGGAATCCCGCACCCGAAAGATCATCGAACCAAAACGAGGCGATGAGGACCACCGAGAGGTGGGATGGTGGGCCCGGAGGGTCGGCAACAGCACAGCGATTTCAATTGGCTAGCTGGCGGTTCGCCAATGCAGATTCTGTCTTTGTTCTGGGAGCGACGGGCTAACCAAGTCCCCCGAATTGACGACTTCGGATGCCGGTTGAAACGCACCGTTGCCCACCGCCGGCATCACGCGGAATCGAACAGCCCTCTCGCCGCCTTCCGCCTCCCCTGCCCCTTCGGCGTGATCACCAGTTCCCCGACCTCCTTCGGCGCACCGCGGCCGATCGAATAGTCGAGCCGAACCTCCTCCAGGTCGAAGGCGGCGAAGGTCTGCCTCACTTCCGGGTGGTCGTTGATCGACAGCACGAAGGTGCCCTCGATCCCGGCGAGCACCTCGGCGAGCCGGGCGAAGTCGGCGCGCGCGAAGACGCCCGACCCGTAGTCGTGTTCCAATCCCCAATAGGGCGGATCTAGATAGAACAGCACGCCGGGCGCGTCGTAGCGGCGGACGAACTCCGCCCAGTCGAGGTTCTCGACGATCACGCCCGAGAGGCGTTCGGCGATGTCGGCGAGGGTCGGCCGCAGCTTCTTCAGATCGAAGCCACCCGACACGCCCGGCGAGACGCCGAAGCTCCGCCCCGCCACCTTGCCGCCGAAGGCCAGCCGCTGGACGTAGAGGAACCGCGCCGCCCGCTCGAGATCGGTCAACGACGCCGGATCGGTGGCGATCAGCCGATCGAACTCCCGCCGCGAGGTGACGCCGAAGCGCAGCACGTCGAGGAAGGCGCCGTGGTGGCGTTGCAGGATCCGGAAGAAGGTGGCGACGTCGCCGGAGACGTCGTTGTGTTGATTTCCGCGGAGAACTGACCCGGGCTTTCCACCGAGAATTGACCCGGCT
>CALFRR010000042.1 GCA_937919435.1 uncultured Alphaproteobacteria bacterium | reverse complement strand
CCCCCGGATGGACGGCAGGGGTCGGACCGATCATGGCGCCCTCCTCAGTGGTAGTCGGTGATCTCGACATCGACGGCATTGCCGTCGCGCCAGACGAAGCAGATGCGGAACTGGTCGTTCACGCGGATGGAGTGTTGCCCCGCGCGATCTCCCTTCAGGGCCTCCAACCGGTTGGCGGGGGGAACCCGGAGCGCATCGAGCGTCACCGCGGCATTCAGCATGGCGAGCTTGCGTTGCGCCACCCGCACGAGGTCCGCCGGAAAGCCCTTCCCGATCGTGCCCGCCCAGACCGCTTCCGCCACTCTGCCTCGGAAGTTGAGGATCATCGCGCGTTCCAAACGATACGCCCAACGTATCACGTGGTGATACGTTGGGCAATGCCGTAGATCGGGCGCAGTGACGGCTGCCGATGCAATGCGGCGGGTGACGAGCCGTGGAAGGGGCTCGCCACCCGTCGCGCCGTCGGTTCAGCGTTTGCCGCCGAAATGGTGCGGACGGGTCAGCACCTCCGGCCGGAGCACCTCGGCGAGCTGCTCGGCGCTCATCAGCCCGCGTTCCAGCACCAGCTCAGCGACCGAGCGTCCGCTGCGGTGCGCCTCGACCGCGATCTCGGTGGCGTTGGCGTAGCCGATGTGCGGGTTGAGCGCCGTCGCCACGCCGATCGAATCGCGCACGATCCCGGCGAGCCGCTCGCGGTTGGCGGTGATCCCCTCGACGCAGCGGTCGGCGAGGATCAGGCAGCCCTGGCGCAGATGGGTGACGCTCTCGAACAGCGAATGGGCGATCACCGGCTCGAAGGCGTTGAGCTGCAGCTGCCCGGCCTCGGCGGCCAGCGTCACCGTCAGATCGTTGCCGATCACCTCGAAGGCGATCTGGTTGACCACCTCCGGGATCACCGGATTGACCTTTCCGGGCATGATCGACGATCCCGCCTGTCGGGCCGGCAGATTGATCTCGAACAGGCCGGCACGCGGTCCGCTCGACAGGAGCCGCAGGTCGTTGCAGACCTTCGACAGCTTCACCGCCACCCGCTTGAGCACGCCGGAGAGCTGGACGAAGGCGCCGCAGTCCTGGGTCGCCTCGATCAGGTTCGGCGCGGTGACGACCGGGATGCCGGAGATCTCGGCGAGCCGCCGGCAGACCAGATCGGCATAGCCGGGATGGGCGTTGATCCCGGTGCCGATCGCGGTGGCGCCGAGGTTGATCTCGTGGATCAGCAGCAACGCCTCCTTGAGCCGCTGCTCGTCCTCGCCGAGCATCACCGCATAGGTGCCGAACTCCTGGCCGAGGGTCATCGGCACCGCGTCCTGGAGCTGGGTGCGGCCCATCTTGAGGACGTCGGCGAACTCGTCGGCCTTGCGCCGGAAGGCGTCCCTGAGATGCGCCATCGCGTCGATCAGGCGGACGATGCCGGTGTGGGCGGCGAGCTTCAGCGCCGTCGGATAGACGTCGTTGGTCGACTGGCTCATGTTGACGTGGCTGTTGGGGTGCAGCCGGTCGTAGTCGCCGCGCTTCGCGCCGAGGATCTCCAGCGCCCGGTTGGCGATCACCTCGTTGGCGTTCATGTTGGTCGAAGTGCCGGCACCGCCCTGGATCACGTCGACGACGAACTGGTCGTGGAGCTTGCCGGCGCGGATCTCGCGGGCCGCCGCGACGATCGCTTCGGCGAGATCGGGGGCGAGCAGCCCGAGTTCGCAGTTCGCCTGCGCCGCGGCCGCCTTGATGTCTGCGAGCGCCCGGATCAGGTCGGGGTAGGTCGAGATCGCGATCCGGGTGACCGGAAAGTTCTCCACCGCGCGCAGGGTATGCACGCCCCAGTAGACGTCACTCGGGACCTCCCTGTCTCCGAGCAGGTCGTGTTCGATGCGGAATTCGGTGACGGTCACGTCGCTTCTCCTCCCTCGGGCGGCGATCGACGGGAAAATCATCGAAAATCCCCTCTCGAATCGTCGAAACGCACCCGATCGCCCCTCGAATACCCCGGATTCGGTTTGCGAACCGCTTAGATCGGACGGTTCTGGCATGCGGCCGGTGCCGGGGCTCTTCGCCGCACCGCGCGAACGGGACCATGACGACGCGTCATCGATCGGTCACTCGCCGGTCACGAAACCGTTGTCCGCCACCGCTAGTCGAGAAGCACCGAAACCATCCGATCTACCGGCCCCACCGGTCGAACGGGCGTGTGCCGTCACGCCCGACGAGGAGACGCGCATGCTCTCGATCGAGCGTCTGACCCGCCGCTTCGGCGATTTCGTCGCGGTCGATGCGGTCGATCTCGCCGTCCCGACCGGCGAGATGGTCGGCATCATCGGCCGTTCCGGCGCCGGCAAGTCGACGCTGCTGCGGATGATCGACCGGCTGGTCGAGCCGAGCGAAGGCCGCATCGTCTTCGAGGATCGCGAGGTGACCGCGTTGAAGGGCGCCCGGCTGCGTCACTGGCGGCGCGACTGCGCGATGGTCTTCCAGCAGTTCGCGCTGGTCGACCGGCTCGACGTGCTGACCAACGTGATGATGGGCCGGCTCGACCACATGCCGCAGTGGCGCTCGCTGATCAAGGCGTGGTCGGGGGACGACAGGGCGATCGCGCTCTCCGCGCTCGAACTGTTCGACATCGCCGGCCTCGCCGCCAACCGCGCCGGGAGCCTCTCCGGCGGTCAGCAGCAGCGCGTCGCCATCGCCCGCGCGCTGGTCCAGGAGCCGCGGCTGGTGCTCGCCGACGAGCCGATCGCCTCGCTCGATCCGCGCAACACCAAGGTGGTGATGGATGCGCTGCTGCGGGTGAACCGCGACTTCGGCATCACCGTCCTGACCAACCTCCATTCGATCGATCTGGCTCGGCGCTACTGCGATCGGCTGATCGGCATGAAGGCCGGCCGCATCGTCTTCGACGGCCCGCCGCGGGCACTGACCGACGCGGTGGTGACCGACCTCTACGGGCTCGAGGCGTCCGACGTCGTCGAGATCCCCGGGGTCGGCGATCCGACCCCCGACCAGATCCGCGCCGCCTGGGATGCGGCGCGCGCCGACGAACCGGTCTGACCGACCGGCCCGTTTCCTTCCCCCGTGCGGCCGTGCCGCCGGCCCCCTCGACAGGAGAGACCCATGATCGACCGCCGTTCCGTGCTCGGCCTCGCCGCCGCCGCCGTCGCCTTCTCCGCCACCGGCGCCGACGCGCAGGACTGGAAGGCGAAATATCCGGAGATCGTCTTCGGCAAGATCCCGGACGAGAACGCCTCCGGCACCATGGACCGCTATCAGAGCCTGACCCAAAAGGCCGTTGCGCTCGGCGAGGTTGCGTGATTCACCGAT